>NZ_JAIUGR010000002.1:0-498577 GCF_020164695.1 Mesorhizobium sp. ESP6-5
GATACTGTCGCGGTCGCGGTCGACGGCATTGGCGGCACTCATGGCGCCGGCTCCGTCACCGTCACCATCGTCGACGACCTGCCTGTGATTTCCTCTATTGAAAGCCAGATCGTTGCCAACTCTGCCGGCACGCATGACGGCAGCTGGTCACTTACGCCTGGGGCCGACGGATTGTCGACAATTGCGGTTTCATTGGCAAATCAGGCGAGTATACCGCTGATCGACCATTCAACCTCTACCTATGATGCGGCCACCGGCACTGCCCACTACACGGCCTTCTTCGATGCCGGAAGTACACAGCCTTATTTCACGGTCGCCATGAAATCGGATGGCACCTATACTTTTGAGGTGATCAATCCCGTACCCACCAAAGTGATAACGGATACAACCGCGCTGGGTGCCACCGGCCTTGGCGGCAATAGCAATAGTGTTTACCTGGAGCAAATAACCGTCAAGAATCATGTCGATGCTCCCCACACGGATATATTGTTCACTGGGAATTCCGGATGGATATCAGGTACAAATTTTGGCAGTTCCGCCACAGTAAATTCGAACAACAATGGCTTGGGCATCGGTAGTGGCCAGGCCATGGACCACAATGAATCGATAACTCTAAACTTCCTTCAGGGGGATGGCGACAATAATTCTTCAACCCATTCAACGACCAAAGTTGGCATGGACCATGTCATGATCAACTTCCTGCAAGGGTCTAATGGCGCTCCAATGACGGGCAGCTATGCCGTCCATGTGGTCACTTATGATCAGTCCGGGACTGCCCACGATCAGGGCAACATGAACATCGTCAACGGCGTTCTGGATTTCACCTCGTCCAACCTGATCTATGGCATCTCAGTTGTTAACATCGGCAATACAGGACTGATTGTTGCCGGTACCACCACCAGCGTAACAACCGCCATAGAGATACCAAACGACGTCGGGTTACATTTCAACGTCGACGTCGTGGATGGCGACGGCGACAAGGCCAGCCATGGCTTCGACATCGTGGTCGACGCCAATGATGGGCACCAGGCCACGCTCACCGGTGACGCTGCCTATGATCCCAATATCCTGTCGGGCGGACCGGGCGACGACCTTCTCATCTCTGCTCCGGGCTACAACATACTGACCGGCGGCGGTGGTGCCGATACGTTCAAGCTCGAGCACCTGGATATCAAGGACCTGATCACCGACTACAGTGGCGTCGGCGGCGAAGGCGACAAGATCGACCTGACCTCGCTGTTCAACACGCCGGTGGGAGGCGCCATCGCAGACTACGTGCGCTACGACCCCAGCACCAAGACGCTGAGCGTCGACGTCAACGGTACGACTGGCGGTGCCAATTTCGTGGATGTGGCTGTACTGCAGCATACGCCTGCGCCCGCGGCCGGCACCATCAACATCCTCTATGACGACGCAACACACACGCAGCAGCATGTTACGATTTAACGCTTCTGCGCGCTCGTGCTCCCATGCTATGCATTAGCGGACATGAAATGGCAATTTGGAGAGGGGCTTACATGAGAATTCGTTCAAGGTTGCTGATTTCGGCCACGGCGCTGCTGTTGGCGGGATCGACCGGCTTTGCCGCCGACATCATCGAGGGACCCGTGGCCGACTATTGTCGCACCGTTGGAACCTCCAATCTGGTGCTGACCGACAACACGGTCGACCTCACGAAACAGGTCGTCAAGCTGATGGACGAGTCGGTTGCCGTCGCCAACAGCCCGGAATGGATCAACTCGTCCCGGCCGGTCTTCGTCTGGGCGTCGGAAGCCAAGGTCGCTTGCGGCATGGCTTACGGCTACCTGAAGACGAATTACAAGGACGAAGACACGCTCAATAAATGCGAGTGTTTTCACGACCGTATGGTCGAGTACATGAACTGACCGCAAGAGCGAAAGCGCGCAGGCAGAACATGGAATGTGACCAGCCGGTCCACGGCCCGCGGACATGGGTGGTTGCTTGCGCGCTGGCGCTATCGCTGTTCGGCTGCCAATCCAAAGGCTCGGTGTCGGACGCGCTCGACCCCGCTGCCATCCAGGTCGCCAATCAGCCGGCTGCTGTTGTTGCTGTGGCAAACGCAAGCCAGGCGACGCAGTCCCTCGGCACGGGACCCACGAAAGTCGCCATGCTGCTGCCGCTGTCCGCTTCCGGATCAGCGGGCGAAAACGGCAAAAAGATGCTCGACGCCGCCAAGCTCGCCATGACGGACCTCGGTAATCCCCTGCTGACGCTTACCGTCGAGGACACAAGGGGAGACGCGGCTTACTCCCAGCAACTGGCGGTAAAGGCCATAACTTCGGGAGCGAAAGTGGTCATCGGCCCGACCGACCTGCCGGCGGCGCAGCATGTCGCGAAACTGTCGGGCTCGAACCGGCCGGTGGTTCTGGCTCTCGCGGACAATTTTGCCGGCGGCCCGGGCGTCTATGCGGTATGCCTTGGCGAGGCGGACAGCGCCGCGGCGGGCGCCGGCGCAATCGCGGCCAAGGGCGGCAAGAAATTCGTCCTGCTGGTGCCAGCGGGCGCGGGTGCCGATATTGCCGAAAAACACGTCGCCAACAGCCTCAGCGTGTACGGCGCCGCACTTGCGATCACCATCCCCTACACGAGCGCCGACAGCGCGGCAAAGGCGGTCGCGGACATGGGCTCGCTGGTTGACGCCCCCGACGCCGTGATCGTCGCCAGCGGCGACAGCAATCCATCGCCAATCCTGATCGCCCTGAAGGCAAAAGGCATCCCTGGAAAATCAACCTCCGTGGTTGGCACGAACCGCTGGCTGGAGCACCCGACCAGTCCGCTTTTCGAAGGCGCCTATATCGCGACGCTCGACCAACATGAAACAGGCCCCATTTCGGATCGTTTCAAGGCAAGCTTCAATTACCAGGCCGACGTCAATGTCGCTTATGCCTATGATATGGTCGCCCTTACTGCGGGGATCGCGAGCGCTGCCGGACCCAATGGCTTCAACAGGCAGGTTTTCGAGAACCCGAATGGCTTTCGCGGATCGACCGGCTTGTTCAGGTTCCGCGCGGATGGATCCAGCGAACGCTCGATGCCGTTTTACCGGATAGAAAAAGGTGCGCTCAAACTGGTTGCCAAATCGACGTCCAGCTTCTAGCGAATTGGACGCGGGCGGCCCGATGGGACATTGGGGGCGCGTTCGCATGATGATCGCGCTCGCGGGCATCGAGCTTCTCATCGGTATCCTGCTGCTGGTCAAGGCAGCGACCCTGTTCCCCGTCGAACGAAGCCTCACCGACCCAGCCCCTGACGTCGGCGATGACGTCGCGCGACATCCGGCTCGATCGATCGTCAACTCAGCCCGCAAGATTGCCGAGGATCTCATCGCACCGCCGCAGATCGAGGGATCGGAGATGGAGCGGGTGGAACCTCGTTTGCCGCTTGGCGACCTCGGCCTCGCATCACGCCCCAGGTCATGGATGCCCAGGGATTGGCGGGAAACATTGCTTTACGATCCAGTGGCCACGTCGTCGGCTGGTTTCGACTCCATGGGGCGGAAACTGTTCATCAGTGGAACCCAGGGCGTCCAGACCGACAGGGTCTGCCTGTTTCACGAGAGCGCGTGGCCATGCGGACAGCGGGCCTACGCGGCTTTCAACAACTGGATGCGCGGGCGAGCGCTGAACTGCTTCGTGCCTCCGGTGGTCGACCGCTTCCCTGTCGCGGTGACATGCAGGCTGGGCAAACAGGATGTCGGTGCCTGGCTGGTATCGAATGGCTGGGCGCTGGCCTTGCCGAGCGGCATCTATGGCAAGGCCGAAGCAACAGCCAGGGCGGCGGAGATGGGAATCTTCGGCCCGCCATAGGCGACAGCACCGGATTCGCCACAAAGGGCAGCATCCTCCGTTCAGAAGCTTGGCGATCTAACCAACGTGTCAAATTGTATTGTTCTTCGAAACCGAAATCGTAACTTGCCGGTCTTATGCTTGGCGATCGAACGGAGATCGACGATGAGCAATGCAGCAGCTGATGTCCCGGTCCATCATGAATGGAAGACCATTGCCTGGCTGGCATTTCTTGGAACCGTCGGCAGCCTGTGCGTGTCCCTCGTCCTGAACTATCTGCTGTTGTTCAGCGAGGCGCTGACGCCTTTCGGGCGCGGCATGATCACGGCAACACTTTTGCCTGTGGTGATCTGCCTGCCGCTGTTTGTGTTCATAGGCCTGAAACTGGCCGAGATCCGTCGCTATCGGCGGGAACTCAACCGGGCCGCGACCTTCGATACGCTGACCGGTTGCCTGAACGGGAGGGTCTTCACGTCGCTGATCGAGAGACGGGCGATCAGGTCTTCCCCACAAGGCGAGCGATCGGGCGCCTTCCTGGTCATTCATCCTGAACACCTGAACGCCATCAACTTGCGCTTCGGCCTGAACTGGGGCGACGAGGCCTTGCGCCTGATCGCTTCAACCATCCGGTCTTGCGTGCGCTCGCAAGACATCGTCGGCCGCATAGGTGCCTCCATGTTCGGTGTGTTCCTTCCCGGAACGAGCGAGGCCGAAGCAAGGACGGTTGGCGAGCGTATCCGTGCCACTGTCTCGCAGGTCTATTTCGCCCCTCAGGGAGCCGAGGAGATCCTGGCCGTGTCCGTCGGGGGCGTGGTTTTCGAGCAGGACCTGGACTTCGAGGACATGTTCCGGCCTGCCGAAGAGAGCTTGTCAGGCAAAAGCGGTTTTGGATTGTCGCGTATTCAACGCGCTTCAATCTGACGAGCCCGCAGCATTCCGTCGCCAATAGGCGGAAGGCGTGCCCTGCCCGGCAAATGGGCGGCACGCCTTGGGATCCCCTCGTGATCGCGAGACGGGCTCGTTGCTTTTCGAAGCCGGCTTATGCAATCGTGGCCATGGACGCCAGCCTGCCGCTTACACCGGCATGCCACCGACCAAGATCTCCGGACCCGACCTCGATGGCTGGTGTATCGACGGAACAGAATGAAATTTTACTCAGCCGCCGAGCGGATTGCCTTTATCGCCACGCTCATTGCGGTCTTGGTGCTCGCGTTGCTGCCGATATCTCGCCTCGACGAATTCGGCATCGATATCGGCTTCCACTACGACAAGGCCAACCATGCGAGCGCCTTCGCGATCCTGGCGTTTCTGGGAAGTCTGGGCTGGCCGGGCCGCAAGAAGAGGCTGATCATCTTCCTCGCCCTGGTTGGAGCCGCGATCGAAATCCTCCAGGGCACGTCGCTGATAGAGCGTGATCTCGACGTGTTCGACTGGATCGCCGATTGCGTCGGCATGGCTTGCGGACTTCTGGCGGCAATCTGCGCGAACTGGATTTCGCGACGTGCATTGAGATAGCCAAATCAGCAAGTTGGCGCTGAAGGTGAAGGTCTACCGCGAACTGCGCGATCGCGAGCGGGATCGTCGCGTGCCTGTGCTGAAAATGGGCCCGCTCTATTTCCTCTGGGCCTCGGCCAAACACCGGTCCCACGGACACGATCAGAAAACCTAAGCGGTCCGCCGATGGCTGCCGGACGCTTCAACTCGCGGTGACGGTCGGACGCGTCAACTCGCCTCGCGCATCGCCTCTGCCGCCTGCAAATCGACAGAGACAAGCTGACTGACGCCCTGCTCGGCCATGGTCACGCCGAACAGCCGGTCCATGCGGGCCATGGTGATGGGATTGTGGGTGATGATGACGAAACGCGTCTCGGTGGTCTTGGCCATCTCGTCCATAAGATTGCAGAAGCGCTCGACATTGTGATCGTCGAGCGGCGCATCGACTTCGTCGAGCACGCAGATCGGTGCCGGGTTGGTCAGGAAGACGGCGAAGATCAGCGACATCGCAGTCAGCGCCTGCTCGCCGCCCGACAGCAGCGTCATGGTCTGCGGCTTCTTGCCGGGCGGTCGGGCAAGAATCTCCAGGCCCGCCTCCAGCGGATCCTCGGATTCGATCAGCTGCAATTCCGCCGTGCCGCCACCGAACAGATGCGAGAACAGTCGCTGAAAGTGGCTGTTGACGACATCGAAGGCGGCCAGCAGCCGTTCGCGGCCTTCACGATTGAGGCTCTGGATCGCTTGCCTGAGCTTGCGGATCGCTTCGATAATGTCCTCGCGCTCGGAAACGATCGCCTCCAGGCGCTCGGAAAGCTCCCTCTGCTCTTCCTCGGCACGCAGATTGACGGCGCCGAGCCGTTCGCGCTCGACCTTCAGCCGATCCAACTGGCGTTCGATCTCGGGCATTTCGGGCATCGGATCGTCGGCTTCCAGGCCGGTGTGGCGGATGACCAGATGCGGCGGCGTGTTCAACGTTTCCTGGATGCGCGCCTCGACCTCCAGCCGGCGTTCGTCGGCCGCCGTCAGCCGTTCTTCGGCGCGGGCGCGGGTTTCGCGCGCTTCGGCCAGCGACTGGATGGCTGATGTGGCCGCCTTGTCCAGTTCGGCCTGCCTGTTCTCCGCCTCCTGCAACCGGTCGGCGGCCGCCTTGCGCAAGCTTTCGGCCTCGGTGAGTTGCGACAGCAGCGCACGCCGCTTGGCGTCGATCTCGTCGGGCGCATCGGCCAGCCGTTCGCGCTCGGCCTCGGCCTCTGCCTTGCGTTCGGCGAGCGATGCGATCTGCGTCGAGGCGTTTTCGGCGCGCACCAGCCAGTTGCTGCGTTCGGCACCTATGGCGTCAAGCCGGCGTGTGCGTGCCTCGGCTTCTCGCCGCAAGCCCTCGTGGACGGCGCGCGCGTCTGCAAGCGCGGCGCGGTCGCGCGAGACATTGGCCGAGGACTGTTCGAGCTGCAATTGCAGGTCGCCGAGGTCGGGCGCATCCTGCAGCAGCATCTCGGCCTCGACGAAAGCCGCTGACGTCTCCTCATGGCTGTCGACGATGCGGGCGCGCGCCTCGTCCAGCGCGGCACGCCGGCTCGATAGTTCACCGCCGGCCTTTTCGGCCTCGGCCAGCGCATTGCGGGCGGCGTCCAGCCGGTGCTGGGCCTCACGTCCCGCCTGGCGCGTGTTGCGTTCGGCTTCGCTTGCCTGGCGGAGCGCCTGCTCGGCCTGCGCTAGCGCTTCCTCGGCCTGGCGCAGCACAAGCGTCGCCTGCACCGCTTCGGCATCGAGTTCGGCAAGCCGGTTCTTCTGTGCCAGCCTTTGTGCCGCGGCGGTCGGTGCATCGGCGCTGGCGGTCAGGCCGTCCCAGCGCCACAGCGCACCCTGGCGGCTGACCAGGCGCTGGCCTGGAGCCAGAAGCCCCTGCAACCGGCGGCCGTCAGCGGCCTCGACGATGCCGATCTGCGCAAGACGTCGGGCTAGTTGCGCCGGCGCGCGAACCACGCTGGCAAGGCTCTTGATCCCTTCCGGAAGCGCGGCATCGCCGGGCTGGATTTCGCTTTCGCCCCAATGCGCCGGTGCACTGCGGTCGAGCGGCACGTCGAGGTCTTCGCCAAGGGCCGCCCCCAGTGCCGTCTCGAAGCCGCGCTCGACGCTGATCTGCTCCAGCACCGAAGGGAAGAGATCGCCGCTGGCCGCGTTCAGGATCTTGGCCAGCGTGCGCGCTTCGGTCTCGATCCGCGCCAGCTCCGCCTTGGCGTCCTGAAGCGGCGGGCGGGCAGCGCTTTCAGCGCCACGGCCGTCGATGACCGACTGTTCAGCCTGCTCCACCGCTGCCTCGGACTCCTCCAGCAATGCCATCGCCTGCTCGACCAGTACCTGCTTCTCGGCCGGATCCGGCAAGCCGGCGACCTTGGAGAGGATGTCCGACAATTCGCGGTCGACGTCGGCGAGTTGGCGGGCGAAGCGGTCGCGACGCTCCGCGGTTTCGCGCAAAGTCCGTTCGATCTGGTGGCGCGAGGCGGCGGCCTCGGCGCGCTCGGCGGTCAGCGCGGCAAGTTTGGCTTCGCTTTGCGCAAGCGTCGAGGCGGCCTGTTCGAATACAGCGCGGGTGGTGGCCTCACGCTCGGCGGCACCGGCGTTTTCGGAGTTCAGCGTGGCCTCTTCCGCACGCAGGCGCTCGAGAACGTCGGCATTGTCGCGCACCATCCGCTCTTCGCGGGCAATGTCGCCGTCGAGCTGCTGCAGCCGACGTTCGAGTTCGGCCTGCCGGTTGCGGATACGGCCAGCTTCTTCCTCGATCTGCGACCTGGCGATCGACAGGCGCTGGAAAGCCGCGGCAGCCGCGGCTTCCGCGTCGCGCAGGTCAGGCAGGCGATGGGCGGAGATGCCTTGCTCCTTGGCCGCGTTCATCTGCGTGGCGGCGCGGTCGCCGACGAGCGCCGTGGCCGTGGCCAGCGCCGAACGCGCCTCGCCTTCCTGTGTCTTGGCCAGCGTCCAGCGCAGGTGCAAGAGCGTTGCTTCGGCCTTGCGGATGTCGGCCGACAGGTTCTTGAAGCGGGAAGCCTGGCGCGCCTGGCGCTTGAGGCTTTCGATCTGGCTTTCCAGCTCGCCCACGACATCGTCCAGGCGTTCGAGGTTCTGCTCGGCCGCCTTAAGCCGCAATTCCGCCTCGTGGCGACGGGTGTGCAGGCCGGAAATGCCGGCCGCTTCTTCGAGCAGGGCGCGACGGGCCTGCGGCTTGGCCTGGATCAGTTCGCCGATACGGCCTTGCCCGACCATCGAGGGCGAGCGCGCGCCGGTCGACTGGTCGGCGAACAGAAGCTGCACGTCCTTGGCGCGCGCTTCCTTGCCGTTGATGCGGTAGAGCGAGCCGGCCTCGCGTTCGATGCGGCGCGACACCTGCAGTTCGTCGGCATCGTTGAAGGCGGATGGAGCCGAGCGGTCGCTGTTGTCGAGGAAAAGCGTGACTTCGGCGGTGTTGCGGGCGGGACGGGTGCCCGAGCCGGAAAAGATGACGTCGTCCATGCCGGACGCGCGCATGTTCTTGTAGGAGCTTTCGCCCATCACCCAGCGCAGCGCCTCGACCAGGTTCGACTTGCCGCAGCCGTTCGGCCCGACAATGCCGGTCAGGCCGCGTTCGATGACGAACTCGCCGGGTTCGACGAAGGACTTGAAACCAAGAAGGCGGAGGCGCGAAAACTTCATTCGCGCGCCTCATACACCGGTTCGGCAAGAGTGTACCGAGGTTTTGCGATAGGACGCAGAGCGCGCGAACGGATAGAGAGGCAAGCAGCGCCGGAGCGCTGCCGCTTCAGCACTGAGCCGATGTCAGAGCAGAGGGTCGATGATGGCCGACATTTCCTCAATCGACATCGCCCCTTTGTAGGTCTTACCGTTGATGAAGAAGGTCGGCGTCGAGTCGACCTTGAATTCATTGGCGCCACGCTTCTGAACCGATCTCACATCGTCCAGAAGTTTCTGGTCCGTCAAGCAGGCCTCGAAGGACTCCTGTGTAAAACCGGCAAGCTTGGAAATTTGCAGCAGCGCTTCCTTGGTGTTCGACACGCCGACCCAGTTCGCCTGCTGCCTGAACAGCACGTCGACCATCGGGAAATAGTTATCCTTGGCGCAACGCGCCAGCATGAAACCGGCTTCGGCGCTCGGATCGAATGGGAATTCGCGCAGGATGTAGCGCGCCTTGCCGGTATCGATGTACTTGGTCTTCAAATCCGGAAAGGTGGTCTCGGCGAAATGCGCGCAGTGCGGGCAGGTCATCGAGGCGTATTCGACGATGGTGACCTTGGCGTCATCCTTGCCGAGCTGCTTGTCGGGCAGCGCGCCCGGCTTCATCAGTTCGGTCATGTCGACGGTGCCTTGCGCTTCCGGCACCTGGACCGCGGCGGGCGTGGCCGGCTTTGCGGGCGTTGCCGGGTTCGCGGGCTTGACATCCGCGGCCTTCGCCTCTTCGCCGGAATCACTGCAGGCGGCGAGCAGGGCCACCGCCGGGATTGCGGCCAGCGATGTCAGGACGTTTCTGCGAGAGAAGCTTTGGCCAAACGGGGGACGGCTCATACGAATCACCTGATAAGAGTTGGATTTTGCAATGCAAAGGCACGAAAAGGCGAGAGTTGGCGCGAATTAAGGCATCCCTGTCCCCAATCCAATCGTGAAACCTGACAAGGGCGATCACGAATGCGCGAGATTAACGACAAACCTATGACCGTTTCCAATCAGAACCAAGGGGATCGTCTCCGTTTGGGCCGACCGGGGCAACTGTAACCGTTCCACTTCGCCCTTGGCCAGACGGCCTCGGGATAGTCCCTGGGGTCATTGCAGCCGTCTAGGCTTTCCTTGCGCCCAGAATGGTCGCCCCCAGCCGTTCCAGCGAGGCGCGCAGCCCGTCATCCTCTATAAGCCCGACAGTATCGGACAATTTCGCCTTTTCGGCCGCGCTCAACGCCCTGAGGGTGGGTTTGGGCCGGGCTCTTCCCGAGCTTATCGGCTTCTGCACGATCCTGATGCGGCCTATCGCCCTGAAACCCAGGAAGGCGTTGACCCGGTTGATGATCTCGCCGGTCTCGTGCTGCAGATGAAGCGCGGCCATGCCTTCGCAGGCGATGACCAGTACGGCCGGCTCGAACGGATCATCCTCGTGCAGGCGGCGCGGCCACTGGATCTTTTCGGGCCGCGAGTGGATGGCCAAGCGCGGTCCGGCAATCTCTTCCCACGACTGGACGAGACCGATCGAGATGCCTGCCCGCTTGCGCAGCACCGGGTCGAGGATGTCGGTGGCGAGATCGCTCACCGGAACGGGATTGCCGAAGCGCCTTTTCCCTGCCATGTGCGTTCTCCAGCCACGACCCAGCAGATACCGGCCAGGCCAACGCAAGATCAATGGCACCAGCAGACCAGACCCGCAAGGCCCAGACCAGCAAGGTCATCTCGGATGATACGGCGTCGCGCCTGCTCGCCTGGTATGACGCGCATCATCGCGAATTGCCGTGGCGCGTGACCCCGCGCGAGCATGCACGCGGTGTGCGGCCCGATCCCTACCGTATCTGGCTGTCGGAGGTGATGCTGCAGCAGACCACCGTCGAAGCGGTGAAATCGTACTTCCTCGCCTTTGTCGAGAAATGGCCCGATGTCGAAGCGCTGGCCGCGGCGCCGACGGAGGATGTGATGAAAGCCTGGGCGGGGCTCGGTTACTACTCCCGCGCCCGCAACCTCAAGGTCTGCGCGGATCTGGTGGCGGCGCGCGGCGGCCGGTTTCCGGACACCCAGATCGGACTTCGAGAATTGCCGGGGATCGGCGCCTATACATCGGCGGCAATAACGGCCATCGCCTTCGACCGCCACGCTGCCGTCGTCGACGGCAATGTCGAACGCGTCATCTCACGGCTGTTTTCGATCACGACGCCGCTCAGCGAAGCCAAGGCCGAGATACGGGTCCATGTCGAGCGCATGATGCCGGCGACAAGGCCCGGCGACTTTGCCCAGGCGATGATGGATCTCGGCGCCACGATATGCACTCCGCGCCGGCCGCGCTGCATGCTGTGCCCGCTGCGCGAGGACTGCAGCGCCGTTGTTTCAGGAGATCCCGAAAATTTCCCGGTGCGGCTGCCGAAGGCCGACAAGCCGCTGCGGCGGGGGGCTGCTTTCGTTGCCATGCGCGACGACGGTGCCATTCTTTTGCGCAAGCGGCCAGAGAAAGGGCTGCTCGGCGGCATGACGGAAGTGCCGACCACCGCCTGGACGGCGCGGATGGACGGAGCCACCACAGAGGCGGCAGCGCCCTTTGCCGGCGACTGGCGGCACGCCGGGACAATCGCGCATGTGTTCACCCATTTCGCGCTCGAACTCGAAGTCTTTCGCGCCCACATCAAAGGTGATGCCCTGGCAGGGCATTTCTGGTCGCCCGCCCATGAGATTTCAGGCGAGGCGCTGCCCACCGTCATGAAAAAGGCAATCGAGGCTGCGATACCCGGCGCGACGAAAAAACCGTCGCCATTGAGTGCAAAGAGGCCCCATGACTGAAATCCGCCACATCGTTTTCGACATCGGCAAGGTGCTGATCCATTACGATCCGAACATTCCCTTCAGCCGCCTCATTCCCGACGACGAAGAGAGAAAGTGGTTCTTCGACAATATCTGCACGCATGACTGGAACATAGAGCAGGATCGCGGCCGGACGTGGGAAGAGGCCGAAGCGCTGCTGATCGCAGAGCACCCCGAGCACGCCGAAAACATCCGCAATTTCCGTCGCCACTGGCACGAGATGGTGCCGCATGCCTATGACGACAGTGTCGCCATAATGCTCGGCCTGATCGACAGCGGCCACGATGTGACGATGCTGACCAACTTTGCTTCCGACACGCTGGCCGAAGCGCGCGAACGCTTCGATTTTCTCGGCCGTCCGCGCGGCGTCACCATCTCGGGCGAGATCGGCAAGATCAAACCGGATCGTGGCATCTACGACCATCACGTGGCCGCGTTCGGCCTCGAGCCGTCGGCGACGCTGTTCATCGACGACAGCCAGAAAAATGTCGACGGCGCCAAGGCCGCCGGCTGGCAAGCGGTGCTGTTCACCGATGCCAGCACGCTTAAAGCAGACCTTGAGCGATTGGGGATAAGAGTGTGATCTCCATCGCTTGCGGCATCCGGTGAGACTTTGAATCAACGAATATGAGGCAGGCTGCAGGGGTCAGCCCCCTGCCCGTTCCATGCCAAGCCGGGCGATGCGGCGCAGTTCGTCGATGGGGGTAAGCCCGCCGCTGCGCTCATAATGCCAGAAGGTCCAGCCGTTGCAGGCGTCCAGTCCCTGCACCTCGGCGCCGATCTTGTGGATCGAGCCGGCGCTGTCGCCGATCGCGACGGTCCCATCGGCGCGAACCTTGGCGGCCCAGCGCTTCTTGGCGTCATAGAGCGTGGCGCCGGGCGTCATCAGCCCGGTGTCGATCAGGCTGACGAAGGCGACGCGCGGCTCCGCGCGCTTGCCGGTAAGCACGGTGAGATCCGCTTCGTCGAGTGGCCGCACGGCATCGATGCGCTCATTGGCGGCGTCGATATAGGCCTGCTCGCGCTCGATGCCGACAAAGTGACGGCCGAGGCGCTTGGCAACCGCGCCTGTCGTACCGGAGCCGAAGAACGGGTCGAGCACGACGTCCCCCGGCTTGGTCGAGGCCATCATGATACGGGCAAGCAGCGCCTCGGGCTTTTGGGTCGGATGCAGCTTGTCGCCATTCTCATTCTTCAGGCGCTCGCCGCCGGTGCAGATCGGGAATAGCCAGTCGGAGCGCATCTGGATATCGTCGTTCGACGCCTTCAGCGCTTCGTAGTTGAAGGTATAGCCCTTGCCCTTCTGGTCACGCGAAGCCCAGATCATCGTCTCATGCGCGTTCTGGAAGCGGCGGCCGCGAAAATTCGGCATCGGATTGGTCTTGCGCCAGACCACGTCGTTGAGAATCCAGAAGCCGAGATCCTGCATCTTGGCCCCGACGCGGAAGATGTTGTGATAGGAGCCAATGACCCAGATGGTGCCGTTGGGCTTCAGCACGCGGCGTGCCGCCAGCAGCCAGGCGCGGGTGAAAGCGTCATAGGCTTCGAAGCTCTCGAACTGGTCCCAGTCGTCGTCGACCGCATCGACCTTGGACTGGTCGGGACGGTGCAGGTCGCCGTCGAGCTGCAGATTGTAGGGCGGATCGGCAAAGATGACGTCGATCGACTTTTCCGGCAGGCGGTCGAGCGCCGCGACGCAGTCGCCTTTCAGGATCGTGTCCAGCCATTCGGATTGCTGGGGAGCGTGGGAGAGCTCGTCGAGAAGACGCACGGCTGACATTTTTACACCCAAGGCACGCGTTACTGTTTACTGCCCGTTATGGTTACCGATCAGCGTAAATATTCGGTGAAGCTTTATCGATGCCGTGGAGGAGTTTGCGAAGCCGTGTCCATTGGTGTATGCCGCGCCACTTGAGCCCTGAGCGGCCATTCCTCCACCCTCCATCGTCCGGATCACCATGCCCCAGCCAGACCTTGTCATCTTCGATTGCGACGGCGTGCTCGTCGATTCCGAAATCATCGCCGCGCGGGTCGAAGCTGAACTGATAACCCTGGCCGGATACGAAATCTCGGCGGAGGAGATTGCCGAGACCTATGCCGGCCTGACCTTCAAGGACATACTGATACGAATCGAGGAGAAGTCCAAAATCCCGTTCCAGGTGTCGCTGATCGACCGCGCCGAGGAACTGGTCGACCGCAAACTGCGCAGCGACGTGCGCGCCATCGAAGGCGTGCGCGAAGCGGTCGCCTCGGTCACGTCGCAACGCTGCGTCTGCTCCAACTCACGTTCGGAGCGGATCGAGTTCATGCTGGAGAAGGTGCATCTGTTGCCGTTCTTCGCCGGGCGCATCTTCTCGGCGATGGAAACGCCGACCGGAAAGACCAAGCCGGCTCCAGACGTGTTCCTGCATGCCGCCGAAAAGCTCGGCGTCAACCCGGCGAACACCTTCGTCATCGAGGATTCCGTGCACGGCGTCACCGGCGCCAAGGCCGCCGGCATGCGCGTGATCGGCTTTACGGGCGCCAGCCACAGCTATCCCGGCCATGCCGACGCCTTGACAGAGGCCGGTGCCGAGACGGTGATCCGCCGCTGGGCGGAACTGAAGAGCGTCATTGCCGCTCTATCGGAGTGGTCGGCGGATGCCTGAGATGCGTGCGTCCGGCCGGACGCACGCAAGGCCGACAGCCGCCTAGTTCGTAGCGGCCGTCTTCTTCCTGTGGGTCTTCTTCCTCGGCTTGTCGGTCGTCGCCTTCGGCGCGGTTTCGTCGTAACCGGCATAGGCTTGATAGTCCTGCGCCGTCGGCGCCGGTACGACGACATTGGAATCGGTGAAGACAAACTGGGTTGCGACCGAGGGATCGGTCACCTGAACCTGATACTGGTGTATCTGCGAATAAAGCACGTCGGTGCCGTGCATGACCGCGGTGCGGATCGGCATGGTGATGGTGCCTGGCGTGAACTTCGGCCCTGGCACGATCTTGCCGGCAACCGCGATCTTCATCGTCAGTTGTCCGTCGGCACGGCTGCAATCGCGGGTCACGTCGCTGATCGACGCCTGATAAATGATCCTCGCCGAATCGTCGGGCGGCGTAGCAGCAGCGGCGTCAGCGGCGGCCTGGGCAGCGGCATCCGCAGCGGCATCGCCGGTCTTCTTGAGCTTCGGCTTGGGCTTCTGCACCTCGTTGACATAGGTATTGAAGAAGGCCGTGCCGTCGCGCACCGTCACCCTTGGGCAATAGGCGTTCAGCTGGCTGGCCAGCACCTTGGGGTCCTGCGGCGGGGGTAGCGCCGTCGGATCCTTCTTGCCGAAACCGAGGTTCAGGATGCCATTGTCGCCTGATTGGCAGCCCGCGGCGGCAAGCATAAAGCCGGTGAGCGCAAGACCCGCCAAAAAGCGACCACTTGATATACGAAACGCCATGAAACTGCACTTCCCTCTCGCAAAGCTGGTGACGTATATCAACCGCGCGGCAAAAATGCGACTAGAGCCGGTGCAGAAATTAACCACCTTGTGGTGAACGAAAAACAGGCGGCAAACGGATCTGTGACATGCATTATGTGAGCACCCGCGGCGAAGCGCCCGCGCTTGGATTTTCCGACGTCATCCTGGCGGGCCTGGCGCGCGATGGCGGCCTCTACGTGCCGCGCGAATGGCCGCATTTCTCGCCATCCGAGATCCGAGCCATGCGCGGCCTCGCCTATCCCGACCTGGCCATACGCGTGCTGACGCCGTTCCTCGGCGGCGAGATTGCCGCGCCGGTCTTCGAGCGCCTGGTCCGCGAAGCCTATGCCACCTTCCGCCATGAGGCCGTCTGCCCGCTGGTGCAGACCGGCGCCAACACTTTTGTCCTCGAACTTTTTCATGGGCCGACACTGGCGTTCAAGGACGTGGCGATGCAGTTGCTTGCCCGGCTGATGGATCATGTGCTTGCCGAACGCGACCAGCACGCCACCATCGTCGGCGCCACGTCTGGCGATACCGGTGGCGCGGCCATAGACGCCTTTGCCGGGCGCAGCCGCACCGACATCTTCATCCTTTTTCCGCATGGCCGCGTCTCGCCGGTGCAGCAGCGGCAGATGACGACGTCGAAGGCTGAAAATGTCCATGCGCTGGCGATCGAGGGCAATTTCGACGACTGTCAGGGCCTGCTGAAGGACATGTTCAACGATCACGGCTTCCGCGACCAGGTGTCGCTGTCGGGGGTCAATTCGATCAACTGGGCACGCATCATGGCCCAGATCGTCTATTATTTCTCCTCGGCATTGTCGCTCGGCGCGCCGGACAGGCCGGTCTCCTTCACCGTGCCGACCGGGAATTTCGGCGATATCTTCGCCGGCTACGCCGCCAAGAAGATGGGCCTGCCGATCGACCGGCTGGTCATCGCCACCAACGACAACGACATATTGGCACGCACCTTCGCGACCGGCGAATACCGGACCAAAGGGGTGTTTGCGACCACCTCGCCGTCGATGGACATCCAGGTTTCGTCGAACTTCGAACGCCTGCTTTTCGAGGCGTCAAACCGCGACGCCGCAACGGTGCGGCGCTACATGGCCGGCCTCAAACAATCGGGCGCCTTCACCATCGAAGCCGCGGAAATCGCCGGTATGCGAACCGAATTCGACGCCGGCCGCGCAGATATGGACGAGGTTGCCGCCACCATCCGCTCGACGCTGGCAAACAGCAACTACCTGCTCGATCCACATACGGCGGCCGCCATGCATGTGGCGGCGGCCAGGGCAGCGGGCGCCGTGCCGATGGTGGTGCTCGGCACCGCCCATCCGGCGAAATTCCCGGCCGCCGTCGAAGCCGCCAGCGGTGTCTCGCCCGCCCTGCCCGCATGGCTAGGGGGATTGATGACATTCGAGGAAAAATACACGGTACTTCCATCCGACCTCAAAATGGTGGAAGATTACGTCAGTCGCCGCGCGCGGGCGGCGCGTTAGGGAGTACGAGCCATATGGGTGTTGAGGTAAGCCGTCTGTCGAACGGCCTGACAGTCGCCACCGAAACCCTTCCAAGTATCGAATCGGTTGCCTTGGGTGCCTGGGTCAAGTCGGGTGCCCGCAATGAACGCGAAGACGAGCACGGCATGGCCCATCTGCTCGAGCACATGGCGTTCAAGGGGACGAAGCGGCGAAGCGCCTTCGAGATCGCCTCGGAAATCGAGGACGTCGGCGGCGAGATCAATGCGGCCACCAGCGTCGAGACCACGTCCTACTACGCCAGGGTGCTCTCCGACGATGTACCGCTGGCCGTCGACATCCTGTCCGACATTCTGCAGGAGTCCGAATTCGACCCGCAGGAACTTGAGCGCGAGCAGCACGTCATCCTGCAGGAGATCGGCGCCGCGCACGACACGCCCGACGACATCGTCTTCGACCGTTTCACCGAGACGGCCTTTCGCCACCAGACCATCGGCCGCTCGATCCTGGGTACGCCCGAAACGGTAAAATCCTTCACCTCCAAGCAGTTGCACGATTTCATAGAACGCCAGTATGGCGCCGAGCGGATGGTGATCGTGGCCGCAGGCGACATCAAGCACGACAAGTTCGTGCGCGAGGTCGAAAACCGGCTCGGCGGTTTCCGCAGCAAGGCCGACAGCACCATCCCGCAATACGCGCAATATGTCGGCGGCGACTTCCGCGAGGACCGCGACCTGATGGACGCGCAGATCGTGCTGGGCTTCGAGGGCCGCGCCTACCATGTGCGGGATTTCTACGCCTCGCAGGTGCTGTCGATGATCCTCGGCGGCGGCATGTCATCGCGCCTGTTCCAGGAGGTCCGCGAAAAACGCGGCCTCTGTTACTCGGTCTACGCCTTCCACTGGGGCTTTTCCGATACGGGCATATTCGGCGTTCACGCCGCGACGGGCCAAAGCGACATCGCCAAGCTGGTGCCTGTCATCATCGACGAGTTGCAGAAGGCCGGCGAGAGCATCCTGCAGGAAGAGCTCGACCGTGCGCGCGCCCAATATCGGGCCGGCCTGATCATGTCGGCCGAAAGCCCGGCCAGCCGCGCCTCGCAGATCGCGCGGCAACTACTCCTTTTCGGCAGGCCGATCGCGAAGGAAGAGCTGATGGAGCGCCTGGCGGCGCTGACGATCGAGCGCCTGACCGACCTTTCGTCGCGGATGTTCTCGACCAAGCCGACGCTTACCGCTGTCGGGCCCGTGGGTACGCTGGCACCATACGAGGCGATCCTCGATTCGCTTCCGGGCACGCAGACCACGGCCCGCAGGCTCGCCGTCTAAGTCCAAAGCGCCGTGTTCGCGCTCCCTTTCTTTCGCCGTGACCTGCCGGCACTGAAGGGCAACCTCGTCACGCTGCGCGTGCCGTTCACCAACGACTACCGCGAGTGGTCGGCGGTGCGCGGCGAAAGCCGGGCGTTCCTGGAGCCATGGGAGCCGCGCTGGACCCCGGACGAACTCGACCGCACGGCATGGCGCCTGCGCATCAGCCGCTATCGCGAGGACTACGCACAGGGAACCGCGATCGCCTTCTTCATCTTCGAGAAGTCGAGCGGCAAGCTCGCGGGCGGCATTACGCTCGGCAACATACGCCACGGCGTCTCGCAAAGCGGCCATGTCGGCTACTGGATCGGCGAGCGCTTCGGCGGCCGCGGGCTGATGACAGACGCGGTCAAGGTGGTGGCCCGCTTCGCCTTCGATACGCTGAGGTTGCACCGGATCGAAGCCGCCTGTATTCCCGACAATATCAGGTCGATCCGCGTGCTTGAAAAAGCCGGATTCCGGCGCGAAGGACTTCTGCGATCCTATCTCAGGATCAACGGCATCTGGCAGGATCACTACCTCTACGCCCGGATCGCCGACGATCCGCCGGGCGCTGGAACGAAGGACTGATTTTTGACCAATTCCCTGCGAAACGGGCCGCTGTTCGCCTTTCTGCTGGCGACGATGCTGACGCTGTGCGCGGCTTCGTCGGCCTTTGCCGTAGAACCCATCAAGATCGCCCGCGACGATGTCGCGCTCGATCTTTCGCGCGCCGTCGAAATCTACCGCAACCAGGGTGAGAACTTCCAGGTGTCGACCGCGCCCGGGCCGGATGGCATCGTGCGGCGGATCGAGGTCGAAGCCAACGATGCCCGCTCGACCGGCGACTGGGCTGTCTTCGCGCTCGCCAACACCACCGACCAGCAACTCGATCGGCTGATCGTGGCACCGCACTTCCGGCTGGTCAATTCCGGCATCTTCTGGCCGGATCTGGGTTCTACGCGCATCGCCGCCATCACGCCCAGCGAAGGCTTCGCGCTCGACCGCCAGACCAGCCCCGACGCCGACGTGTTCCGGGTGACGCTGAACCCCGGCACGGTGATCACCTTCATCGCCGAACTCGCCTCGCCGAAGCTGCCGCAGGTCTACCTCTGGGATCCGGAATCCTACAAGGATTCGGTCAATTCCTACACGCTGTTTCGCGGCATCGTCATCGGTATCGCCGGCCTTCTGGCGCTGTTCCTGACCATCCTGTTCGTGGTCAAGGGGACGTCGATGTTCCCGGCGACGGCGGCCCTCGCCTGGGCGGTGCTTGCCTATATCTGTGTCGATTTCGGCTTCCTCAACAAGGTCATCGAGATCTCGCCCGGCAACGAGCAGATGTGGCGGGCCGGCACCGAGGTGGCGCTGGCAGCGACCTTCGTGGTGTTCCTGTTTGCCTATCTCAACCTCAACCGATGGCACGGCCATTTCAGCTACGGCGCGCTGGTCTGGATTCTGGGGCTGCTCTTGATCGCCGGCGTCGCAATCGTCGATCCGGCGGTCGCCGCCGGCATCGCCCGCATCTCGTTTGCCGCGACCGCACTGACCGGGCTCGGCTTGATCATCTTCCTCGGTATTCGTGGTTATGACCGAGCGATCATGCTGGTGCCCAGCTGGGTCATGGTGCTGTTGTGGTTATGCGGATCGTGGATGGCGATCACCGGCATGCTCGACAACGACATCGCCCAGCCGGCACTTGGCGGCGGCTTGATCCTGATCATCCTGCTGATCGGCTTCACCGTCATGCAGCACGCCTTTGCTGGCGGTGCGCTGCATCAGGGGCTGTTCTCCGACCTCGAGCGGCAGGCGCTGGCGGTCGCGGGATCTGGCGATACGGTGTGGGATTGGGACGTGCTGCGCGACCGCGTGGTGACCAAGCCCGACGTCAGCATCCAGCTCGGCCTTGCGCCCAACAGCCTGGGTGGTGCCGCCCGCAACTGGCTGCCGGTGTTGCATGCCGACGACCGCGACACATTCCGCACCACGCTCGACGTGGTGCTGGAACATCGCCGCGGCCGGGTGTCGCAGAATTTCCGCCTGCGTGGCGCCGATGGGCACTATCACTGGTTTGCCCTGCGCGCGCGACCCGTCATCGGATCGGACGGCGAGGTGATCCGCTGCGTCGGTACCATGGTCGACGTCACCGAACAGAAGAAATCCGAGGAACGGCTGCTGCACGACGCCGTGCACGACAATCTGACCGGCCTGCCAAACCGCGAATTGTTCATGAACCGGCTGGAGGCGATCATTTCGATCGCCCGCACCGAAGAGAAGGTGCGGCCGACCGTCTTCGTCATCGATATCGACCGCTTCAAGCAGGTCAATGACGGGCTCGGCATCTCGGCCGGCGACACCATCCTGCTCACCATAGCGCGCCGCCTGCACCGGCTGCTCAAGCCGAAGGATTCGCTGTCGCGCTTCGCCGGCGACCAGTTCGCCCTGATGCTTTTGTCCGAGCAGGACCCTGCCCGCATCGCCGGCGTGGCCGATGCGATCAAGCATGCGATCAACAATCCGATCACCTTTGCCAAGCGCGAAATCGTGCTGACCGCCTCGATCGGCCTGATCACCTGGACCTCGGCGCAAACCTCGGCCGAGGACATGGTCAAGGACGCCGAGCTCGCCATGCATCAGGCCAAGCGTTTCGGCGGCGACAGGATCGAGCCGTTCCGCCCGGCGTTCCGCACCGTCGGCACCGATCGCCTGCAGTTCGAATCCGATCTGCGGCGCGCCATCGAGCGGCGCGAATTCACGCTGGCCTACCAGCCGATCGTGCGGCTCGAGGATGGCAGCGTCGCCGGCTTCGAGGCCCTGCTGCGCTGGGACCATCCGCGCCGCGGCATGATCCCGCCGGCCGATTTCATCCCGGTCGCGGAAAGCTGCGGGCTGATCGTGCAGCTTGGGCTGTTTGCCATGCAGCAGGCGGCCGAGGATCTGGCAGGATGGCAAAAGCAGATCGGCGACGCGCCGCTTTCGGTGTCGGTCAACCTGTCCAGCCGCCAGCTCATCCGCCGCGACCTGGTCAGCGACGTGCGTTCCGTGATCGCGCGCGCCAATTTGAAGCCGCGCTGCTTCCGGCTCGAACTGACCGAGTCGCTGGTCATGGACAATCCCGAGCAGACGGCCCATGTGCTGACCAAGCTCAAGCAGCTCGGCATCGGCCTGTCGCTGGACGATTTCGGCACCGGCTATTCATCGCTCGCCTATCTGACGCGGTTCCCGTTCGACACCATCAAGATCGACAAGAGCTTCGTCGACGACAGCACGCCAAAACGCGCGGTGTTGCTCAAATCCATGGTCAACATGGCGCATGAGCTCGGCCTTTCGGTGGTCGCCGAGGGCATATCGGACGAGCGCGATGCGTTGGAGCTGCGCCAGATGGGATGCGAATATGTCCAGAGCTTCATGTTCGGCGCGCCGATGCCAGGCGACCAGGTGCTGAAGACGCTGAAGGAGCAGTATCCGCTCACGCAGGCCTAATGCATGTCACCCGGAAGTGTCCTCGGTTCCGGAACAACGACATGCATCACTATTGTTGCGAGAGTCGCAGCGCATTGACCAATGCTGACAGCGCCGCTGGCTGAAGCTGACGACTGGGATAATACAGGAAAAAGCCTGCGATTGGCGGCGTCCATTCCTCCAGGACGCGGACAAGCCGTCGCTCCGCGATATACTCCGCGACTTGCTCTTCATAGGCGAGACCGAGACCAACGCCGGCGAGCGCCGCCTCAATCACCAGGTGAGTATCGTCGATTATGAGCGAGCCGCTGGCGTTGATCGTGACCGACTTTCTCGCACGCTCGAACTCCCACCGAGATGGACCACCTGGAAGACGCAGGGCTATGCATTGATGATCCTTGAGATCCCTCGGCTTTTGGGGGATTCTTCGTGATGAGAAATAACCAGGCGATCCCACCACAGCCAGCCGCAACTCCGGCGTGACGCGTACCGCGATCAGGTCTTTCTGAATATATTCGCCGAGCTGGATACCGGCATCGAACTCGCCGGCAACGAGGTCTACAGGGCCTGTCGTGGTGACAACGTCAAGAACGATATCGGGGTAGGCCTGCGCGAATGCCGCGAGCCGTGGCAGCAGCACCATTACGGCGGCCGAGCGTGACATCACAATTCGAAGGCGCCCCGCAGGGCGCCGCCTGAGGCTTCGCGCTCCGTCAAGGGCAGCAGCGATTTGCTCAAGCGCCGGAGACAGGTCTTTCAAGAGAGCGGCCCCTGCGGCTGTTGGCGCGACGCTCTTCGTCGTTCGAGCCAAAAGCCGTAGCTCGAGCCGCTGCTCGAGCCCACGGATAGTGTGGCTCAGCGCAGATTGAGACACGCCTAGTTTTGCCGCGGCTCGTGTAAAGCTTCGTTCCCGGGCGACCATCGCGAACGCGGCGAGTTCGTTCAGTTCGTTTCTCATCATTCATGAATATCACTCATGAGGCCTTGCTGTGCAACGGGCCTATCCTCATAGGTGACTCTGTCCTAGCTTTGATCGGCAACGGCAGATTGAGGTACTCTATGATCGTAACGTTCCGCAGCGATAACGTCCTCGGCTGTACCGCCGGCGCCTGGCGGGTCTGGTCGCTCTCGGACGGCTATATTGAGATGCCGGCGGACCTTCTGCGCGATCCGCGCGACAAACCGGTGCCGCAAGTCGCGCAGGCAGGGGCGCTCCGCCTGTCCGTCAATTGCTTTGCCCTCGCAGGTCCAGGCGTTGACGGCATTCTGATCGACAGTGGAGGAGGAGGCTGGGCCTCAACAACAGGACGCCTCGAGCAGACACTAGCCGAAGCCAGCATCGATCCTGCCTTGATCACGGTCTTGGCGCTCACCCATGCCCACCAGGATCATGTGTACGGGCTTTTGACGCCGGACGACCGGGTGCTCTTTCCGAATTTGAAGGCGATCGTAATCGCCGAGGAGGCTGTGGAGAGCTTTCTCGCCGAAACAAACCTTGCGCGGTTCAGATCCTTGTTGAAGCCCGTGCGGAATGGCGACCAGGTGGCCGAGCGATTGAGAGCAGTTGCCCTGCCGGGTCATGCTCCCGGTCACATCGGCTACGCTTTCGACACGAACGAGGCCCGCTTCCTGTTCTTCGGGGACATCGTTCATGTGCCGGCCTTGCAGTTTGGCAATCCCGCGTTGAGTTGGGGCTATGACGACGACCAAGCGATCGCACGCGCAACGCGCCGGAAGGTTTTCCGCGACGCGGCCGAGGCTGGAACATGGATCGCCGGAGCGCACCTTGGCTGGCCGGGCGTCGGCCGCGTGATGCGTGAGGACGGAGCGTACGGCTATGAGCCGGCATAGCGGATAACAAGCCGGACACGCGGTTTCACCTGTTTAGGCAATTCCAAGCCTGAACAGCTCTCGCGCACCGCCATGGGATGAGATTGCGCTAACGGCGCAGCGTTCCGGCTGCGCCTTACCTGGCGAACGGGCCCTGGCCGGCAAAGACGAGGCTCAAGCGTGCCCGGCGGCCAGGCTGAGATGGGCGAGATCGATGCCGATGGAGGCGAGAATCCGGTCGTATTTGCGTTCGATGTCGGCATCGAACAGCAATTCCGGCGTCGCCGGGCAGGTCAACCAGCCGTTCTCAGCGATCTCGGTTTCCAACTGGCCGGCGCCCCAGCCGGAATAACCGAGCGCCATGAGCGCGCGGCGCGGCCCGCGCCCTGACGATATCGCCCGCAGTATGTCGACGGTCGCGGTCAGGCAGATGTCGTCGGAAACGGTGAGCGAGGAATCCACACGGTAGTCGCCCGAATGCAGGACGAAGCCCCGGCTGCGGTCGACAGGCCCGCCATTGCGCACGACGAAATCGCGCGCCTGTGCCGGCAGGCGGATCGCCTCCTGCTCGTTCATGATGCCAAGCTGTACCAGAAGGTCCGGGAACAGCATCTGCTGCGTCTGGTTGATGATCAGGCCCATCGCGCCTTCATCGCTATGGGCGCAGATGTAGATGACCGAGCGCGTGAAACGGTCGTCCTTCATACCAGGCATGGCAATCAGGAACTGATCGTCGAGATAGCCGCGGCCGGCGGCTGTCTTTTTGTGGCGCAACAAATCCATGCCAGGGAAGGTAACGCGTTTCCCCGGCGCCGAAAAGATGCGCCGTAGCGGATTCGACCAAAGCTCATATTGCGAGTCCGGCCTTGGCTTGCCCGCAAAGGTCACGCAAATATGATATCAGCACGGCCATGAAATCATTGCGCGGCCACGAAGGGACGATCAAATCACCGCCATGCAAAGCTTGAAAATCCCGTTGCTCGGCGCCGCCATTGGATTGGCGGCCGCCCTCCCCGCCAGCGCCTCCTCATCCGCCTGGTACAACAGCGAAGGCGGCAAGGTGCGGCTGGTGACATCAGGCAAGCCGGACGACGCCGGCCGCATATACGGTGTTCTCGATATCGCGCTCAAACCCGGCTGGAAGACTTATTGGCGCGACCCGGGCGATGCAGGTGTGCCGCCGCAGCTCGACGTTTCGGCCAGCACCAATATAGCCGATGCGACACTGTCTTTTCCCGCGCCGCAGCGCCACGATGATGGCTATGGCAAATGGGCCGGTTACAATTATCCGGTTTCCTTGCCCGTGACGTTCACGCTGGCGGCGCCGAACCAGCCGGCGGTCATCGATGCCGACGTCTTTCTCGGCATTTGCGAATCTATCTGCATCCCCGTGCAGACACGGCTGAGCGTCGACCCCGCTTCCGATCCCGATAATGCCGACGACACGGCGCTGGTGAAGGCGAGTTTCACCGCACTGCCGGCTGCGGCAAAGCCTGACTTCGGCATCAAGGTGCTGCCCGGCGATCACGAGACGCTGGTTGTCGAGGCAAGTTTTCCTGGCGATCCGCAGGCAGCGGATTTCTTCGTTGCCGGCGAACGCGACTATATGTTCGGCACACCTTCCCGCTCGGAAAAGGACGGCAAGCTGATCTTCACCGTGCCGATCCTCGATCGCCCTTCGACGACGCCGACCGACGGCGGGCTTCACTACACGTTGACGAGTTCGGCGGGCGCGGTCGAAGGGTTGCTGCCTTTCCCTTGATGCCGCGATGGTTGCAGGAAGCCGCCGAGTTCGTTACGCAAGCACGCGTCTTTCCCTATCCCAAGCGAGGAACTCATGACCATCTCCGTTGGCGACAAGCTGCCCGAGGCGACCTTCAAGACCATGACCGCGGACGGCGCCAAGCCGATCACGTCGGCCGAGATTTTTGCGGGCAAGAAAGTGGTGCTGTTCGGCGTTCCCGGCGCCTTCACGCCGACCTGCAGCAACAACCACCTGCCCGGCTATCTCGAGAACCATGACGCGATCCTGGCGCGCGGCGTCGACACCATCGCCGTCGTTTCGGTCAATGACGTCCACGTCATGGGCGCCTGGGCGCGCTTCACCGGCGGCGAAGGCAAGATCCTGTTCCTCGCCGACGGCAATGGCGATTTCGCCAAGGCGGTTGGTCTTGACGCAGACTACTCCGGTGGCGGCATGGGCCTGCGTTCGAAGCGGTTTTCGATGATCATCGACGACGGCAAGGTTACCGCGCTCAATGTCGAGACCAAACCCGGCGTCGACGAGTCCGGCGCGGCTCATATTCTGGGCCAGCTCTGAACTTCGACGGTCGCTCAGGCGGGGCCGCAATGGCCGGCCTCGCCTGACAAGCAGCCGCGCTCCAGAGTTGGCGGTTTTCGGGGGGATCCTACGATGTTTGACATCTTCTGGCGCGCTGTCGCGATCGGCGTCGGCGCGACCGTCCTGATGGATCTCTGGGCCTTCTTCCTGCACAAGGCGTTCGGCCAGCCACGCCCGAACTGGGGGCCGGTCGGGCGCTGGGTCTGGCACCTCCGCGACAGGGTGTTTCACGACGATATCGGCGATGCGGCGCCCTACGCATATGAGCAAGCGCTGGGCTGGGCCTTCCATTACTTTGTCGGCATCGCCTACGGCATCATCCTGGTGATGCTGGCGGGCGCGGGCTGGCTGGCCGCGCCGACCTTCCTGCCGGCCTTCATCCTCGGCATCGTTACCGTCGGCGCCGGCTGGTTCCTGCTGGCGCCAGGCATGGGCGCCGGCTGGGCGGCCTCGAAGCGGCCGAATCCGATGCGGGTCCGCGCCCTCAATCTGGTCTCGCACACGGTGTTCGCGCTCGGGCTCTACGGTACGGCGCTGCTGATCCGGTAGACAGCTAGAACAGACTGTTCAGATCCCGCCGCCCGTCGACCACACGGACGATTTCAACCCACTCCACCGGGCCATCGTCCGTGTTTGGAATCGTTTCGTAGAGCAGTACAAAAGGCGCCTCCACCAGCATTCGTGCGGAAGGCCTGATATCCGGTCGCCTGACACCCATGCGCGGCTGGTCTGCGAGCTGCATGGCCCGCGCGTCTAACTGATCGTAGTAACGATCGGCCGCCCGTATGTTTTCGCTGCCTATCGTCACGTAGATGTCGATGAGGTCAGCCTTGGCCGCGGGTGACCAGACTAGCCTAACGGCCATTCCGCGAGGCTTCCGTCAGCTCTCGCCGAGCTTCCTTTCGCAACACGTCGAAATCCACAGGCTCCGGTCTCCCGCTTGCCTTGCCTTCATCCCACAACCGTCTCAGCCGACGAACATCGTCATGCCGCAGTTCGCGCTTGGCCAGCCAATCCCGCATCGCTTCACGCACGATCTCGCTTGCAGTGGCATACTCGCCCGCCTCCACGGCCTCGCGCATCAGGGCTGCCTGTTGTGGGGTCACAGCCACGCTCATTTTTTCAACGTTCGCCACGCTGCGTCCTCTCTTGCATTGCTCGATAGTGGGAAATATTACTCCCATCCACATCCTCGAGCAACTGCGATGTCGCGAGAAGAGCCTGTCCTTGCGCTACGAGTACGGCTGCGGTACGCCGATCAGGACAGCCTGTCGATCGGTCGCCATCCATGAATAATTTGGCGCGTGTGGGTATCGAAGGCGAAATAGTTGCCGCCGCCCGCCAGCTGATCGGCTTCGCGGCTGATTTGCCTGCCGCTGAGCGACAGTAGCAGGAGCGTACCGACACCGCCATGTCCGACAAGGGCGATGTTGCTGCCGCCGGCACCGAGGACGGCCTCGACCTCGCTCACGATGCGCTGCTGTGCGTCGATGGCCCGCTCCCAGCCACGAATGCTTTCGTGCGGATTGGCGAAGAACCGGTCGGCGACCGCCTCGAACTCCGGAGGCGGCAGGAAACCCGTCGCCGACCGGTCGTTCTCATGCATCCGTTCCCTCACCTGCACCGCAAGGTCGAGGTGCCGCCCGAGCACCTCGGCGGTTTCAACGGCCTTGCGTTCGCCCGACGACACCACACGCCCGATCGATGCGATCCACGGCTGGTTCAGCATTGCATGCGCCCTGGCACGACCGATGTCGGATAGACCCCAATCCGGCACGGGCACGCTGGCGTCGATCTGAACCTGAGGATGGGTGATGTAATAGGCGATCGGCATAACAGAAATTCTCCTGTCGGCCGGGCGCAGCGAATGCCAGAAGCTCAATAGCTCTGGGTCGAACGACGCGCCTTCGGGGCCAGCGGCTGCTTTGCCTGGACATCCGGCTTTGGCGCCGACACTACCGGCCTGAAAGGCCCTTTCTTGAACGGCGCCATGCCTTCCCTTGCCAGTTCGTCGGCGCGCTCGTTCTCGATGTGGCCGGCATGGCCCTTCACCCAGTTCCAGGTGACCTTGTGGCGCCGGTTGGCCTCGTCCAGCGCCTGCCAGAGTTCGCCGTTCTTGACCGGCTTCTTGTCGGCGGTCTTCCAGCCATTCTTCTTCCAGCCATGGATCCATTTGGAAATTCCGTCCATGACGTATTTGCTGTCGGTATGAAGCTCGACCGTGCAAGGCTCCTTCAACGCATTCAGCGCCGAAATGGCCGCCAGCAATTCCATGCGGTTGTTGGTGGTTTCGGCCTCGCCGCCGAAGAGTTCCTTGGTGGTGCCGTTGAAGCGCAGGATGGCGCCCCAGCCGCCGGGGCCGGGATTGCCCGAACAGGCGCCATCGGTAAAGATTTCAACCTGCTTGCTCATGACACCCCGTTTTCGGCCAATCCATATTCCGAAGGAAATCTGATCGCCCGGTGGAACCGCATCCTTCGGATATATTCGGACGGGTCGCGTTTCATCACCAGTCCGCCATCGGGGACGGTCAGCCAGTCGTAAAGCCGGGTCAGCATGAAGCGTAGCGCCGAACCGCGCGCCAGCATCGGTAGCGCCGCTTTCTCGTCATCGCTCAGGGGGCGCACGCTTTGATAACCGGCAAGCAGTGCCTTGCCCTTGGTAAGGTTGAAGGAAAAATCCTTCTCGAAACACCAGGCGTTGAGACAGGTGGCGACATCATAGGCATAGAGATCGTCACAGGCGAAATAGAAATCGATCAGCCCCGAAAGCTTCTCGCCCAGGAAAAAGACATTGTCCGGGAACAGATCGGCATGAATGATTCCCTCGGGGAGGCCCTTGGGCCAGTTCCGCTCGAAATCGGCAAAGTCGGCATCGACCTCGGCCGCAAGGCCCGGCTCGACCTCGTCGGCGCGGCCGCGAGACGCATCCCAAAGCTTGCGCCAGCCGTCGAGGGCGAGCGCGTTCGGACGCGTCATCGGAAAGTCGGCGCCGGCCAGGTGCAGCGCCGCCAGCGCCTTGCCGACCTCGGCGCAATGCGTTGCGGCCGGTCGCCGCAGCGAAAGTCCTTCGAGGAAGGTGATGATCACGGCCGGCCGGCCGGCCAGCGTGCCGATGACGCTGCCGTCATGCGTGGTCACCGGCAGCGGGCAGGACACCCCCTTGCTGGCGAGATGGCCCATCAGCCCGAGGAAAAACGGCAAATCCGCCTTCTCGACCCGCTTTTCATAGAGCGTCAGGATGTAGGAGCCGCTCGAGGTGTGCAGCAGGAAGTTCGAATTCTCGGTGCCTTCGGCGATGCCCTTGTAGGATAGGAGATCGCCGACCGGGTAGTGCTTCAGGAAAGCGCCGAGTTCGCCCTCCGCAACGTCGGTATAGACCGCCATGGCCGTTCACGCGGTCCCATTGACGAACGCCATGTCGGCCGGCGTCAGTTCGACATCGCGCAGTACCCGCATGACCGGAAAATCCTCTGTTTCGGTGGCCGTGACCGCCAGGTCGATGGTGACGTCGAAACGCTGGCGGAACGCGTCGATGATCTCGTCGACGATGATCTCCGGCGCCGATGCTCCCGCCGACAGGCCGAGCGTCGAAATGGTGCCGATATCATTCCACGGAATTTCAGCGGCGCGCTGCACGAGAAGCGACATCGAGGCACCTGCCCGTTCCGCAACTTCGACAAGGCGGCGCGAATTCGAGGAATTGGGGGCGCCGACGATCAGATAGAGGTCAGCACCCGGGGCGGTGTCCTTGACCGCTTCCTGGCGGTTGGTGGTGGCGTAGCAGATCGATTCCGCCGCCGGCGCCTGCAGGTCCGGAAAGCGCTCCTGCAACGCGCGAATGATGCCGGCGGTATCCTCGACCGAGAGCGTGGTCTGGGTGACGAAACCAAGTGCTTTTGGATCGGCCGGTACAAGCCGGGCTGCGTCGGCTTCGGTCTCGATCAGCGTTACCGCGCCTTCCGGCAACTGCCCCATTGTGCCGATCACCTCGGGGTGCCCAGCATGACCGATCAACAGCACATGGCGGCCAAGCCGCTGGTGACGCATCGCCTGCTTGTGGACCTTGGAGACCAGCGGACAGGTTGCGTCGAGATAGAACAGGTTGCGCGCCTGCGCATCCGCCGGCACGGACTTGGGCACACCGTGCGCGGAGAAGACGACCGGCGACTGCCGATGTTCGGCCGGGATTTCGGAAAGTTCCTCTATGAAGACGGCCCCAAGGCTCTGCAGCCCCTCGACGACATAGCGGTTGTGGACGATTTCGTGGCGGACATAGACCGGGGCGCCATATTTTTTCAGCGCCAGCACGACGATCTGGATGGCACGGTCGACGCCCGCGCAAAAACCGCGCGGCTGGCAGAGCCGGATCGTCAGAGGAGGCTTGGCGATTGTGTGAAGCATCAAATCCTGCCGGTTGGTCAGCGCCGAAATGAGGTGCCTACCCCTGCCCTGTCAAGGGTATCGGTGGAAAGAGAGGCGTCGCTTGCGTTCATTCCTCTTTCGCGGGCCGGCGAAGCCGGAGGACAAGCACCGCGGCGAGTGCCGCGGCAAGCCCGTACCAGGTGACGGCATATTGCAGATGGCTGTTCGGCAGGTCGATGATGGTGACGCCCCCGACCGGAAGGCCGCCGGGATTTGGCGTCTTGTCGGCATCGATGAAGATCGGCACCAAGGTGAACCCAGCCGGCAGGCCGGCGCTCGCGGCCATGACGTCGCGGTCCTTCCAGTAGAAGATGTTCTTCCCCACATCATTGTCGGGAAGCATCATGGAGGGCTTTGCCGGCAGCGGGTTGCGGGCAAGCCCGGTGACCGTGACCCTGCCCGTTACCTGTCCCTTGGCGCGCTTCGCCGCATCCTTGAGGTCGTAGGGAACAAAGCCGCGGTTGATCAGGACGAAACGGCCATCGTCGAGGGCCAGCGGCGTATAGACATTGAAGCCGGCATCCCCTTCCCAGGTCGCGTAGAAATGCCGCTCGCCGGAATGCAGGAAAGTGCCGGTGACCGTGACCGGCGTGTAGTCGACGTCGCCGGTCGAGGCGAATTCCTTCTCGACCTCGGAAAGCGGTCGTGGCGCCGAATGGGTGCGCTGGTCGATGGTCTGCAGCAGGCCTTCCTTCCAGTGCAGGCGCTGGACCTGCCAGGTGCCCAGCGCCAGCAGAATCAAGAACAGCACAAGGCCAAGGACGAACAACAGTGCCGATCGTGGTCGCGAATGGCCGCGGTCCTTCAGAGACGCTTCGCTCATTCGCCGCGATCTAGCCGACCCTCGGCTGCTTTGTTGCTGTATTGCAGGGTGAGCAGCACGCCCTTGATCAGCCGAAGCGCCGTGAGACACAGCACCAGGGCGAGTGGGATCCATATCAGCAGATGCAGCCAGAGCGGCGGGCTCAGCGTCACTTCCACCCAGAGCGCCAGACCGACGATGATGAAGCCGATGATCAGGATGACGAACACGGCCGGTCCATCGCCGGCATCGGCGTAGGAATAGTCGAGGCCGCAATTGACGCAGCGCTTGCCGACGGTGAGAAAGCCGGAAAACAGCCGCCCCTCGCCGCAACGCGGGCAGCGGCCGTGCAGGCCGGCCGAAATCGGATCGATCGGGGGCCAGATCGCCTTGTCTTCACTCATGCGTAGTGCCGTAATTCATGGCTATTGCTCGATCTCGATCGGCGTCCCATCGGCCACGATCGCCCAGATTTGTCCATATCGGACTCCGTAACCCCAATGCAGTCATCGGTCCAGTCGACCAATTGAAGCAGCCAGCCCCACTAGCTGAAGCCGCTTCGCCTCCTCGACGCGCAAGACCTTCTCGGGCAAGAGCCGGAATGCCAAGACGTTAAAATGCGCAAATTGAAGTCAGCCGCATCTTTCATCGATTGGCGATCCTTGCGCCGAAAAGAAGAAAGGCGGCCACGTCGCCGCGGCCGCCTTCCCGAAATTGAAACTCAAAAGGCTGGATCAGTGGCCTTCGATCACCGCGCCGACCGATCCCCAGACGTAGATCGAGGCGAACAGGAACAGCCAGACCACGTCAACGAAGTGCCAATACCAGGCGGCCGCCTCGAAGCCGAAATGCTGCTTGGGGGTGAAGTCGCCCTTCATCGCCCGGATCAGGCAGACCAGCAGGAAGATGGTGCCGATGATGACATGGAAGCCATGGAAGCCGGTCGCCATGAAGAAGGTGGCGCCGTAGATGGAATCCTTGAAACCGAACGGCGCGTGCATGTACTCGTAAGCCTGCACCATGGTGAACAGCATGCCGAGCCCGACGGTCAGCACCAAGCCGTTGATCAGGCCCTTGCGGTCGCCATGGATGAGCGAGTGGTGCGCCCAGGTGACCGTGGTGCCCGACAGCAGCAGGATGATGGTGTTGTAGAGCGGCAAATGGAAGGGATCGAGAACCTCCATGCCCTTCGGCGGCCAGACACCACCGGTAAACGTGTGGCGGGCATAGTTCTGCACCTCACCGGCAAAAAGGCTGGCATCGAAATAGGCCCAGAACCAGGCAACGAAGAACATCACCTCCGAGGCGATGAACATGATCATGCCGTAGCGCAGGTGCAGCGACACGACGCGCGTATGGTGGCCTTCATGCGCTTCCTTGATCGTGTCCGACCACCAGGCGAACATGGTGTACAGCACGATCACAATGCCGATGAAGAACAGCCACGGATTGGCGATGTTGACGCCGAAGATCGGGAAGGAGCCGCCTTTCAGGTATTCCATGAGGCAGACACCGCCAAAAGCGGTGACAAGCGCCCCTACCGATCCCAGAAAAGGCCACGGGCTCGGGTCGACGAGATGGTAGTCATGGTGTGGTTTTGCGTGCGCGTCTGCCATATCAACCCCCGAGATTTCCTTCGGTATCTGAAACTGTCTTGCTATTGCCCTGGGCCGGCCCGGACGACGCCACCGGCTTGGTCTTCTCGACCGGGAACATCGTATAGGACAGGGTGATCGTCTTCACGTCCTTCAGTTCCGGCACATTCACGATGTCGGGGTCCACATAGAACAGGACCGGCATGTCCAGCGTCTCGCCCGGCTTCAGCGTCGTATCGGTGAAGCAGAAGCATTCGACCTTGTTGAAGTACGGACCCGCCAGTTCCGGCTGCACGTTGAAGGTTGCGCGGCCGGTGACGGGGCGATCGAACTTGTTGGTCGCCTGATAATGCGCCTGGACGGTCTGCCCGATCTTCATGGTCATCGAGCGCTGGACCGGCTGGAACTCCCATGGCACGCCGGCGATGTTGGCGTCGAAACGAACGGTGATCTCGCGATCGAGCACGCGGCCGGCATATTGCTTCTCGGCACGTTGCGTCGTGCCGCCATAGCCGGTCGCCTGGCAAAACATCTTGTAGAGCGGCACGGCTGCATAGGCCATGCCGATCATGCCGGTGAAGAAAGCAAGGCAGACAACCGCGACAACGCGGTTGCCGGTCTTGCCTACCGTCTTCTTGGACGTCTCGGCGCTCATCACATCGAGCCCGACAAATTGTGGCCGAACTTCACGATTGTCGCGATGTAGAAGATCACGACCAGCACCGCCAGCGCCACGCCGATGGCGATGGAACGGCTGCGCTGGGCCTTCTTCTGGCGATCGGTCAAGGTGACCGTTTCGAGTTCTTTCTCGGCCATGGTCATGCCCCACCCATGGCAAGCGCGCGTTCGACGACACTGTCAGCCAGATAGGCGGCGAAGATTGCGAAGAGATAGAGCAGCGAATAGGCGAACAGGGCCTTGGCCGGCTTCATGACGCGGTCATCGTCGGCCATGCCAAGCACTTTCCACGCATACCAGACGAAACCAGCCCCCAACAGCAAGGCGGCCACGCCGTAGAACGGCGTCGTATAGCCGAGCAGCCAGGGCAGCACGCCGACCGGGGCCAGCACCAGCGCGTAGGCGAAAATCTGACGGCGGGTCGATGCATGGCCGGCGACGTTGGGCATCATCGGGATGCCGGCGCGGCCATAGTCCTCGGACTTGAACAGCGCGAGCGCCCAGAAATGCGGCGGCGTCCACAGGAAAATGATCAGGAACAGGATGATGCTTTCGAGGCTGACCGACCCGGTCACCGCGGCCCAGCCGATAACCGGCGGGATGGCGCCCGCTGCACCGCCAATGACAATGTTCTGCGGTGTCGAGCGTTTCAGCCACATCGTGTAGACCACGGCATAGAAGAAGATGGTGAAGGCCAGCAGCGTCGCCGACAACCAGTTGACCAACACGCCCAGCGTCATCACCGACAGCACCGACAACACCAGGCCGAAGCTCAGCGCCTCGTGCGGCTGGATCCGGCCGGAAGGCACCGGGCGGCTAGCGGTCCTGGTCATCACCGCGTCGATGTCGGCGTCGTACCACATGTTGAGCGCGCCAGAGGCGCCGGCCCCAATCGCAATGGCAAGGATGGCGATCACCGCCAGCAGCGGATTGATGGTCATCGGTGCCGCGACCAGTCCGACAAAGGCGGTGAACACCACCAGCGACATGACGCGCGGCTTCAACAGGGCGAAGAAATCGCCCGCCGTGGCTTCCGACATACGGAAGCCCGCTTCGTCAATGCTGGTTTTGTCGACTAGGGCCATGCGTACTCAAGTCCATCATTCCGTTGGCCAAAACCGCCGGCGGGCCGGCGGTTTTGTATTCGAGCGGGGAGCCGCCTCACTTGATCTTCGGCAGCTGCTCCCACTGGTGGAACGGCGGCGGCGAAGGCAGCTGCCATTCGAGCGTGGTAGCACCCTCACCCCACGGGTTGGCGCCGGCGATGCGCTTCTTCTGGAAGGCTTCGAACACGCCATAGAGGAAGATCACCACACCGACGGCCGAAATATACGAACCGTAGGACGAAACCATGTTCCAGCCCGCAAACGCGTCAGGATAGTCGATGGTGCGGCGCGGCATACCGGCGAGGCCGAGGAAGTGCTGCGGGAAAAAGATCAGGTTCACGCCGACGAACATGACCCAAAAATGGGTGTTGGCGATGACGGGCGAGTACATGTAGCCGGTCATCTTCGGGAACCAGTAGTACCAGCCGGCGAAGATGGCGAACACCGCGCCCAGCGACAGTACGTAGTGGAAGTGGGCAATGACGAAATAGGTGTCATGCAGCGACCGGTCGAGGCCGGCATTGGCCAGCTGGACACCGGTGACGCCACCGATGGTGAACAGGAAGATGAAGCCCAGCGCCCACAGCATCGGCGGCTTGAACGAGATCGATCCGCCCCACATGGTTGCGATCCAGGAAAAGATCTTCACGCCTGTCGGCACCGCGATGACCATGGTGGCGAAGACGAAGTAGCGCTGCGTATCGAGCGACAGGCCCGTCGTATACATATGGTGCGCCCAGACGATGAAGCCGACCGCGCCGATCGCGACCATGGCATAGGCCATGCCGAGGTAACCGAATACCGGCTTCCTCGAGAAGGTCGAGACGATATGGCTGATGATGCCGAAGCCTGGCAAGATCAGGATGTAAACTTCCGGGTGACCGAAGAACCAGAACAGGTGCTGGAACAGGATCGGGTCACCACCACCGTCAGGCGCGAAGAAGGTCGTGCCGAAGTTGCGGTCGGTGAGCAGCATGGTGATGCCGCCGGCCAGAACCGGCAGCGACAGCAAGAGCAGGAAGGCGGTGACCAGCACCGACCAGGCAAACAGCGGCATCTTGTGCAGGGTCATGCCTGGCGCGCGCATGTTGAAGATGGTGGTGATGAAGTTGATGGCACCGAGGATCGAGGAGGCGCCGGCGATGTGGATCGACAAGATCGCCAGATCCATGGCCGGTCCGGGCTGGCCCGAAGTTGACAGCGGCGGATAGAGCGTCCAGCCGCCGCCCACGCCAAAGGCGCCAGGCGCACTCGGCACGAACATCGAGGTGAGCAACAGGATGAACGCCGGCGGCAGCAGCCAGAATGAGATGTTGTTCATGCGCGGGAACGCCATGTCGGGAGCACCGATCATGATCGGCACCATCCAGTTGGCGAAACCGCCGATCAGGGCCGGCATGACCATGAAGAAAATCATGATCAGCGCGTGCGCGGTGGCAAACGCATTGTACATGCTCTTGCCGCCGTCGATCGCGGCGTCGCCGTTCATGCCATAGACCATCTGCGCAAGACCGCTGAAGATCTGGATGCCAGGCTCCTGCAGCTCCATGCGGATGGCGACCGAAAGCGCGCCGCCGATTATGCCGGCCATGATCGCGAAGATCAGGTAGAGCGTACCGATATCCTTGTGATTGGTCGAATAAACCCAGCGCACCCAGCCATGATACGGCTTGTGGTCGTGCCCGTCGTGAGCTGCAGCGTCTGCCATGTTCCGCTCCGTTCCCTAAATCTTGCTAACCCGCGGCATCAGTTGCCGGCGGCCGCTACCTTGTTCTGGCCATCGACCTCGGCCATGAGCGTCTTGTTGGCACCTGGCAGATCGGTCTTGGCCGCGGCCAGCCAGGTCTTGAACTGCGTGTCCGACACCACACGAACGGCGATCGGCATGAAGGCATGGTCCTTGCCGCAGAGCTGCGAGCACTGACCGTAATAGAGGCCTTCTTTCTCCGCCTTGAACCAGGTCTCGTTGGTGCGGCCGGGAACGGCGTCGATCTTGATGCCGAAGGACGGCACGGCAAAGGAATGGATCACGTCGGTCGCGGTGACAAGCACGCGGGTCATCGTGTTGACCGGCACGACCAGCTCGTTGTCGACGGCGAGCAGGCGCGGATAGACCGCGCGATCCTCCTTGCCGGCCTTGGCGCGATCGCCATCCTGAAGAATGGCCGAATTGAAGGCGAGCGTGTTGTCGGTCTGGTATTCGTAATCCCAGTTCCACTGGTTGCCGGTTGCCTTGACGGTCAGCTTGGCCTCTTCCGGCGGCGTATATTGGGCGGTCAGGAGTTGGAACGAGGGGATGGCGAGGCAAAGCAGGATGACGACAGGGCCGATGGTCCAGATCACCTCGATCAGCGTGTTGTGGCTGGTCTTGGACGGGGTCGGATTGGCGCTCGCGCGGAATTTGACGATGCAGTAGATCAGCAGAAACAGCACAAGGACCGTGACCGGGATGATAAACCACATCGTGTAGTTTCCGAACCACTCGATCTGCCGCATCATGTCGGTCGCAGGCGCCTGGAAGCCGGTCTCCCACGGCCTGGGCTGGTCCGCATAAGCGGATCCGCAGGCGAGGAACGTGGCAGCAGCACCGGTGCTCGCTAGGAATTTTCTCATCGCCCTCTTCGTCTCCCAGTCTCTCACCGGCTGTGCCCGCGAGAATAACGAACAATGCCGGGACGGGAATCCCGGACAGTCTCAAGCTGGTTCAAACCATACTCTTTTTCCCTCCGCAAGAAAGGAGCGGTCGAAACCGTGCGGCATTTTTGCGCGCAAGCTGACGTGGCTCGTCCGGGGCAATGGCCGTAGTGGCGAATCGCGTATGTTCGGCGGGCCGCACGCCTTGTGCCGGCGACACCCGCAAAGCGTCGTAATTCAGGCGAATTTGGCAAGGAAAAGCGCCGCATTGCCTTTTTAGGGACAGTTCGGCCACGGTCTCGTCCTTTACTTGGCATTGGCGCGGCTTAAAGTGCCGTGATTCGCAATGGAGCCGTCATGAACTCTTGGCTTTCGAGACTGAGGCATACGCGACTGGGCCTTTCGAGAACCTTGGCAAACGCCCTGTTTCTCGCGGTCCTGTGCGCGGCCGGTCTGTCCATCGCCGGCAACGCCAATGCTGCCCAGCCAAGCGGCACGGTGCGCTCGACCCATGGCGCATGGTCGATCATCTGCGACACGCCGGCCGGTGCCACCTCGGAACAATGCGTGATGATGCAGAACGTCGTCGCCGAGGATCGTCCAGAAATGGGGCTTTCGGTCGTCGTGCTGCGCACCGCCGACAACAAGGCCGAGATCCTGCGCGTGCTGGCGCCGCTCGGCGTGCTGTTGCCGAACGGCCTCGGGCTCAACGTCGACGGCAAGGACATTGGCCGCGCCTATTTCGTGCGCTGCTTCCAGGACGGCTGTTATGCCGAGGTCATTCTCGAAAAGCCGCTGCTCGACACGCTGAAGACCGGTACGTCGGCAACATTCATCGTTTTCCAGACCCCGGAAGAGGGTATCGGCATTCCCGTCGACCTCAAGGGTTTCGCCGAAGGCTTCGCCGCTCTGCCCTGATCGCGGCTTCGCGCTGAACCAGGCCTGGACGCGGCTTTTGCCGACCCCAGACGCATGCCTTGCGTTCAGCGAACGAATCATTCGTCGGCGCCGATTCCTCATTGCCGATTGTGCGGGCGCGGCTTCACGCCTACATCGGGGGAAAGCAAACATCCCACGGACGGACGCGCCATGAACAGCCTGATCGGCCAATTCGACATTTCAGACGACCGCATCAAGCAGATCGTCGCAGACACCATCAAGGGCGCCGACGACGGCGAGCTTTTCCTCGAATACAGCGAGAGCGAAGCGCTGATGTTCGACAATGGCAAGCTGAAGACCGCCAATTTCAACACCGACCAGGGCTTTGGCCTGCGGGCCGTCGCCGGCGAAGCCAGCGGCTACGCTCATTCCAGCGACCTGTCCGAGGCGTCGCTGCTGCGCGCGGCCGAAGCAGTCTCGACCGTCAAGGGTGGCTATTCCGGCACGCTTGCGGCAGCCCCCGCCCGTACCAACCGCCATCTCTACGGCGACGAGAACCCGATCCCCTCGCCTTCCTTCGAGGCCAAGGCGAAGCTGCTGCAAGAAATCGACGCCTGGCTGCGCGCCGAGGATCCACGCGTGCGCCAGGTAACGGCCTCGATCGCCGCATCCTGGCAGCATGTCGAGATCGTTCGTGCCGACGGCCAGATAGTGCGCGATATCAGGCCGATGGTCCGCGTCAACGTCTCGGTCGTCGTCGGCGACGGCGACCGCCAGGAAAGCGGCTCCTATGGCATGGGCGGGCGCAAGGCATTCGGCGAATTCCTGATCGAGGATAGTTGGAAGCACGCCGCCAGCGAGGCACTCCGGCAAGCGGTGGTCAACCTGGAGGCAATCCCGGCCCCGGCAGGCACTTTCGACATCGTGCTATCCAATGGCTGGCCGGGCGTGATGCTGCACGAAGCCGTCGGTCATGGTCTTGAAGGCGATTTCAACCGCAAGAAGACGTCGGCGTTCGCCGGCCTGATGGGGCAGCAGGTGGCCGCCAAGGGGGTGACGGTCGTCGACGACGGCACCATCCCAGAGCGGCGCGGCTCACTCACCGTCGACGACGAAGGCACGCCTTCGGCCCGCAACGTCTTGATCGAGGACGGCAAACTGGTCGGCTACATGCAGGACCGGCAGAATGCCCGGCTGATGGGCATGAAAGCCACCGGCAATGGCCGGCGAGAAGGCTATGCGCACCAGCCGATGCCGCGCATGACCAACACTTACATGACCTCGGGCGACATGGAGCCGGACGAAATCATCGCCTCCGTCAAGAACGGCATCTACGCCGTCTCCTTCGGCGGTGGCCAGGTCGACATCACGTCGGGCAAATTCGTGTTCGGCTGCACCGAGGCCTACATGATCGAGAACGGCAAGGTGACGCAGCCGATCAAAGGCGCGATGCTGATCGGCAACGGGCCTGATGCCATGCACCGCGTCTCGATGGTCGGCAACGACATGAAGCTCGACAATGGCATCGGCATGTGCGGCAAGGCCGGCCAGGGCGTACCCGTCGGCGTCGGCCAGCCGCATCTCAGGATGAACCAGATGACGGTCGGCGGCACGCGGGTTTGAAAATCGGTGCCGTTCCGGTGTCATCACCCGCCGTGACGTTTCCGGATGCAGGCGCCCTCCACCATGCCCATTGTCATCTGACAGGGGCCGGCCTGACAGGGACCGGCTTTTCGGCGGCCGGGACCTTGAAGTGGACACAATCCACATTAACAAATTATTAGGTCTTTGACTGCCTGGGCTGCCTCTCGCGCACGAACGCAGCACCAGTTCCTCGTTGCGGTGGTGGTTTTGGCAATGCGGCACTCCCCCGTCCTGGCTCTCCTGCTTGGCTTTGTTTCGTTGATTGGTGCGGCATCGCTGCTAGCCAGTCCGGCGTCGGCCCAGTCGACTTTGTTCAAGTCGCGATCGACCCAATCTTCCATGGATGGGTCGCGCTCTGCCTCCGTGGGTGGAAGCACCAGCGTCCCCTACGGTTGGATCGATTTCTGTCATCGCCGCCCAAAAGAGTGCAAGGTGCCGGCTCTGCCGGCCGCGAATGTCAAGCTGACAGCGCGGACCTTCCGCATCCTCAAGCGGATAAATCAGAAGGCGAACAGCGCCATCAAACCCGTCAGCAATTTCGATCACTGGGGCACGATGGCGGACCATTGGGATTATCCGGTTGACGGCAAAGGCGATTGCAAGATCTACGCACTCTACAAACGCAAGCTCCTTCAAGAGGCTGGATTTCCCCGGCAAGCGCTGTTGATGACGGTCGTGCGCGATCTCAACAATGAGGGCCACACCATCCTGACGGTGAAAACCGATAAAGGCGATCTTGTCCTCGACAATATGGTCGACCAAATCAGGCCCTGGAATGCAACCGGCTACTACTTCCTGAAACGTCAATCGCAGCAGAATCCGAATGTCTGGCAGTCGGTCAACCAGCGAGGCGGCACGCCGAAAACCTTCGCGAATGCTGCAAAGCTCGTAGATTGAGCCTGGACCGTACGGTTCAGGCATTACAGGCGTTCGGCGGCTTTTTTAGAGCGGTTCGGTGTTTGATAGAATCGCTGAACCGCTCTCTCTTCATTTCGACGCAATTCCGGACGGAAAACCGCTACCCATTCTTCCTGGAGTCGCTTTAACCGGAGGATCCCGCAGCAGCGCTTGGGAAGCGCGGTTTTCTGTGGCCTCAGCAGTCTCAACGAACCGTGCTCAGCCGCGCCTCCTCCTCGGTTTCTCCAGCAAGGCGACCGCCTCGACATGTGGCGACCACAGGAACTGATCGATTGGCGTCACGCTGTTCAGCATATAGCCGCCCTCGATGAGAATGCGCAGGTCGCGGGCCAGCGTCACCGGGTTGCAGGACACCGCGGCAACGTATGGAACATCCGAGCGGGCGATCTGCTTCGACTGATCTTCGGCGCCGGCGCGCGGCGGATCGAAGACAAGGCCGTCGAAGGCGTTCAACTCCTTGAAGGTCAGTGGCCGGCGAAACAGGTCGCGTCGTTCGCCCGTCACCCGCTTGAGGCCGGTCGCGAAACGTGATCCCCGGTCGAGCGCCGAAAGCGCGGCCGCGTCGCCTTCGACCGCATGGACTTCCGATTTCGTCGCCAGCCGCAAGGCAAAGCTGCCGCAACCGGCAAAGAGATCGGCAATTTTTTTTGCACGCTTCAGATGTCCGCTGACGATCTCGGCCATGGTCCGTTCGGCGGCCTCCGTCGCCTGCAGAAAGGTGCCGGGCGGCACGGCGACCGCAACACTGCCGAACATGACCACGGGCTTCCTTGGCTCGATGACGATCTCGTCATCGATGGACAGCCTGGCAAAGCCTTGCGCAATGACAAAGTTGGAGGCGATACGGCGCTGGTGTTCGCCGAGCTTGCCTGACTCGTGCACCGCGATGTCGAGACCGGAACCCGTAACGGTGACCGCCATCCGGAACGATTTGGTGGTGGCGCATATCAATTCGGCCAGCGCCCTCAGCTGGCCGAGTGCCGCGACGATCTCGGGCAGTGAGATCGGGCATTCGGATATGGAGATGATCTCGGGCGACAGATGGCGATTGAAGCCGAGCAGCATGCCTGCGTCCATGCGCCGGGCGGCAAGCACGACGCGGCGGCGCGACTGCGGCGCGCAGGCGACCAGTTCGCCAATCTCGCATTCGATGCCCTTGCCCTTCAATGCGTGCACCACCTTTTCGCGTTTCCATCGGCGATAGGCTTCGGTCTCGAAATGTTGGAGGGCACAGCCGCCGCATTCGGTGAAATGGCGGCAGGCGGGTTCGACGCGCAGCGGAGAGGCTTCCAGCACCGCCATCAGCGTGGCGCGATCCCGCTCGCGCGCGGCGGTGACGATCTCGCCCGGCAGCGTGAAGGGAATGAACAGATCGCCGCTCTCGGTTTCGGCGATGCCGTCGCCCTGCGATCCGAGTTTTCGTATTGTGAAGCGTACGCTCATCGGTCCTTGATCCCACCGAGCAGGAATTCGCGATTGCCGTCGCCACCTTCAATCGGCGACAGATGCAGGCCAAGCGAGCGCCAGCCAGGGATGGCATCCAGCCAATCCTGCAGCAGGCCCGCGACACGGGCGGCATCGAAGGGATCCTTCAACAAACCGCCCTTGCCGATCGCCTCGCGACCGGCCTCGAATTGCGGCTTGACCAGAAAGATCGCACCGGCGCCGGGCTTGGCAATGGCGAGTGCCGGCGGCAGCGCCAGTTTCAGCGAGATGAAACTGACGTCGGAAACGATGAAATCCGGATTGCGGCCGGCAAGATCGGCAACGGTGAGATCGCGCGCGTTCAGGCCCTCGATCACCGTCACGCGCGGATCACCACCGACATCAGGATGCATCTGGCCATGCCCGACATCGATTGCCGTGACATGGGACGCGCCGCGTTCGAGCAGCACCTGGGTGAAACCGCCGGTCGAGGCGCCGATGTCGAGGGCCTCGCGACCGGCCGGGTCGAGGCTGAAATGGTCGAGCCCGGCGATCAGCTTGAGGGCGGCGCGCGAGACATAGGCTTGCGCCGGATCGTCGATGGCGACAACGCATTGCGGCGAAACGTTCTGGCCGGGCTTGCGGGCTATGGCGCCGTCGACCGTCACCGTGCCGCGCTCCACCGCGTCGCGGGCGCGCGAGCGGCTGGCAAACAGCCCGCGCTGGACGAGCAGGTCGTCGAGCCGCTGGCGTGTGCTGGCTGGCAGAGGCGAGTTCATCGGCCTTCTCTGACGAAAGCCCGCGGTGAAGGCAAGGACATTAGATGGACCAAAGTGATCCTACGAGAGCGGCTGGTGCATCGAACCAGGCCGCGGCTTGCGCCCATCATGCCGGGTCCGGCAGAATATTGGCCACGAAGAGCCCTCTGTTTGTCGCAACTCGAAGGAGAACGAATGCTGACGGGAACCTGCCACTGTGGCGCCGCCCACTGGATGCTGGAGGGCGACCCCGGCCCGGTGACGGCCTGCAACTGCACGCTTTGCCGCCGCTATGGCACGCTCTGGGCCTATGATTATGTCGACGAACGCATTCGCGTTTCGGGGCCAATGGGCAGCTATACGCGCGCCGGACAGGAAGACCCGTCGCTCGAGATCCTGTTCTGCCCGCGTTGCGCCTGCGTGCTCGGCTGGCGCGGACTGCGCGCCAGCGCCTCGGGTCGAAGACGCATGGCCGTCAATGTCCGGCTGGCGCCCCCCGAGGCCGTCGCCGATCTGCCGATCGACCATTTCGATGGCCTCGACACTTACGACGATCTGCCGCGCGACGGCCGCTGCGTACGCGACATGTGGTTTTAGAAGATGGTTCGCGGAGCCTGGCGCTCGATGGCTGGAGACAAACCGTCGTCTCGACCGCCTGAAGCCTGCTCACGCGCATGCCCGGTCGCAACAGGTGATACAGGCGAAGGATCCGGCGGCACCACAAGCTGCGGAATTTGCTTGTAGGAAAAGCCGCCGCGGATATCGCCCATCTTGCCGGCGACAATGCCTATCGCCGCCTTTTCGAGATTGCGGTCGTAGGGCGTTTCGGCGGCAGCCGGTACGACCATCACCGCCAAGAAGGCCGCGCCGCACAGAAGCGTCTTCATTCTCGTTGTCTCCCTGCCTGGCTGTGATCTAGCAGGGCGGCGTTGAAAAACGGCCAAGGGACAGGGTAAGCAAAACGCCAAACGGCAACGTTAACAATGCCTTATAAAATCGAGCCGGCAAACTGATTCAAGCTGTTGAGGTTTTAATTCAGGCGCGCTGGGCGCGGACCGTATGACCGAGCGCGGTGAATACGGTGCGCACGATTCCGGCGACGTCGAGGCCAGCATCGGCATACATCTTCTCTGGCTTGGCGTGGTCGGTGAAGTCATCCGGCAGCACCAGCGGGCGTACCTTCAGGCCGCTTTCGAGCAGTCCTTCATGGGCGAGGAATTGCAGCACATGGCTGGCGAAGCCGCCAATTGCGCCCTCCTCCACCGTCACCAGAACCTCATGCGAGCGGGCCAGCCGCCGGATCAGATCCTGGTCGAGCGGCTTGGCGAAACGGGCATCGGCGACCGTGGTGGAAAGCCCGGCCGCGCCGAGTTCCTCGGCCGCGATGAGGCAATCCTGCAGCCTTGTGCCGAAGGACAGGAGGGCAACCTTGCTGCCTTCCCGGACGACGCGGCCTTTGCCGATCTCCAGAACAGAGCCGCGCTCGGGCATGTCGACGCCGACGCCGTTGCCGCGCGGATAGCGGAAGGCGATCGGCCCGTCGTCATAGCTGGCGGCGGTGCGCACCATGTGACGCAATTCCGCCTCGTCGGCCGCGGCCATTACGACAAAGCCCGGCAGGCTTGCCAGGAAGGTGGTGTCGAACGCGCCGCAATGGGTGGCACCGTCGGCGCCGACAAAGCCGGCGCGATCGATAGGGAAACGCACCGGCAGTTTCTGGATCGCGACGTCATGGACGACCTGATCGTAGGCACGCTGCAGGAAGGTCGAATAGATCGCGGCGAAGGGCTTGTAGCCTTCCGTCGCCAGGCCGGCGGCGAAGGTCACCGCATGCTGCTCGGCAATGCCGACGTCGAAAGTCCTTGACGGAAACACCTCGCCGAACAGGTCGAGGCCGGTGCCGCCCGGCATGGCGGCGGTGACGGCGACGATGCGGTCGTCCTCGCGGCCCTCCTGGATCAGGCTTTCGGCAAACACCTTGGTGTAGGCCGGTGCATTGGCCGGCGCCTTGGCCTGTGCGCCGGTGATGACGTCGAATTTGTTGACGCCATGATACTTGTCGGCGGCCGCTTCCGCCGGCGCGTAGCCCTTGCCCTTCTGGGTGACGACATGGATCAGCACCGGACCCTTGCCGTTGTCACGGACATTTTTCAGGACCGGGATGAGATGCTCCAGATTGTGACCGTCAATCGGGCCGATGTGATAGAAGCCGAGTTCCTCGAACAAGGTGCCGCCGGTGACGTAACCGCGCGCATGCTCGACCGCGCGGGTGATGGCTCGATCGGCTCGCTTGCCGAGATAGGAGGTCAGCTTCTTGCCGAAGTCGCGCAGGCCGACATAGGCCTTGCCGGAAGCCAGACGCGCCAGATAGGCGCTCATGGCGCCGGTTGGCGGGGCGATCGACATGTCATTGTCGTTGAGGATGACGATGAGGCGCGCATCGAGCGCGCCGGCATTGTTCATCGCCTCATAAGCCATGCCGGCCGACATGGCGCCGTCGCCGATGACGGAGATGACATTGTTGCGCCCGCCTGAGAGGTCGCGGGCGGCGGCCATGCCGAGGCCGGCCGATATCGATGTCGAGGAGTGGGCGGCGCCGAACGGGTCATATTCGCTCTCGGCTCGGCGGGTGAAGCCCGACAACCCGCCTTCCTGGCGCAAGGTGCGGATGCGGTCGCGACGGCCGGTCAGTATCTTGTGTGGATAGGCCTGGTGGCCGACATCCCAGATCAGCCGGTCATCGGGTGTGTTGAAGACATAATGCAGTGCCACCGTCAGTTCGACCACGCCAAGGCCGGCACCGAGATGGCCGCCGGTGCGCGACACCGCGTCGATCAGTTCGAGGCGAAGCTCTGATGCCAGTTGCGGCAAGTCGCTCTCGGCCAGCGTGCGCAGGTCGGCCGGGACGCGAACCCTGTCGAGAAGCGGCGTATGCGGCGTTGCGTTCACGTTGGGCCCAGACTTTCTGTTCATCGGCGGGATAGGCCGCCGGCCGGCGAAAGTAAATGCGTGTCGCTGACGCGGACGGTCAGCCCCTCACCGATCTTCTCAGCCTTCCGGCAGCGGGATGAATTCTTTCTCATCGCCAGGAACGATATCGAAGCGGCCGGTCTTCCATTCCTGCTTGGCCTGCTCGATGCGCTCCTTGGACGAGGAAACGAAATTCCACCAGATGTAGCGCTTCGAACCGAGAGACGCGCCGCCGAACAGCATGAAATGCGCACCCATCGATGACGATATGATGATCTCGTCGCCGGGCCGGAACACCAGCAGCCGTTCCGCTGGAAAGGCATCACCCGAAATCGAAACCTCGCCCTCCAGCGTGTAGATGGCGCGCTCCTCGGCATCGGGCGGGATTTTGACGCTGGCGCCAGGCGCCAGCCGCAAATCTGCATAGAGTGTTTCGGAATCGGCCCGCACCGGAGACCGCAACCCCTGGAAATCGCCGATGACGACGCGGCCGCTGACGCCTTCGGCGTCGATTTCGGGAAGCCGCAGCGCCGCTGTGTTCTCGAACACCGGTGCCACCTCTTCCTTGCCGTCCGGCAGAGCCAACCAGGTCTGCAGGCCGGAGATCGACATCGGCGCGCCGCGCAATTCCTGCGGCGTGCGCTCGGAGTGGACGATGCCGCGACCAGCCGTCATCAGGTTCACGTCGCCGGGTTGGATGACCATCTCGGTGCCGAGCGAATCGCGATGCCTGATCGTGCCGTCGAACAGATAGGTCACGGTCGACAGGCCGATATGCGGGTGCGGGCGGACATCGAGCGCCTGGCCGGCGCGCATGATCGCGGGACCCATTCGATCGAAGAAGATGAACGGCCCGACCAGGCGCCGCTTGGCGGTCGGCAAGGCGCGACGCACCTCGAAACCGCCAATGTCCTTGGCGTTAGGGATAACCATCAGCTCGATCTGGTCGCTGGCGAAGGCATCGCCGGCCTCAGGGTCCTTGCCGGGGAAGAAGCTCATGAACTCTCCTCGTCAGCGGTCAGTGGGCGCTTGGGCATATCAGGCGAACCGGATCGCCGCTTTCGCTTTTAATTTGGCCGCCACCTCTTCGCGATTGCGAGGATGCTGGTGGGTTTCGAGGGAATCGAGCAATTCGCGTGCGGATGCCGCGATGGCTTCGACCGCATGATCGAACGCATGCTGGTTCTTGGCAGAAGGCCGCGTCGTGCCGCTCAGCTTGCGGACAAACTGCAGTGCCGCGTCGCGGACTTCGTCGTTGGTTGCCGGCGGATCAAAATTGAACAGGGTCTTGATGTTTCTGCACATCGCTTCCGTATCTCCTCTTGTCCGTTTCAATCGGGACGAACTGTATCCTCAATGATGATCGTGTCCAAAAACCGGTAAGGCTGCTCCGGACCTCAGTCCGCGTCGAGCGGCTCGGTTCCAACCGGCTTGCCGTCGCGCGACAGCCTGATCTTCTCGACCTTGTCCTCGGCGGCCTTCAGCAGCCGGTCGCAATGAACCTTCAGCGCCTCGCCGCGCTCGTAAATCCGGATCGACTGGTCGAGCGGTACGTCGCCACGCTCCAGATCATCGACGATCTTCTCCAGTGCGTCGAGTGCCTGTTCAAAGCTCATCGCCTTGACGTCTTCGTTGATCTCACCGGTCATCATTCATCCTTTCATCAGTCGCCCGACATGGGCGGCGACCGAAAATGCCAATCCCTGCAGATCGTAGCCGCCCTCGAGCAGGCTGACGAGCCGGTTGCCGCCGTGGATTGCGGCGCGCTGCATCAGCTGGCCGGTCGCCCAGTCGAAATCGTTCTCGGTCAGATTGATTTCCGCCAGCGGGTCGCGATGGTGCGCGTCGAAGCCGGCCGAAACGATAATCAGATCCGGCGCGAAATTGTCGAGTGCCGGCAGCACGCGCGACAGGAACGCATCGCGAAACACCTCGCTGCCCGTCCGAGGCGCCAGCGGCGCATTGACGATGTTGCCGGCGCCGGTCTCACTCTTCGCGCCCGTGCCGGGATAAAGCGGCATCTGGTGCGTCGAGCAATAGAGCACCGAGGGATCGTCCCAAAAAATATCCTGCGTGCCGTTGCCGTGGTGCACGTCCCAGTCGACGACAGCGACACGCTCGGCGCCGTGCTTCTTCTGCGCATGGCGCGCTGCGATTGCCGCCGTGTTGAAGAAGCAGAAACCCATGGCCGTGGTCTTTTCGGCATGGTGGCCGGGCGGACGGGCGGCGACGAAAACGTTGTCGGCACGGCCCGCAAAGACGTCGTCGACGGCGGCATTGGCGGCACCGATCGCCGTAATCACCGCTTGCCAGCTTTTCGGGCTGGCGGTGGTGTCGGCGTCGATGCGGGCAATGCCTTCGTCGGGGATGGCGGCGCGGACACGCGCGACGAAATCGGCGGGATGCGCGTAGAGGATGGTCGCCTCGTCGCCTTGCGGTGCCTCGACGCGGTCAAGCGCGGCAAAAGCTTCGTCGTCGAGCACGCGCTCGATGGCGCGCAGGCGGTCGGGCCGCTCGGGGTGACCGGGCGGCGTGATGTGTTCGAGAAAGATCGGGTGCGTGTAGAGACGGGTGGCCATGCCCCCTATCTAGTGCCCCGGCGCCGTGATGGCCATGCGTCGCGGCTTGATCGCTGGGGAAAATCGAACCTGCGTCCATTGATGTCGCTGCGGGCATTGGCGGCGCCGGCCCTTCGGCGTAAGGTCGCAACCACTGCCTGGTGCCCGCCGGGCTGTTTGTTTTAGCCGCATTTTGCGACGCCAAGTGATTCCACTTGGCTGCAAATGCCCTGGCGGGAGAATCGGGAACACGGTTGAACTCCGTGGCGTGCCCAACGCTGTGAGGGGGACCGCGCCGGTAAATGCCACTGTCGATGACGGGAAGGCACCGGACGCGGGTTGATCCCGAGCCAGAAGACCGGCCTGGCAGGCATCGTCATCCGCATGGTCAGGCGGATGACATCGATTGCAATCGCAAGGGGACAAGCGATGCCGGAAGCTATGACCACTCCAATGGGCGATGGATTTGACCAGATTGCGCGCGACGCTGTTTACCGCGCCATCTTCACGCGGCGCGACGTCCGCAGCCATTTTACATCGGAGGCCATTGACGACGAGGTGCTGGCGCGGCTGCTGCTTGCCGCCCACCACGCGCCATCGGTCGGCTTCATGCAACCTTGGAATTTCATCGTCATTCGCGATGCCGCGCGGCGGGCGGAAGTGCGCGACCTGTTCCTGGCCGCGCGAGAACGGGAACTGCCTGAAATCGAGGCAGAACGGCAGGCGCTCTACCGCAAGCTTAAGCTGGAAGGCATTTGCGAAAGCGCGCTCAACATCTGCATCACCTGCGACCGCGAGCGCTCGAAAGGCTCGCCGCTGGGGCGCTGGCACAATCCGGAGATGGATCTCTACAGCACGGTCTGCGCGGTGCAGAATTTCTGGCTGGCGGCACGCGCCGAGGGCGTCGGCGTCGGCTGGGTCAGCATCATCGAGGCGCAAGCGCTGAAAAGCTTGCTGGGTATTCCCGATCAAGTGACGCCGATCGCCTATCTCTGCGTCGGCCGCGTTTCCGAATTCGCACCGAAGCCGGATCTCGAAACACACGGCTGGGGCCGGCGGCTGCCGTTGCCCGAGCTTATCATGAGCGAGACTTTTCGCGGACAAGGCGAAGCGCCGCTCAAATCAGCAGTGGCGCGCCTCGGTACCGCCGCCGGTGCGCCCGCGAGCCTAGCCGATCAGCGCGTCGCGCCGGCCGTGCCCCAGCGCGAACCGCCGAAAGTGGAGAGCGCCTTGTCCTTGAGTTCCCTGAACTTCGACGAGGCTTCGGCCAGCCTGGCGTCCCAGGCGGCATCGGGCACCTGACCCTCGATGGTCTTGAAATAGACCTGCATCAGGCAGGCAATGGCGAACGGCTCAATGAAGGCCGCCTTGAAAGCCCAGGCAAAGACGATTGCCAGCACGAAAGCCCAGCCGGCGAGCTGCCCGGGCATGACGTAAAGAATAGCGGCTGCCGGAGCCAGCATCAGCAGGAAAATCACGAACGACACGCCCCACATGATGACCCCTAGCCAGACGGCATTCTTGACCATGGTCTTGCCGTTCTGGGCGTAGAGCACAACGCCTTGGCGCGCGGTTTCGAACGGCGAGGACGAACTGATGCGGATGTTGTAGCCGAGAATGATCTCGTCGACATAGGTCAGCGACAGGCGAATCACCGTGTTGAGGAACGAAACCAGGCCGCTCAGGCCAGGAATGGGCAGGAAGGCCGCGATGCCGCCGAGCAGGCCGGTGATGGCGCGTATGGCGCCCTTGACCAATTGGTCGACGACGAAAAGGATGTTGGCCTCGGCAAAACGCTCGGTCACGACCTCTTTCGCGTAGGCGATCTGGTTCTGGCCGTGGGGAATATCATTGCCGTCGATCAGATGCACCATGACGGCGATATGGCCCGCCTTGACGACGTAGAGAATGTATTCGCGGATCCAGTAGACGGCGATCGAGACGATGCCGAAACCGACCACGCCGCCCCACATCGCAAAAGACAATGGTCCGTCGGGATCGGTGGAAATATGGCCGACGCCATAGCCGACGGAGGCGCCGGTGCCGGTGGCCACGATGTAGGCCAGCGTGATGCCGAAATAGACGATCATGCGAAAGACAATGAAAGGCCAGGTCCGCATCATGATGGACACCGACCTGCCGATATCGAAATCCCACATGCCCCGAATCTCCCCTCAGAGATGGCTGCGGAGGATGCGCTCAAACCGGCTATTGTCAATTGCAGGCAGTGGCGGGACTGCCATGGTGGTTCATCTTGAAAGCGCTTCCGGCTTTTTCAGCAGGCCTTCGAGCAATTGCTTGAACGCGGCCACCACCATCTTCGATGTCGTTTCGGGATCTTGCGAATTGGCGATGCGCTGCGCGGCCTGGCTGCTCGCCCCATTGATCAGCCGCGCTGCCGACTCCGGGTCGACGCCGGGGACGACCACCCCTTCCCGCTGCAGCGCTGTCAGATGATCGGTCATTGAACCGACGCAGGCATTGGCATTCGACCACAGTGCCGGATCGCCCAGCACAGCCGGACCATCCCGGAACATGATGCGCTGGATTTCCGGCTCCAGCGCCATTTCGATATAGGTGGTGCATTCGTCCACGAAATGCTGCCAGCGGGTCGGCGCCCGCGACGCGACCTCATTCACCCGGGCCGCCATTTCCGCGTCGATTTCGGCGATAACCGCCTCAAGCAGTCCCTTCTTGTCGCCGAAGTGATGATAAAGGGCGCCGCGCGTCAGCCCGGCCGACGCGGTGAAATCATCCATCGACGCTTCGGCATAGCCGATGGTGCCGAAAGCCTGGCGCGCCGCGGCGATCAGCTTGGCGCGTGTCTCGGCGATCATCTCCTTGCGCGGTCGATGCATGCTTCTGGCCTTACTTACATACGCTCCGTATGCCAATTGACATACGCGACGTATCCTCTATTTAACACTTATACGTCTCGTATGTAATTGTCGAATCGCCCCTTGTCGAGGAACAGGATCATGCAAAACCCCTATTCGGAAATCTTTCGCGCTCCCGGAGCCACGGGCTTTGCCGCCACCGGCTTCATGGCGCGCCTGCCGATCGCCATGGCGCCGATCGGCATCGTGGCGATGCTGTCGCAGACGCGTGGCGAATACTGGCTGGCGGGTGCGGTTTCGGCGACATTCGCCTTGGCCAATGCCTTCCTGGCGCCGCAGATATCGAGGTTGGTCGACCGCCTCGGCCAGACGCGGGTTGTCGTACCCACCACCATCATCTCCGTGCTCGCATTCGCGGCCCTGATCGCATCGGCCAATCAAGACTGGCCGGTATGGACGCTGTTCGCGTCGGCGCTGCTGGCCGCGGCAATGCCAAGCATGCCGGCCATGGTGCGGGCGCGCTGGACCGAGATTTTCCGGGGCCGGTCCGAGATGAACACCGCCTTCGCCTTCGAGTCGGCGGCGGACGAACTGGTCTATATTGCCGGCGCATCGCTATCTGTGGGCCTCAGCGCCGCGCTGTTCCCGGAAGCGGGCGTGCTCGTCAGCACGCTGTTCCTCGCCTTGGGCTCGATAGCCTTCATTCTGCAGCGTTCGACCGAGCCGCAAGTGCGGCCGGTGGACAATGGCTCCAGCCGCTCGGCAATCCGCCTGGGGCCGGTTCAAATCATCACCTTCGCCATGATCTTCATCGGCGCGACCTTCGCGACGACGGAGGTGAGCACGGTGGCGATCACCAAGGAACTCGGCCAGCCGGGCACTGCCAGTCTCGTCATCGGTGTCTATGCGCTGGGCTCCTTCGTGCTCGGCATCATCATCGGCGCGCTCAACCTGAAAGCACCGCTGCAGCGCCAGCTCGCCATCTCGGTTGCCTTGGTCGCGCTCGGCACACTGCTGCCGCTTACCGCCAGCACCGTGCCAGCGCTCGCGCTGACTGTCTTCATCAGTGGCGTGGCGATCTCGCCGACCTTCATCACCGCCTTCGGCCTGATCGAGCGGCATGTCCCGGAAGCGATGCTGACCGAAGGCATCACCTGGGTAACCACCGGGATCGGCATCGGCATGGCGCTAGGCTCCTTCGCCGCCGGCGCCGTGGTGGATGCATTCGGCGCCCAGAACGGATTCTGGGTCTCGGTGACGTCAGGCGCTATCGCGCTGATCACGGTGCTGCTCGGCCAGCGCAGCCTCGCCACCCACGAATGCGAGTTGGAACGATGCGAGGCGGCAATCCCGGCCGAGTGACAGGCAGGGTTTGTCGAGCTCAGATGATCTCGGTCTTGGCGATGTGGATGCCAAAGCCTTCGAGGCCGACATAGTGGCGCTCGCGCGAGGCAATCAGGTTGATCGAGGAAATGCCGAGGTCCTTCAGGATCTGGGCGCCGAGACCGATCTCGCGCCATTCGCTCTCGCGCCGGCGCGCCTCTTCATGGTCCTCGCGGTCGCCTGGCGCCGGCCGGTTGCGCTCCTGGTGGGCGACGCCGACCGAGCCTTCCCTGAGATAGACGATGACGCCGCGCCTGCGCTCGCCCATCGCCTTCATGATGCCGTCGAGCCGGTGGCTGGTGCCGAACACGTCGGTTACCACATCCTCCGAATGCAGCCGCACCGGCACCTCCTCGCCGTCGCGGATGTCGCCGAAGACGATGGCGACGTGATGCATTGTGTCCCAGGGCAGCGTGTAGGTGAAGACCTGCGCCTTGCCGCCCAGCGTCTCGATGTCGGAGCAAGCGACGCGCTCGACCAGGGTCTCCTTGCGCTGCCGGTAAGCGATGAGGTCGGCAACCGATACCTGCTTGAGGCCATGCTCCTCGGCGAAGGCCGCGACCTGCGGGCCGCGCTTGACGGTGCCGTCGTCGTTGACCAGTTCCGAGATCACGCCGATCGGCGGTAGGCCGGCGAGCCTGCACAAATCGACCGCCGCCTCGGTATGACCCGAGCGCATCAAGACGCCGCCCTCGCGCGCGATGAGCGGGAAGATGTGGCCAGGGCGGACGAAATCGGAGGCGCCGACATTGCCGTTGGCGAGGTTGCGCACGGTCAGCGTGCGGTCGTCGGCCGAAATGCCTGTCGTCGTGCCATGCTTGAAGTCGACGCTGACGGTAAAGGCGGTGGTGTGAGCCGAATCATTGTCGGCCACCATCGGCGCGAGGTTCAGCCGTTTAGCCTCCTCGCGCGGCATCGGCGTGCAGACAATACCCGACGTGTTGCGAACGATGAAGGCCATCTTCTCCGGCGTGCAATGGACGGCGGCGACGATCAGGTCGCCCTCGTTCTCGCGCCCGTCATCGTCCATGACGACGACGATCTCGCCGCGTTCGAAGGCGCGGATGGCTTCGACAATCTTCTTCTGGTCGTAAGACATGGAATGCTCGCTTCGCTCGCAGGGAATAGGGACTGGGCAGTAGGGGTTAGGGGAATAAAAGGGTCGGGCTGGCAGCTGACCACTGACTACTGCCTATTCCCTACCGCCTATTCCCTTCCCCGTCTGTCCTCGATGCCGCAGATAGTGGTCGGCAATGGCGCAGGCAACCATGGCCTCGCCGATCGGCACGGCTCGGATGCCGACGCAGGGATCGTGGCGACCCTTGGTCATCACCTCCACGTCGTTGCCGTCTTTGTCGATCGACTTCCGGGGCGTCAGGATCGACGAAGTCGGCTTCACCGCAAAACGGGCGACGATCGCCTGGCCCGTCGAGATGCCGCCCAGGATGCCGCCGGCATTGTTGGACAGGAACACCGGCTTGCCGTCATTGCCCATGCGCATCTCGTCGGCATTCTGTTCGCCGGTGATGCGGGCGGCCTCGAAACCATTGCCGATCTCGACGCCCTTGACGGCGTTGATCGACATCAAGCCGGACGCGATGTCCTGGTCGAGCTTGGCGTAGATCGGCGCGCCGAGGCCGGCAGGCACACCGTCGGCGACGATCTCGATCACCGCGCCAACCGAGGAACCGGCCTTGCGGATACCGTCGAGATACCGCGTGAAAACAGGAATCGAAGCCGGATCCGGCGTGAAGAACGGGTTCTCGGCATCGCCGATGAAATTCCAGTTCCAGTTGGCGCGGTCGATCGACTTTTCGCCCATCGACACGAGCGCGCCGCGCACCACCATGCCCGGCACCACTTTGCGGGCGAGCGCGCCGGCAGCGACCCTGGCAGCGGTCTCGCGTGCCGAGGAGCGGCCGCCGCCGCGATAGTCGCGTATGCCGTATTTGACGTCGTAGGTGTAGTCGGCATGGCCCGGCCGGAACTGGCGGGCGATCTCGCCATAGTCCTTCGAGCGTTGATCGACATTCTCGATCAGCATCGACACCGGCGTGCCGGTGGTGATCATCGTCTCTCCGTCCTCGTCCAAGACGAAGCCTGAGAGGATCTTCACCTCGTCCGGCTCGCGGCGCTGCGTGACGAAGCGCGACTGGCCCGGGCGGCGCTTGTCGAGTTCGGCCTGGATTTCATCGCGCGTGAAACGGATACCCGGCGGACAACCATCGACCACGCAGCCGAGCGCCGCGCCATGGCTCTCGCCCCAGGTGGTGACGCGGAAAAGATGGCCGAACGTGTTGTGAGACATGGAAAGTGCCCTGCCCGGCATCGAAACCGGCTGAAGCCAGCCTTCTATTGGCGTTTTCCACAGTGGTCAAACTGTGATCCGACGGATTTAGTTTTGACACATTCGGTTGGTTTCTGCTCTCCTCCATTCGCCGTTGAGGATCCGCCGCCACCCAGGCCGGCGCAATGACCAAAGAGGACGATGATGCGTACCCTGATTGGCGCTGTTGCCGCCACGCTGCTGCTCTCCACCGCCGCCTTTGCCGGGCAGACCGAAGGCCTGATCAAGAAGATCGACAAGGATGCGCTGACGCTGACGCTGGACGACGGCAAATCCTACAAGCTGAACGCCGAAACCGATCTCGATGCGCTGAAGCCGGGGATGGACATCGTCATCGCTTACGATGTGACCGATGGCGAAAACGTCGTCACCGACATGCAGCTGCCGGGTGACAGCGACACGAACTAGGAGTTGGCGTCACCGGCGTCCTAAAGCCACTCCAGGCTCCTGCCTTCAAGTTTGAGCACGCGATCCTGCGGTATCTCCAGGTTCGCGGCCTCGTCCTCGGGCATATCAAGCACGAAGCGAAACAGGGTGCGCATGACGCCCCCGTGCGTCACGCAAATCGTCTGCCCCCGAAGCTCGTCGAACCATGGCTTCACCCGTTCGAGCAGCATCTGGTAGCTCTCCGCGCCTTCACCTGGCGGCTGAAAATTCCACTTGTCCAGTGCGCGGGATCGGCTCGCGCCGGGCGACTGCCTCTCAAGCTCGGCGAAGGTAAAACTCTGCCAATCACCGAAATTGACTTCAATCAGTCTGATATCGGTTTGATAGGCGAGCGGATCGAGCCTCATGGCGGCGCGGATGCGTTCCATCGTTTCGCGCGTGCGTCTCATCGGACTGGCGACGAAGTCGAATTCCTGGGGAGCGCCGACGAGTTCGGCCAGCCGATGCCCGTTTGCGCTCGCCTGTTCGCGGCCGAGAGCATTGAGATCGGTATCGGCCTGGCCCTGAAGCCGGAACTCGGCATTCCACGCGGTCTGGCCGTGGCGCACGATATAAACCAGCGGGTACATCAGCTCTTCCGGAGATCGGGCCAGGGCCTGGAAGGAGGAAAGGCGGGGAGACCTAATCCTTGACCGTCGAAATATCCGGCGCGTCGACCGCTTTCATGCCGACGACGTGGTAGCCGGAATCGACATGGTGCACTTCGCCGGTGACGCCACGCGACAGGTCGGACAGGAAATAGACGCCGGAATCGCCGACCTCTTCCTGCGTGACCGTCTGCTTCAGCGGCGAATTGTATTCGTTCCACTTCAGGATGTAGCGGAAGTCGCCGATGCCGGAGGCGGCAAGCGTCTTGATCGGGCCGGCCGAAATGGCATTGACACGAATTTTCTTGGCGCCAAGGTCGACAGCGAGATAACGCACGCTGGCCTCCAGTGCCGCCTTGGCGACGCCCATGACGTTATAGTGCGGCATGACCTTCTCGGCGCCGTAATAGGTCAGCGTCAGCAGCGAACCGCCCTCGGTCATCAGCGCTTCGGCGCGCTTGGCGATGGTGGTGAAGGAATAGACCGAAATGTCCATGGTGCGCAGGAAATTGTCGCGCGTCGTCTCGACATAGCGGCCGGTCAGCTCGTCCTTATCGGAAAAGGCAATGGCGTGCACGAGGAAGTCGAGCTTGCCCCAATGCTTGGCGACATTGGCGAAGACCTCGTCCAGGCTCGCCGGATCGGTTACGTCGCAATGGCCGGCGACAAAGGCGCCCAGTTCCGCCGCCAGCGGCTCGACGCGCTTCTTGAAGGCTTCGCCCTGATAGGTCAGCGCTATCTCGGCGCCGTGATCGACGCAGGCTTTGGCAATGCCATAAGCGATCGACCTGTTGTTGGCGACGCCAAGAATCAGGCCGCGCTTGCCGGCCATCAGGCCCTGTCCACCCGCCATATGCGTGTTCTCCGCAAGATATCTGCTTTGTGGAGTGCCTATCGCACAGGCATACAGCCCCTTCAAGCGTTCAAAGCGGACAGTTCGGGGGACAAAAGCTCTCGATCAGCCTTTTTGGCCGCGCAACAGCGATTCCAGCGCGCTGTCGCCGCCTTCCGGCAGCATGATGCGCACATGGGCATAGAGATCGCCATGGCCGCCGGCTTTCTCCGGCAAGCCCCTGCCCTTGAGCCGCAGGACCTTGTCCGAGCTCGACCAGGCGGGAACGTTGACCGCGAGCCTGCCGGTCGGCGTCTCGACCGGCACCTTGGCGCCCAGCACCGCATCGGCCAGCGAAACCGGCAGGTCAGCGTGCAGGTCACGGCCTTCGATGCGGTAACGCGGATGCCGGCGGATATGGATCTTGACCAGTGCGTCGCCGGGTTGGCCCGGTCCCTGCTCGCCCTGGCCCTTCAGCCGGATGGTCTGGCCATCCTCGACATAGGCCGGCAGCTTGACCGCAACCTTGCGGCCATCCGGGAACATCGCCGTCACCTTCTCGGCATTGGCCGCTTCCTCGATGGTGACGTCGAGCGTGACGTTCAGGTCGGCTGCTGTCGCCGTCTGGCGGCGGTCGCCCGCGCCTGGCCCGCGCGCGCCTGAAAAGGCATCGCCGAAGATCTGGCTGAAGATATCGCTGTTGCCGTCGAACGGATCGCCGCCCGGACGGCCCGAGCGGAACTCGAATCGCGAGCCTCCGGCGCCCTGTTGCTGGCGGCGGAACCCGGCAAAGGGGTCGCCACCGCCGGCCGCACCTTCAAAACCCTGGAAACGCGGCTTGCCGTCGGCGTCGATCTCGCCACGATCGAAAGCCGCACGGTTCTTCTCGTCGCCGATGACCTCATAGGCCTGATTGGCCGCGGCAAAACGGTCCTTCGCCTTGGGATCATTCGGATTCTGGTCCGGATGATGCTTCTTGGCGAGTTTCCGGTACGCCGATTTTATGTCCTTGGCCGATGCGTTCTTTGCAACGCCCAGCACCTCATAGGGGTCGCGCATGCTTCCTGCCCTGGAAATGAGTTGAGTCCATACTTGCCCCCTATATGCGCTCGCATAGGAAGAAATTCCAGTAGCGGACCTTCATATCGACGGCGGAAAATCAGAGTGCCTTGAAGCCCTGCATGCGCCAGCCGCCGGCACCGGCAAGACAGAGTTCGCCCTGGAACATGGCAACGCCGTCAAAGCTTTCGCGCGAAACCTTGAAGCGGCGGCAGGTCTGGCCGCTGTCCTTCAATTCCGCCAGTTCGGTGATGGAGCCGCGCGACCCGGTGCCGGTGTTCGCCCACGGCACCGCCTGGCCGCCGAGTTGCTCGATATCGGCGGACGATACCGCATTGCCGATCGTCGTCTGGTCGGAGTCGCGATCCGAATCGGCCGGCTTGGGCGAAGCCGATGTGCTGCTGGTCAGGATCGAGCGGTCGACTTCGGCCTTTTCCAGGCTGAAGCCACCTGCACCGCAGGCCGCGAGCGGCAGGGCGACTGCCACGATCGCCGCTTTCGTGCTGGCTGAAGCGATAACGCCCCATTGCCTGCTGTCAAAAGCTTGCGCGATACGCGACAATCGGCAACCTCCCTGGTCTCGTGACAATTTGAGAAAAACTATGAGTGACACAGAGTTAACAAGCAGTGACTTTGCCGAGGCGGCAGAGCCGTTTCGCCTCTTTGCCGCATGGCTGGACGACGCTACCAAGAGCGAAATCAACGATGCCAATGGCGTGGCATTGGCGACCGTCGATGCCGAGGGCATGCCGGACGTAAGGATGGTGCTGCTCAAGGGGTTCGATGAAAGCGGCTTTGTGTTCTACACGAATTTCGAGAGCGCCAAGGGCCAGGAGATTCTTGGCAGCATGAAGGCGGCGATGTGTTTCCATTGGAAATCGCTGCGCCGCCAGGTGCGCATTCGCGGTCCGGTGGAGCTCGTCAGCGATGCGGAAGCCGACAGCTATTACGCGACGCGGCCACGCGGCAGCCGCATCGGCGCCTGGGCGTCGAAGCAATCGCGCCCGCTGGAAAGCCGCTTCGCGCTGGAAAAGGCGGTCGCAGAATACACGGCGCGTTATGCCATCGGCGAAATCCCACGACCGAAACATTGGTCGGGCTTCCGGATCGTGCCGAAGACGATCGAATTCTGGCACGACCGGCCGTTCCGGCTGCATGACCGCGTGGTCTTTTCACGCAACCCGGCAGGCGGCTGGGACAAGGCCAGGCTCTATCCCTGACGAACCATCAGCCCTTTTTCCTGGTCATGAATGCCGTGAGGGCGGCGCGCGCCTCGTCGGATTTCAGCCGCTCGCGGAAATGCTCGCTCTCTATCCCGATGCGGGCAACCAGATCGTCGCGTGAGCCACGCATCAGGTCGCGCGCGATCTTGAGCGCTTGCGGTGGCTTGGCCGCGATCTGGCCGGCCGCTGCAAGCACCGAAGCCTCCAGCCCACCTTCCTCGACCACCTCGTAGATCAGCCCGGCGGCCTTCGCGCGCTCGGCCGAAAATCCCTCACCGAGACCGAGCAGGGCGAAAGCACCCTGCTGGCCCAGGATGCGGGGCGCCAAAAGGCTCGATCCTGCCTCGGGCACGAGGCCGAGATCGACGAAGGGGGTCCGAAACACGGTGCGCGGCGTGGCGAAAGTCAGGTCGCAGTGCAGGTTGATCGTGGTGCCGATGCCGACCGCGATACCGTCGACGCCGGACACGATGGGCTTTTCGACCCCGGCCAGGGCGATCAGGAAATCCCAGACTTCGGTGCCGCCATCGCCGCCGGTGGCCACGACCATGAAATCGGCAAGGTCGTTGCCGGAGGAAAAGGCGCCGGGCACGCCGAGAAAGACATGAACGCGGACCGCCGGATCGGCGTCGCCTTCGGCAAGGGCCGCCGACATTTTCGCATACATGGCACGCGTCAGCGCGTTCTTCTTGTCCGGCCGGTTCATGCGGATGATCTGGATGGCGCCCTGGCGCTCGACGAGGATGTGGTCTGTCACGGTGTTTTCCTTGTGAAGGTCAGGCGGAAATCAGTGCCTCGGCGGCAGCAGCCAGGCTATCGGCGCCATCGATGACGCGCTCCTTCAACGCGCTGGCTTCGCCAAGCAGGTTTTCGGCGAAGAAGCGGCAAAGCGCGATGCGGCCCTGGTCGGCAAGAGCGGCCCGCGCCAGATAAGCGCCGCCGGCGGCAAGCGAGATCAGCCGGAGATACGGCGTGGCGCCAGCCAGCGCCTCCTCCGTCCGGCCCTCGGCCGACAATTTCTGCAGGAAACGCGTCGCTTGCGTCAAATCGGAGAGCGCCTGATCGAGAGTGTCGGCGGTGCGGCCAAGACCTTCGAGGTTCGACGTTCGCACGGCATTGGCGATACCGGCCAGTTCGTCGATGTAGCCATGCACATGCTCGCCGCCACCGAGCGGCAGTTTTCGGGTCACCAGATCGATCGCCTGGATGCCGTTGGTGCCTTCATAGATCGGCGCGATGCGCGCGTCGCGATAGTACGCGGCCGCACCCGTTTCCTCGATGAAGCCCATGCCGCCATGCACCTGGACGCCAAGCGAGGCGACTTCCACGCCGACATCGGTCGAAAACGCTTTGGCGAGCGGAGTCAGCAAATTAGCACGGTCGCGCCAATGCGTCGCCTCGCCGCCAGACGACACGCGCGCCATGTCGATGGCATGGGCACAGGAATAACCGATCGACCGCGCGATCTGGGTTAGCGCCTTCATGGTCAGGAGATTGCGCTGCACGTCGGGGTGATGGACGATCGGCGCCATGCCGGCGCCGGCGTAATCCGCCGCCTTGCCCTGGCGGCGTTCATTGGCATAGGCAATCGCCTTCTGGGTCGCTGCTTCCGCGACCGCGACGCCCTGCATCCCGACAGCGAGGCGGGCATTGTTCATCATGGTGAACATGCAGGCGAGGCCCTTGTTCTCCTCGCCGATCAGCCAGCCGATGGCGCCAGGCCTGGCGCCTTGAAAACCGTCGCCATAGATCATGGTGCAGGTCGGCGAGGCATGGATGCCGAGCTTGTGCTCGAGGCCGGAACAGAAGACGTCGTTGCGCGCACCGAGCGAGCCATCGTCGCCGACCAGGAATTTCGGCACCAGGAACAGCGAGATGCCACGCGTTCCGGCCGGCGCATCGGGAAGCCGCGCCAGCACCAGATGGATGATGTTGTCGGTGAAATCGTGCTCGCCGTAAGTGATGAATATCTTCTGGCCGAAGAGGCGGTAGGTGCCGTCGCCGGCGGGCTCGGCGCGGGCGCGCAAGGCGGCGAGGTCCGATCCGGCCTGCGGCTCGGTCAGGTTCATCGTGCCCATCCATTCGCCGGAGACGAGCTTTGCCAGATATGTCGCCTTGAGTTCCTCGGAAGCGTGCTTGTCGAGCGCCTCGACCGCGCCCATGGTCAGCGTCGGGCCGATGCCGAAGGCCATGGCGGCGGAGTTCCACATTTCGAGTGCGGCGACGCCGAGCATGGTCGGCAGCGCCTGGCCGCCATACTCTTCCGGCCCGGAGAGCGCATTCCAGCCGCCTTCGATCCAGCGGCGATAGAGTTCCTTCCACCCCGGCGGGGTGGTGACCGCGCCATCGCCGAGCACGGCGCCATGCTCGTCGCCGATTTTATAAAGGGGGGCCACCTCCTCGGAGGCGAAACGGCCCGCCTCGCCGAGGACGGCGTCGACCAGATCCTCGCTGAGGTCTCCGAACGCTCCCGTATCGATGGCGGATTTCATGCCGGCCACATGCTTCAGGGTGAACGCGATATCCTCGACCGGTGCCCGATACATGCCGCTCGATCCTCCCTTATGCATCGGCCTCGCCGACCCTAGGGCCAGTGCCGCCGCAAAACCATCCGCCTTTGGGCGGTCTCCCATCGCCTTTTTACGTAAACGTCAAATTTTGTCACGCTGATTTTGCAATCAGGCGGGGCTGTATTAAATTCGACAGATAGCCGGACCAAATCGACCGGCGACGGAAAACCCGCGACCGGAAGATTCTCATGCTTGCCAGACCTGACGCCTATCGCTGCATCGAATGCGGTTTGCCCTATCGGGCAACCGGGTTTTCCTATTATCACGGCGACCTGGGAAATGGTGCCGCCTACTGGTCGGAGCGCGGCATATTGTGCTCGCCGCGATGCTCGCTTGCCCACCACCGCAAACGCGCCGCCGAAGGTACGCTGCAACAGGAGCCCGCGCCCGACCCGTTCGAAGTTCAACCGTTCAGCCGGCGCTAGCTTATCCCGCACCAGGGTTCGAGAAGCACTTTCTTAACCATAGCGGTCCAGGATTTGCCTTTGATCAACGGGGGTTCCCTGTTTTGAAAAGGACGGCGCGCCTCCTTCGCCGCACGGCGCTTCTCGCTTTCGCGGCAGCGATTGTGCTGGGCACGGCGGCAAAGGCTTCGGACTTCTCCGAGCCGTGGAAGAGCGCTGACCGCGCGCTCGTCATCGACGCCTACGAATACAATTCCATCGACTGGGCCCAGCTTGCCACCGACAAGCGCATCGTCGCCTTCATCAACAAGGCTTCCGACGGCATGCCGCCGCCCTATTTCTGTTTCGGCGGCGACACTGACGTGAAACTGTGCAAGGCACTGTGGAAACGCCACGCGGTGACGCGCGAATTGTTCCAGACACGCAGGGTCGTGGCCAAGGCGCTCGGCATGAGATGGGGCGCCTATCATCTCGCGCGTCCCGGCAATCCGGTCGAACAGGCCAATAATTTCCTCGATTTCGCCGACCCCGCACCGGACGACCTCATGGCCCTCGACATCGAGGGCATCGATCCCTCGCAATGGATGTCGCTCGACGATGCCGAGGAGTTCGCCCGCCAGGTGCATCGGCGCATCGGCCGCTTCCCGGTGCTCTACACCAACGGCAAGACCGCCCAATATATCGCCGACAACCGCTACAAATACCGGCTCTTGTCGCGGCTGCCGCTTTGGTACGCGCGCTATAAGCCTGACATCGACGTGCATTTTCCGATGGGCAACTGGCAGGGCTACGCGCTCTGGCAGTTCTCGACGCAGGCCAATTGCGGCCGCTTCCGTTGCCCCTACAGGGTTGCCGGCACACCCGACAACATCGACGTCAACGTGGCGCCCACGGATGCCGTCACTCTGCGCCAGCAATGGCCTTTCGGTGGCCTGATCGACGTGCCTGCCGATTATCTTGCCAGCGTACCAGTGCCGCTCTCGCGGGAAGCCGCGCTCGCCGGCAAGGCCACCATCATTTATGCCGATGTGGCGACGCCGCCGACCTTCGAGGAAATAGTCGCCGTGCTTGGTTCGCGGTGGTCAAAATTTCGCGACGGGTTCCGCATGCCAGTCGTGAAGACGGTGCCGCGACGGCCGGGGTTCGGCATTGTCCAATATGTGGCCTGGAAGCGGGGCGGGCAGCGTTCCCCCGAACAGCTTGACGCCGCCTTTGCCGCGGCCGACCCGGTCAGCACCGCTTCGACAACCCTCGACCGAAGTCAGCAATAGCCGCCACCCGGTCGGAGCTTCAGCCGGCCTGCTCGCGCGCCACGGCCTGCCAGCCTATGTCGCGGCGGCAGAACCCGTCCGGCCAGTCGATGCGGTCGAGGGCGGCATAGGCCCGCGCCTGCGCCTCTCCGACGGTGGCGCCGCTCGCCGTGACATTGAGCACACGGCCGCCATTGGCGACCAGCGCACCGCCATTGATTGCGGTGCCGGCATGGAAAATCTGGACGCCTTCACCGGCGGCGTCCTCGACGCCGCGGATGACGGAGCCTTTCTCCGGTGTGCCGGGATAGCCCCTGGCCGCCATCACGACGGTCAGCGCCGCCTCGTCACGCCAGCGCACCGACATATGCGCGAGCTGGCCATCGGTCGCGGCATTGAGCAGCACCAGCAGGTCATCCCTGAGCCGCATCATCAGCACCTGGCATTCCGGATCGCCGAAGCGGGTGTTGTATTCGATCAGCTTCGGTCCGCTTTCCGTGATCATCAGTCCGGCGAACAGAATCCCGGCGAAAGGCGCGCCAAGCTCGGCCATGCCGCGCATGGTCGGCTCGATGATCTCACGCATGGTGCGCTCGATCATGTCAGGCGTCATTACCGGGGCCGGCGAATAGGCGCCCATGCCGCCGGTGTTGGGACCGACGTCGCCATCACCGACGCGCTTGTGGTCCTGCGCGGTGCCGAAGGGAAGCGCCGTGGTGCCGTCGCAGAGGCAGAAGAAACTCGCCTCCTCGCCGGTCATGAATTCCTCGACCACCACCTCCGCGCCGGCAGCACCGAAGGACCCGTCAAAGCAGGAAGCGAGTGCCGCCCGTGCCTCGTCCATCGTCATGGCGACGGTGACACCCTTGCCGGCTGCGAGCCCGTCGGCCTTGATGACGATCGGCGCGCCCGTCTTCTCGACATAGGCCTTGGCCGAGGCCAGGTCGCCGAACCGGCCATAGGCGGCGGTCGGAATGTTGTACCGGGCGCAGAGGTCCTTGGTGAAACCCTTCGAACCTTCCAGCCGCGCGGCGGCCTTCGAAGGCCCGAAGACGCGGATGTTTTCGGCGCGCAGATCATCGGCGATGCCGGCGACGAGCGGCCCTTCCGGGCCGACCACGACGAGATCGATTTTCTTCTCCCGGCAGAAGGCAACGACCGCGGCATGATCGGTGATATCAAGCTTCACCAGTTCGGCCTCGCCGCCGATGCCCGGATTGCCGGGGGCCGCGTAGAGCTTGGTCAGCAGCGGCGAAGCGGCGATCTTCCAGGCCAGCGCATGTTCGCGGCCGCCGGAGCCGAGAAGAAGAACGTTCATGGCCACCTCTTGATGCCGCCTATCCCATAGAGAAAACAACCCGCTATTGCTCTCTGGGCGACGGGTCAAGGCATCAGGGTGGATTGCGCACGGGAACGTTATCCCTGTCGAATAGGGCGCCGGCCACCACCGCCCCTATTCCGGCGCTCGTTCAGCCCTGAAAGACCACCGGAAACCAATCCTCGCGCAGCTTCTGTCCCGGCTGCATGCCATGGCCGTGATAGGGCGGCGAGGTGCGGCCCGGTCGCTCGACATAATGGGCATCGTCGCCGACCCAGCGCAGCGACAACGCCCGGCGCCGGGCCGCGGTCATATTGCCGCGCGCGCCGTGTGCCGTCCTGAAGTCGAACAGGATGGCGTCGCCCGGCTCCATCTCCCATTCGATAACTTTCATCGACGGATCGGTGTCGGGATCGGGCACCGGACGATAATCGCCCTCGGCCGCGTAAAAATTGCCGTCGTCCAGCCAGCGCACCGGCAGGATCATCTTGTCCCATCTGTGCGAGCCGGCGATCAGGCGCAGCGTCGCTTCCTTCACCGGATCGATGGGGATCCAGAAGCTCACCGTCTGCTGGCCGTCGACAAAATAATAGGGGATGTCCTGGTGCCACGGCGTCGGTTTCTGCGTACCGGGCTCCTTGACCAGCACATGGTCGTGGAAGAACTGCGCGGTGCGCGACTGCATCACCGCGGCCGCCAGTCGCGCCGCCGGCGAATTGCGCACGACATCGACGAATTCAGGGATACGCTCCCAGTTGCAGTAGTCGTCGAAGAAGCTGCCCTTGCCGCCAGCGATGTCGGACGCGGTGGCGCTGCGGCTCCGCATGTTGCGCTCGATGCCGGCGGCAATCGTGTCGACCCAGCCCTTGAAGGCGCCGCGGATACAGACCGCGCCGTCACGCTGGTAGTCGGCAATTGTCTGCGCATCGATGATTTCGGTGACGATTGGCTGCGTGGCGGTTTGGGAAGCCATGGTGTCCTCCTCTCAGGATCGAGGCCACTATCGCAACGTCCTCTCATTCAGTAAAATAATAACTTCTCATCTGACACATAGGTTTTGGCTATGAGCCTTACGCTCACGCAACTCCGCTATCTCATCGCCGTCGCCCGCCATGGCAGCGTCACCGGCGCGGCGCGAGCGATCAACATTTCGCAGCCGTCGGTTTCAGTGGCCATCGACACCATCGAAAGGGATTTCGGCCAGAAACTATTCGTACGCCAGCGGGGAAGCGGCGTTTCGCTGACCTCGTTCGGCCGTGTCGTGGTAGCGAAGGCAAAGCAGGTTCTTGCCGAGACTGACGAACTCATGAGCCTGGGGGCGGGCAATTCAGCCATCGGTGGGGAGTTGGTGCTCGGCTGCTTCGAGGATCTGGCGCCCTTTTTCGCGCCGGGCCTTATCCGCGCCTTCTCCGAACGTCATCCAGCGGTCGCGGTTGTCGTCCGTGACGAGACGTTCGAGACGCTTGGGCGACGCCTGGCGGACGCCACAGTCGACCTCGGCCTCAGCTACGATCTCGGCCTGCCGTCGCATTTCGCCCGCATCCTGCTGCACGAGCTTCGGCCGCATGCGCTGCTGCCGGCGGGCCATGCACTGGCGGGCCACCCCGAGGTCAGCCTGGCGGATCTGGCCGCCTACCCGCTGATCACGACCGACCAGCCGCATAGCTGGCAGCATATGCTCGACCTGTTCCGCGGCCGTGGCCTGTCGCCGGTGGCCGACATGCGCACAAGTTCGTTCGAACTCCAGCGCAGCATGGTGGCCAACGGCTTCGGCGTCGCGGTCAGCTATACCCGCCCGCATGGCGACCGCAGCTATGACGGCTTGCGCCTCGTCTGCAAACCGCTGTCGGATCCGCTGCCCATGCAGCGCATCATTCTCACCCACGATACGCATCAGCGCGTGTCGAATGCGGCGCTGGCTTTCATCGCGGTGGCGAAAGTCTGGTTTTCCACACGCGACATCTTCGCGTCGTGACGGTTGGCGGGCCGCCGCTCCTCCGCTTGCCGCTTGACGGTTTCCGCCACTGCTGCCACTCCATGCCGATGGAACCTGTCCAGTCAAAAGCGGCCCAGGGTCGCGTCGCCGATGCGCCGAACCGCCATTGGGTCTATCGCGTGCTGCCGCGCGCGATCTGGCCCTATGCGCAGCTGGCGCGGTGGGACAGGCCGATCGGCTGGCAGTTGCTTTTGTGGCCATGCTGGTGGTCGGCGTCACTTGCGGCGAGCGCCTATCCGCGCCCAGGCGACCCGCTGCTCTCGCTGCTGCCGGCGCCCTTGTACCTTGTGCTCTTCCTGATTGGCGCCATCGCCATGCGTGGCGCCGGGTGCACCTATAACGACATTGTCGACCAGGACATCGATAACCAGGTCGAACGCACCCGCTCACGCCCGCTACCGTCCGGTCAGACCACGCGCCGGCGGGCCTGGCTGTTTCTTGTCCTGCAGGCCCTGGTCGGCCTGACGGTGCTCCTGCAGTTCAACAGCTTTGCCATTCTGCTCGGCGTCTGCTCGCTGGCGATCGTCGCCGTCTATCCATTCATGAAGCGGATAACCAACTGGCCGCAACTGTTTCTCGGCCTCGCCTTTTCCTGGGGCGCGCTGATGGGGTGGGCGGTCGAGTTCGGTGATCTCGATGGCCCCGCCATCATGCTCTATATCGGTTCGATCCTGTGGGTGATCGGCTATGACACGATCTATGCCCACCAGGACAAGGAAGACGACGCCATTGTCGGCGTGCGTTCGACCGCGCGGCTGTTCGGCGACAACACCAAGGCATGGCTCGCGGGGCTCTATGGCGGTACGCTGATCTGCTTCGCCATCGCCTTCGCCTCGGCGCAGGCCCCGGTGGTGGCACTGGCGGGATTGATCGCCGCCGGCGCCCACATGGCCCGGCAGATCGCGGTTCTGGATATCGACGATCCAGACCAGTGCCTGCGGCTGTTTCGGTCGAATAACCAGGTCGGCTGGCTGATCTTCCTCGGCCTGATCGGCGGCGCATTGTGGGTGGCGCTGAAGCCGCTGGTGTAGCGGCTTCCTTCTCCCCGTCTCTATACGGGGAGAAGGACGCTAGTCTCTTGAAATGATCTCCTCGCCGCCGATCACCAGCCTGAGGCCGAGGTCACCGGCTCTGCGGCGGGCAAGGAAGCGGGGGCGGCGCATATTGGAAACGCGGCCCTTGCGGCGCTCCCGCGGCGGCAATGTCTTGATGGCGGCGCCGAGCGATTCTTCCAGGGTGCGGGCGACGCCATCGGATTCGATCAGCAGCATCGGCAGACGGTAGGCGTCGGCCCAGGCGCGCCAGTCGGCGGCGACGTCTTCGAGATCGTCGGCCACCAGCAGCGGCACCGACAGCATCGGATCGTTGTGCAGGAGTTCCAGGGTCACCGTGACATTGCCTTCCGGATCCTCCATCGCACGGGCGGCGACGCCGCGAAATGCATTGGCGGGCAGCACGATGATCGCCGGCAGGCCGCTCATCTCGAGCAGGCGGCGGATCACCGCGCCGCGCTGGTCGATGGTGAAGGTTACGTCGCCATAATCGTCGCGCGTGGCATAGCTCACCACCTGCGGCAGGCGGAATGGGTCGAGACGCATGTTGCGTCCCGCCCAGACTGGCTTCAGTCCAGTGTTCACGTTCATAGAGCGCCTTCCTGTCTGTCTCCTGAGAGCCGGTGTCCGGTTCTCTCCGGGCCAGTTTTCCCGGCCTCGTTATGGGGAAACAGTAGCGCCGGCTCCTTACCGCCGCGCTTAAGAAAGTCGGTTAAATTTTGCTGATCTCAGGGATGGTTATCGGAATGCCACCAGCCACAGGATGGTGAAAGGATCAGATAACCTTACCAGGATTCATGATGCCCGCCGGATCGAAGGCAGCCTTTACCCGGCGCATCAGATCGATGGCCATCGGCGGCGCGGTGGCGATCAGTTCGTCGCGCTTCAACTGACCGATGCCGTGCTCGGCCGAGATCGAACCGTGCAGGCTGCGCACCACGTCATGCACGGCCTTGTTCATCGCATGATAGAGCGCCAGGAACGCCTCGTCGTCGCCGTCGACGGGCCGTGAAATGTTATAGTGGAGATTGCCGTCTCCCATATGGCCGAAGCAGACCACGCGGGCGCCGGCGCTCACTGACGCCACGGCGTCGGCGGCCTCTCTTATGAAGCGCGGTATCGATGCGATCGGCACCGAAATGTCGTGCTTGATCGAAGCGCCTTCCGGCTTTTGTGCCTCGGGCAACAGCTCGCGAAAATCCCAGAAGGCATCGCCCTGCCCGAGGCTGGCGGCGATGACGGCATCGCCGACGAATTCCTTCTCTAGACCCGCCGAAAGCACATCCTCGATCAGCGCCCGAGAATCCTCCGCTGAGCGGCCGGACGATATCTGCATCAGCACGTACCAGGGCCAGTCTTCGGCCAGCGGCCGCACGACGCCCTGGGCGTGCGCAAGGGTAAAGTCATACGGGCGCTTGCCGATCAGTTCGAAGGCCGTGAGTGCGGCCCCGGCGCGGTCCATGGCCAGGCTGAACAGGGAAAGGGCGGCTTCGGGCGACGACAGGCCGACGAAGGCGACGTCCCTCCCCTTCGGCTTCGGGAACAGTTTGAGCACGGCGGCGGTGATGACACCGAGCGTGCCTTCGGCGCCGACGAACAGGTCCTTCAGGTCGTAGCCGGTGTTGTCCTTCTTCAGTTTGCGCAAATCGTCGAACACCTCGCCGGTCGGCAGCACCACCTCGACGCCGAGGCACAGTTCGCGCGCATTGCCATAGGCCAGCACGCCGGTGCCGCCGGCATTGGACGACAGGTTGCCGCCGATCTGGCAGGAGCCTTGCGCGGCGAGCGACAGCGGAAACAGCCGGTCGGCGGCATCGGCCGCTTCCTGCAAGGTCTGCAGGATGACACCGGCCTCGACCGTGACCGTATTGGACAGCACATCGATCTCGCGGACGCGGTTCAGCCGCGATAGCGACAGGACGATCTCGCGACCGGATCTGTCCGGCACCTGCGCGCCGACCAGCCCGGTGTTGCCGCTTTGCGGCACGATCGGCGTTCCGGTCTCAGTCGCCAGCCGCATGATCCGGCTGACCTCGTCGACGCTGCCCGGCCGCAGCACCACGGATGTCGCGCCGTGCCAGAGGCCGCGTCGCTCGATCAGATAAGGCGCGATGTCCCGCTGGTCGCGCAGCGCATATTTGTCGCCGACGATCGCCGCGAAACGATCGATGAGAGCAGGATCGAGTGTCTTTGCGGTTGCGGTCATCTGGGAAAACTACGTTGTGGGCTGTGCGTTGTCACGAGGAGCGGCGGCACGGGAGAGCCGGTCGTTGATGGCCTCGCCAAGTCCGTCAAAGGGAATCGGCTCGACGGCGATAATCCGCGCGCCGCTACGGTCGAGATCCTGCATGTAGGCAAAGAGATTGCTTGCCGCTTCACTCAGGTCACCTGACAGGGAGAGGTTGAGGAAAGCGGTCGCGCCGCGCCAGCCTTCCGCGCGGTGGTCGCCGAAGGCAAGCAATGCTTCTCCTTCACCAACCGTGCCGGCATTGAGCCGAACAGCCGCGCCCGGTGCGTAGTGCGAGGCAAGCATGCCCGGTGCCTCGACGCCGGCAGTGCCGCCGCGCTGCAGCTCCATGCGGATGGCTGCCTCGATCTCATCGGCGGCAATGCCGCCGGGCCGAAGCAGGCGCAACCTTTCGCCTTCGGCCTTGACGATGGTCGATTCCAGCCCGACCGGGGTGGCGCCGCCATCGACCACCAGTTTGATGCGCCCGCCTAAATCCGCAGCCACCGCCTGCGCCGTCGTCGCGCTGATCTTGCCGGATGAGTTGGCGCTGGGCGCGGCAAGCGGTCGGCCAAGCCTGGCGATCAGGTCGCCGCCAAAACCCCTCGGCATGCGCACGGCGATCGTGTCGAGCCCGGCCGTGACCAGCGGATGAATGCCGTTGCCGGGGCGCTGTGGCAGCACCAGCGTCAGCGGACCCGGCCAGAAGGCAAGCGCGAGCTTCCTAGACAGCGGATCGAACGAGGCGATGCGCTCGGCCATCGCCATGTCGGCGACATGGGCGATCAGCGGATTGAAACGCGGCCGCCCCTTGGCTTCGAAAATGCGCGCCACGCCAATGCCGTTGGTGGCATCGCCGGCAAGCCCGTAGACGGTTTCCGTCGGGATGGCGACGACATCGCCGCCCAGGAGCAGCGCCAACGCCGGTTCCATCGCTTCGCCGACGGCAAGTATTTCAGCCACTCTCGTCACCTCGCGGATGCCGGCTGCGTAATACGACGGGGCCGCCGGGGCAAGCGGGCATTGGCAATTCATCAATTCCTAAAATGCTATCTTTCCACGAAAGCCGGCATCAATCGCCGAGTACTATCGTGCGGCTTCTGGGCAATGGGAGCTATGTCGGTGTCTGTTCGTATCTGGGGAGCGCTTGCCATCACTTTGGCCTCAATGGGTGGCGGGGCTCAGGCCTCGTCGCTGGTCTTTCCCGGTGCGCCGGCCTCGACACCCTCCATTCTTGCGCTGAAGGCGGCCGACGGCAAGGCGAGCGATGTTGTGTCCGTCGTTGTGCTTGGCGAGCCTGACGTCACCTACGAAAAGGTCGCGGCAATCCCCGGCAAGGCCGAGGCGAGGCACTCCTTCGCGCAGAGCCCGATGATCATTAGGGGCGGCGTCGTCGGCGGCGCTTTCTCGACACCCATGCAGGCCAAGGCGCCGGCCGCGGCAACGGCCCCAGCCACCCCAACCCCCGCCACGGCGACAGCCTCGGCAGCCCCCGCGCCGGCAGCGCACGGGAAAGCAGCGGCACCGGCGGCAGCCGCGCCGCCTCCGCCAGCCCACCAGCCTGCTTCGGGAGCCGGCAAGGTCAAGTAGCGACCACGCAAACCGGACGGGCAAAATGCTCGGCGGCTTGACGGCGGTCTGGCGTCCTGCGCACCACTGTCCGGCGAATTTCTTCTAGAGTATCTTGCTGGCGGCCCTGCGGCTGATTTTCGCCAAGTGGCTCCAGCGGACGCAATTGCATCGTTCAAGGCAGAGGGGGTTGCTCATGAAAAATTCGAAGACCGTTACCGTGGCAGGGCTTCTGTTGGCGTCATTGCTTGGTGGCGTGGCCCAAGCGGACGACATGCTGGGATCCTATGTCGCGCGCATTTCTGATCGCGACCACCAGGCGAGCGACGGCTATGCGCTGGATGGCGCCGCGCAGATGGTGCGGCAAGACCGCGCCAACTGGCACAAATTCCATCGCCGCGACGGCGACGACGAGGGCGACGCCTGGTTTAGGACCAACGACCAGCGCGCCGACCTGCAGCGCATGCTGGAGCGCCCTGGCGCGATGAGTTCCTCGACCAAGCGCGCCATCGTCAATGGCGAGCCGCTGATCCAGGTCGACGTCTATGAAAACAGCGTGCGCGTCAGCATCCTGGAGAACTGATCAAATCAATTTGGGAAGACGGCGGAAGGGCGGCGCGAAAGCGCCGCCCTCGAGAACCTGTTAACTGAAAATCAGGCTGCTTCTTCCTTGTCGTCGTCGTCTTCGGACTCGCCGTCTTCGGATTCTTCGGCGTCATCGCCTTCGGCCTTCACGGTGTCATCGGCGTCGTCTTCGTCAGACTCTTCGCCGTCTTCATCGTCGCCTTCCTCGTCATCGCCATCTCCGTCTTCGTCAGACAGATCAGCGGCTTCGACCGTGATCGCAGCGGCGTGATCGAGGGCGGTTTCGGAAGCGGATTCAAGCGGCTCGGCAGGAGCCGAGGTTTCTTCTGTCACTTCGATTTCGTGATCGGAATTCATGGAAGCCTCCGTTGGGATGGGGAACACACCCCTTTTGCCACGGAGAGATCATCGTCATATGACTGTAAGCCGGCTCGAAGGGCCGGCCGGAACATATTTTTCCAGGGGCCTGCGGCCCCCTCTATCCCGGCGTGATCTCAGGACAAACGGAAACCGTTTGTCCGAGAAAATCGATGCCGACTTTTCGGCAAAGTGCTTCTCAACCAGCGATTTTCGAGAAATCCGCGACCTGACCGGTAGCCGTGCGAATGCGCGCGAGCAGCGCCAGTCGGTTGGCACGCACGGACAGGTCCTCATCATTCACGAGAACATGCTCAAAGAATGAATCAACGGGTTCACGCAACACGCTAAGCGCCAGCATGGCAGCCGAAAAGTCTTGGTTTTGAATCGCTTCGCCGGCTTGCTTCTCGGCCTGATTCACCGCGGCAAACAGCGACTTCTCCGCATCTTGCTGGAACAACGCCGGCTCGACGGTTTCGGCGACCGCCGTTTTCTTCTTCTCCTCGGCCGCCAGGATGTTGGCCGCCCGCTTGGTACCGGCGAGCAGGTTCTTGCCGTCCTCGGTGTCGAGGAAAGAGCCGAGCGCCTCGACGCGGCGCACGATCTGGAGGAGGTCGTCGGACTGAGGTGTGATCACGGCGTCGATGAGATCGTGACGGGCCCCTTGGTCACGGAGGTAGACTTTCAGGCGGTCGTGGAAGAAGGCGAGGAGGTCTCGATCCACAGACTTCCCGTCGCCGACTTGCCCGCGCCCGTGCGCATGGTCGCCGCCTGACTCGGCCTGCTCCCTGGCGTGCCTTTCATCGATCTGGTCAACAGTGGTCTTTCGATGTTTGGCCATGGTGGAAAGAAGCGATAGCGGTGTTCCATTCTCCAGAGTCAGCCTCACCATCCCAAGCGCGGCTCTGCGCAATGCGTAGGGGTCCTTCGACCCAGTCGGCTTTTCATCGATGATCCAGAAACCAACCAGCGTATCAAGCTTGTCGGCGAGCGCCACGGCGACCGACACTGGATCGCTCGGCACATAATCGGACGGCCCTTGCGGCTTGTAGTGCTCCTCGATGGCCGCGGCCACGGATGGATGCTCGCCCTGCAGCAGCGCGTATTTGCGGCCCATGGTGCCTTGCAATTCGGGAAACTCGCCGACCACTTCAGTGGTGAGATCGGCCTTGGCGAGAACCGCCGCACGGCCCGCGAGCGTGGGATCGGCGCCAACGACCGGCGCCAATTCCTCCGCCAATCGCTTGATGCGCTCCACCCGCTCGCCCTGCGTGCCGAGCTTGGCGTGAAAGGTCACGTTGAGATGGTCGAGCCGGGCCATGCGCTGGTCGAGCGGCTTTTTCAGATCGAGCCCGAACTTTTCGGCCGATGCCTGGAGTTGGTCAAGGTCCGACAAATCGCCCTGGTCGGTGGTCCAGAAATAGAGCGCATCCGACAGGCGGGCGCGCACCACCTTGCCATTGCCGTGAGCGATCTCCTTGCCGCCATCCTTCGCTTCGATGTTGGCGGTGAGGATGAAGCGGTTGGAGAGCGCATCGCTTTCCCCCTGCGGCCGCGTGACAAAGCATTTCTGGTTGGCGCGGATCGTCAGGCGGATCACCTCGGCCGGAATGGCAAGGAAAGCCTCTTCGAACTCGCCCATCAGCACGATGGGCCATTCGACCAGCCCCGACACTTCCTCAAGCAAGCCCTCGTCCTCGACCAGGTCGAGCCCGTTGGCGAAGGCGAGGTTGCGGGCGTCGGCGAGGATGATCTCCTTGCGACGGTCGGCGTCGAGCACGACCTTGCCCGCCTCCAGCTTGCCCACATAATCGTCGAAGCGGCGCACGGTGATTTCGCCGGGCGCGAGGAAACGGTGGCCGTAGGTGATGTTGCCCGAACGAATGCCGTCGATCTCGAAATCGACCACCACCGGCTCCTCGGTCTCGGGGCCGAAGGTGCACAGGATCGACTGCAGCGGGCGCACCCAGCGCAGCGAGCCCGGCTTGGCCGAGGCCGGTCCCCAGCGCATCGACTTCGGCCACGGAAAATCGCGGATAATGTCAGGCACCAGTCCAGCGATGATCTCTTCGGCCGCCCTGCCCGGCTTCGAAATATGGGCGACGTAGAAGTCGCCCTTCTTCGGGTCGGAATGGACATGCGCCTCGGCGATCGAAGACAGGCCGGCCTTGCGCAGGAAGCCCTGGACCGCCTGTTCTGGTGCCGATGTCGACGGTCCCTTGATATCCTCGTGAATGTCTTTTGAGCGTGCGGTGAGCCCGCGTATATCGAGCGTCAGGCGCCGGGGCGTCCAATACTCACGCGCCGCCTCATAGGTGAGACCCGCCTCGACCAGACCGTCGGTCAGCATCTTCTTCAAATCGCCCGCCGCCTTGCGCTGCATGCGGGCAGGAATTTCCTCGGAACGAAGTTCAAGAAGCAGGTCAGGCATCGGGGTCAGCTCATGCGGGAGAGTGGTCCGGGCGGGGCATAGCAACTCGGCTGGCTGCTGTCACCCTTTCCATAAATTTCAATAGGCCTGTCGGGACGAGCCGAACCCGCCCGTCCTTGGATCAAAGATTTCCATGAACCGAAAGCTGCGCTGAAGCCACCCACGCTCAGGCAGGGAACTATTGGCTGAACGACGATGAAAACGGCATCCAGACTTCTTCAGATCCTTGCGCTCAGCGCCTGCTTCACCGCGCAGGCCCACGGCGCCTTCTCGATGCCAGGCGTGCGGCAGGCGCTAAGGACAATGGCTGGTCCGAGCGGCCAGATCCTGCCGCCGATCAATGCTTCCCTCGAAATGGTCGAGGGCGCTTGAGGCTCAGGCCGCCAATCCACCGGCCTGCGTCTTCAAGAACGCCTCGCCGCAGGCCTTCGCCAGATTGCGCACCCGCAGGATGTAGCTCTGGCGCTCGGTGACAGAGATCACGCCACGCGCGTCCAGCAAATTGAAGACATGGCTGGCCTTGATGCACTGGTCATAGGCCGGGAAGACCATCTTGTGCATCGGCAGATTGTCGTTCGAGGCCGGCGCGCCGGCCTCGAGCAGAGCCTTGCACTCGGCCTCGGCGTCCTCGAAATGCCTGAGCAGCATCGCCGTGTTGGCGTATTCGAAATTGTGGCGCGAATATTCCTGCTCGGCCTGCAGGAACACATCGCCATAGGTCACCTTGTCGGCGCCCTCGCGGCCGTTGAAGTTGAGGTCGTAGACATTGTCGACGCCCTGCACATACATGGCCAGGCGCTCCAGGCCGTAGGTGAGTTCCCCCGCCACCGGCGCGCATTCGATGCCGCAGACCTGCTGGAAATAGGTGAACTGCGACACCTCCATGCCGTCGCACCAGCATTCCCAGCCAAGGCCCCAGGCGCCCAAAGTCGGGCTTTCCCAATCGTCCTCGACGAAACGTATGTCGTGCAGCAACGGGTCGACGCCGATTGCCGCCAGCGAGCCGAGATAGAGCTCCTGCAGATTGGGCGGATTGGGCTTCAGGATCACCTGGTACTGGTAGTAGTGCTGCAGCCGGTTCGGATTCTCGCCATAGCGGCCGTCCTTGGGACGGCGCGAAGGCTGGACATAGGCGGCGTTCCAGCCCTTGGGGCCTAGCGCGCGCAGCGTCGTTGCCGGATGAAAGGTGCCGGCGCCGACCTCCATGTCATAGGGCTGGAGGATGACGCAGCCATAAGCCGCCCAGTAATTGTGCAAAGTGAGGATCAGCCCCTGGAACGAGCGGCTGGGATGCATATGGGCTGGGATTTCAATCGTCACGGTGGCCTCGGCGACACAGGCTAGCTTGCGGCCACGTCCTAGAGACACGGCGGCGAAGCGTCAAGCAAGGCGCGCGCCCGCGACCTTTGCAGGACCGGTCGAAAGCTTTGCGAGCGGCTGGCCCATTGCCGGACGTGGCGACCTGCGCTCTCTTCGAAGCCCTGTATCGCCCATGTCAACGACGACAGGTCAAGCCATGTCCAACCCCGTCACCATCCGCCCCGTCACGCGCCAGGATTTCGACCGATGGCTGCCGCTGTGGGACGGCTACAACGCGTTCTATGGCCGTTCGGGCGAGACGGCGCTGGCAAGCGACATCACCGCAATGACGTGGTCCCGCTTCTTCGACGCCTATGAGCCGGTGTATGCACTGGTCGCGGAAAACGAAGGCGAGTTGCTTGGCCTCGTCCACTACCTGTTCCACCGCAGCACGACGGCAATCGCACCAAACTGCTATCTGCAGGATCTTTTCACCAGCGAGGCGCCTCGCGCGGCAAAGGCGTCGGCCGGGCGCTGATCGAAGGCGTCTACGAGCGCGCCCAGGAGGCCGGTTCCGGCCGAGTATACTGGCTGACGCATGAAACCAATCACACGGCGATGAAGCTTTATGACAAGGTCGGCGAACGCTCGGGCTTCGTCGTCTATCGAAAGATGTTCTGAGCGCGTTCTGAGCAGACGGACATCAAAACGAAAACGGGGCTCCGAGAGCCCCGTTCGGATTCCAAAAAGGCGTTTCACCCCTTCGGGGCGGGAACCGGCTCCGGCTTGACCTTCGGGGTTTCCTGCGCCGTGTTGGACTCGATCGGCGGCAGGCCCTTCATCAGCTTCTGTTGCAAGGAGGCAAGCACGTCGGGATCCGGCTTCAGGTCGCGGGCCTGGTTCCATTGGAAGGTGGCTTCCAGCTTGCGGCCGACGCGCCAGTAGGCATCGCCGAGATGGTCGTTCAGAACCGGATCTTCCGGCTTCAGCGAGACCGCGCGTTCCATCTCGCGCACCGCGTCATCGAACCGGCCGAGGCGGAAATAAGCCCAACCCAGGGAATCGACGATGTAGCCGTCGCTCGGCTTGAGATCGACGGCCTTCTGGATCATCTCCAGGCCTTCCTTCAGGTTGGTGTTCATGTCGACCCAGGAATAGCCGAGATAGTTCAGCACCTGCGGCTGGTCTGGCTGCAATTCCAGGGCCTTGCGGAAATTCGGCTCGGCCTTTGGCCATTCCTTCAGCCGCTCATAGGCGATGCCGCGCTGGTAGAAGATGTTCCAATTGGCGGCGGTCGGTGTCTTCAGCACCTCGACGGCCTTGTCGTAGAGATTGGCGGCGGAGCGGAAATCCTCCTTCGAGGAGTAGACACCGCCGAGCGCCAGATAGGCGCGCATGTCGTTTGGATGAGCTTCGACGAAGGCCTTCAAATGCGTGATCGCCTCGTCATGGCGGTCGAGATCGGCAAGGTTGAGGCCAAGCTGCAGGTCCGAAATCTCCTTCAGTGGCGAAGAGTCGGGGATGCGCCGATAGAGTGCGATGGCGCCCTCGCCGTTCTTCAGCTGTTCGGCCACGGCGGCGAGCTGCACGAGGGCAGCGTCGCTGTCGGGCTTCAGGGCCAAGGCATATTGCAAATAAAGGCGCACGAATGGCTCGCCGCCGCCACGGTTGAGCGCGGTGGCAAGATCGAGCAGGATTTCGGAAGCACCGTCGGACGGACCGGACACGAAGGGCGCGATCTTGTCGCCCTTGCTGATCCTGTCGCGCAAGGCGACGATTTCCAGCTTGCCCGGCGAGAACGCCTCGGCCTGGTCGAGAACCGACATCGCCTTGGCCTTGTCGCCCTTGCGGGCCAGGAACGAGGCATAGGCCTGCGCATTGCGCATCCAGGTTTCAGGCGCCGCACCGCCGGCGGTGGTGTCCTGCATCGTCGCGGCATAGATAGCCTCGGCCTTTTCAGGCATACCAGACGCATCGGCGATCAGGGCGCGGTGGAAGGATTTGAACAGGCCGAACCAGTCCGGCCCCTGCAGCTTATCGATAGAAACCATCGCTTCGCTGGCCTGGCCGGCACCTTGCTCGGCCCAGCCGGACATGACGCCGGAGATCAGCCGATCGAGATCGGATTCCAGCGACAGCTTGAGCCAGTACTGTGCCTTGGTGAAATCCTTCTTGTGGAAGGTGTCGACCGCCAGCGCCAGGCGCGAGAAGCGCTCGACATCGGGCACTTCCTTGAGCTTGTCGGCATAGACCAGCGATTCGTCGAAGCGGCCTTGAGCGATCAGCGACAGCATCAGGCTCTGCTGCAGGGCTGTGTCACCAGGATTGAAGGCCAGGGCTTGCTTGTAATAGGCGATGGCGCTGTCGAGGTCGTTGTCGCCCTCGGCGATCCTGGCAGCCAGATAGGCGCCCGAGAATGACGAGATCTTGACCGGTTCGGTGGATTGCTTGGCATAGGCCGGCAATGCCGAAATCGCCATGCCCGTCACAATTGCCAGCCTTGTCAGCCAGCGCGCACGTCCTTGCTGCATCATATCCCTTTCAGCCAGGCGCCATCTCCGCGTCAGCGGATCGACCCAGACTCGATCTTTCCAGGCAAAGCATGGCCTTTTTGGGGTCGCGCTTCAATCCGCCTGAAATTCACAATCGGGTCACCCGATTAACAAACCATGGCTAAATGGGACGGTTTTGCGCGTCAACAGGCCGCCGCAGCCGCGCATCGCGATAGCCGCCGCTTGCCACCGCGCCGCACAGCCCGCTCCATTCGCAGCCGCCGCACGCCTTGCGCACGTGGCCGGTCGAAAACGCCTGCCGCAGCCTTGTCAGGATGGCAGCATCGAGATCGACGCGGATGCCGTCCCGGATCGGCCGAGCCAGCAGCGCTTCCACGTCTTCCGTGGCCTGCCGGTCCCGCCCGGCCGCGCCGTCACGCAGGCAGTGCGGTTCCGGCTCGCCAAGCAACGGAGCGCAGATGTCGTCTGGTCCGGAAACGAGGAGGATGTCTTCGCCCCGGCTCAAGCGCTCCGCGATTCCGTCATAATTGGCGGTGAAAGCGGGGCTGTATCCCTTGCCCACATAGGTGAGCAGGCAAAGGAGATGGTGGGCGCGCAGCCTGACCGTCACGGCTTCGGCAAGTTCATCTTGCCGCGCGGGAGCGCCATCAGCGTCGCGGCGCCAAGCGCCGATTTCAGCAACCCGCCGACGATGAACGGCACGAAGCCGAAGGTGATGGCCTTCTCGGCGCCGATCATGACGGCAAGCCAGGCTGTGCCGAGAGCCAGGCAGGCAAGATTGCCGAGCAGCATGGCGGCGAAGGCAAGCAAAACCCTGTTGCCGTTCCAGCCGCGCTCGGCCAACCAGCCGACCAGTGCGCCGGTGACAGGAAAGGCAAAGAGATAGCCACCCGTCGGGCCCACGAAATGCTGAATGCCGGCAGCGCCGCCGGCCAGGACTGGAATGCCGACAGCACCTTCGACCAGCCATGCCGCGATCGTCACCGCGCCAAGCCGCCAGCCATAGAGCGCACCGATCAGCGTCACGGCGAAGGTCTGCATGGTCACCGGAACCGGCACCATCGGAACCTCGATGTAAGAGGACAGCGCCAGGAAGAGCGTGCCGAGCACGACGGCGCCGGCCTGCCAACCGAGCGATCGCTGCTGGAGACGCAGCGGGCTGAAGGACGGTCTGGCGGACGAGAATGCGAGGTTGGTCATAGGCTTCCCTTCGGTCGATCCGAAATTATAGATAATTCCTGTTTTCGATCTATTATCGAATCCACATTTCTGGAGCGATAGCAAGCCTGGGCTTGGGAAAAGATCGTTCAACCCACGATCGCGAAAGCTTCGCGCGTGGCGCCGGAGGCTGTCCTGACCGGCTTGCGGCCAATCCATTGGACATGCCGTCCCAATGTTGTCGCGGCCGATTCGGTGTTCCCCTGCCGCAAGGCGGTGAGGATCGCCCGGTGGTCCTGGTCGGTGCGCGTCTCCCACTCCGAGCGCCAGGCCGCGAACAGGAAGCGGGCGCTCGCCGCGTGCAGATCGTCTATGGTGGCAAGCAGGCGGGGCATGCCACAGGGCGTCAGGATCAGCCGGTGAAAGGCGCGATTGGCCTCCTCCCACGACCTGACGTCATGGGATTTGTCGCCGGCTTTTGTCGCCTCCTCGGCCTGGTCGAGAATGGCCGAGGTCAGATGCGGCGCGGCTTGGCGCAGTGCCAGCACTTCGAGTGCGGCCCGCATTTCGGCGACCTCCTTGACCTCGCCCAGATCGAAGGCCGCGACACGCACGCCACGACGCGGCTCACTGACGGCGAGGCCCTGCGCCTCGAGTCGGCGAAAGGCCTCGCGCACGGGAACGTGGCTGGTATTGAATTCCTCGGCGACATGATCCTGCCGCAACCTCGCCCCCGGCTCGATCGCGCCGGAGATGATGCGATCCGCCAAAACCTTGCCGATGCGGACGGCGATGGTGTCGTCAGTGCCCTTGGCCATGTTTTATAGATAATTCGCGACTGGTCTGCTTGTCGAGACGGCAGGGCGAATTCACAGGCGTCTTTTCACTGACGGCCCCCGGCAGGAAGCCGTCAGGCGCTCAGTTCACGCGGCTGATGCAGAAGTCAATGACGTCGATCAGCGCCGATTTCTGCGGCGTCTCTTCCAGCGGCGCCAGCGCGTCGCGGGCGATCTCGCCGAAATGGCGGGCGCGCCCGATCGTGTCGGCAATGGCGCCGTGGCGGGTCATGAGGCCGATCGCCTTTTCCAGCCCGGCGTCGTCGGTGACATTGTCCTCGATGGCGCGCTTCCAGAAGGTGCGTTCGGCCTTGCTGCCGCGCCGGTAGGCGAGGATGACCGGCAAGGTCACCTTGCCCTCGCGGAAATCGTCTCCGACATTCTTGCCCAGATCCTTGCTGGTGCCGCCATAGTCCAGCGCATCATCGATCAGCTGGAAGGCAAGGCCGAGGTTCATGCCGTAGGAACGCAGCGCCGCACGGTCGTTGCGGGTCGCCTGGGCGATGACCGGGCCAACCTCGGCGGCGGCCGAAAACAGCGCGGCGGTCTTGGCCTTGATGACGGCGAAATGCTCGTCCTCGGTGGTTTCGAGGTTCTTGGCGGCGGCCAGCTGCATGACCTCGCCCTCGGCGATAATCGAGGCTGCGCTGGACAGGATGTCGAGCGCTTCGAGCGAGCCGACATCGACCATCATGCGGAAGGCCTGGCCGAGCAGGAAGTCGCCGACCAGCACGCTGGCCTGGTTGCCCCAGATCATGCGGGCGGTCTTCTTGCCGCGCCGCATGCCGCTTTCATCGACCACGTCGTCATGCAGAAGCGTGGCCGTATGCATGAACTCGACCGAAGTGGCGAGCTTGACGTGGCCCTCGCCGGCATAGCCGAACATCTGCGCCGCAGCCAGCGTCAGCATTGGCCTGAGCCGCTTGCCGCCGGACGAGATCAGGTGATTGGCGACCTCGGGGATCATCTCGACGTCGGAGCCGGCCTTGGACAGGATCAGCTCGTTGACACGTCCCATATCGGCAGCAGTCAGATCGATGAGATCCTTGATGGAGGCGGGCTCCCGCTTCCCGTTTTCGATGTTGAGAACGACACCCACGACAATCACTCCCGTCTTGGTATAACGCGTGCGACGGCACCCTTAGTCCCGACAAGACTCTAGGGCCGCTGGCACGGCCACGGCAAGTGGCGAATTGGCGCGGCGGCGGCGACAGCGTGTCAACGCCGGGAAATGCGGGAATGCGGCCGCACGTTTACATGCACGCCGCAACCTGCGAGTTTCTTGCGATGATAGAGCTCATCCGCACCAACGACGCCGTCATCATCTCCTTTGTCGAATCGCTGATGCGCGATGCCGGGATCGGCTGCTTCGTCGCCGACCAGAACATGAGCGTGCTCGACGGCTCGCTTGGTATCCTGCCGCGACGCGTCATGGTCGATGCCGACCAGGCCGACGCCGCGCGCCGCATCCTGACCGATGCCGGCATCGCCAACGAGATCCGGGGGAAATAATGTCGGCCGCGCCAGCCGCCCTTGTCCCGGATACGCCGGCCCACACGGTCGACGCGTTCCACCGCGGCCGGTTCTGGCTCGTGCAGCCCAAGCATGGCGGCCATCGCGCCGGGATGGATGCAATGATGCTGGCCGCATCCGTACCGTCCTCGTTTGGCGGACGGCTCGCCGATTTCGGGGCCGGCGCCGGTGCTGCCGGTCTTGCGGTGCTGTCGCGCTGTCCGGGTGCCCAGGCTGTGCTGGTCGAACGCGCGCCTGAGATGGCGGCCTTCGCGGCAGCCACGCTTGCCCATCCGGGCAACGCGCACCTCAGCGATCGCGCTGCCGTGCTCGTCGCCGATGTCACCGTGTCGGGCCGCGCCCGGGCCGCCACCGGCCTTGCCGACAATGATTTCGACTTCGTCATCATGAACCCGCCTTTCAACGCCGCACGGGACCGCGCCACTCCCGAGCCGCTAAGAAAGGAAGCGCATGTCATGGAGGACGGACTGTTCGAAAGCTGGATCCGCAGTGCGGCGGCGGTTGTCAGGCCGCGCGGCGGGCTTGCCGTCATCGCCCGGCCCGAACAGCTCGGCGCCATTCTCGACGCGATTTCAGGCCGCTTCGGCGAAGCCGAGATGCTCGCCGTGCACCCTCGCCCGGACGCGGCCGCAATCCGCATTATCGTGCGGGCAGCACTTGGGGCACGAGGAAAGCTCGCCATCCGTCCGCCCCTGATGCTTCACGCGCGATCGGGCAACGGCCCCGACGAGCGCAGCGAAATGATCACCAACGGGCTCGCCTCGCTGTTCGGAGACTGAGCTGTTGGCGGCCTACACATTGCCGTTGGCCGGGAAATCCCTACATGCCTGCAACCATCGCCGGAGACCACGCCATCGTGAAACGTCTTTTCAACCGCCTGCTGCCGAAGTCCTGGCGCTCCTCCGTCGTCACCGTTCCGGTCATCCGACTGCACGGCACCATCATGGCCGGCGGAGGCCAGTTCCGGCCGAGCCTGTCGCTTGCTTCCACCGCCGGACTGATCGAAAAGGCGTTTTCCTTCGAGGCGCCGGCGGTCGCGATCTCGATCAATTCGCCGGGCGGCTCGCCGGTGCAGTCACGGCTGATCTTCAAGCGCATCCGCGACCTTGCGGTCGAGAAGAATAAAAAGGTCCTGATCTTCGTCGAGGATGTCGCGGCGTCCGGCGGCTACATGATCGCGGTCGCCGGCGACGAGATCTTCGCCGATCCCTCCTCCATCGTCGGCTCGATCGGCGTGGTGTCGGCCTCGTTCGGTTTCCCGGAACTGATGAAGAAGATCGGCGTCGAGCGCCGTGTCCACACCGCCGGCCAGAACAAGGCGGTGCTCGATCCGTTCAAGCCCGAGAAGAAGGAAGACGTCGAGCGGCTCAAGGTGCTGCAGCTCGAAGTGCACGAGACCTTCATCGATCTGGTCAAGGAGCGCCGCGGTACGAAGCTGGCGGACGATCCGGACCTGTTCACCGGGCTGTTCTGGACCGGCAAGCGAGGCCTGGAGCTCGGCCTCGTCGATGCGCTGGGCGACATGCGCACGGTGCTGAAGACCCGCTTCGGGCCGAAGACCCAGCTCAGGCTGGTGGCGGCGCCGCGCGGTTTGTTCGGCCGCTTTGGCCTGTTCGGCTCGAGCAAGGGCTTTTCGGCGCCCGATATCGCGGCGGCTGCCGCCAGCGGCGTCATCAATGCGGCGGAAGAGCGCGCATCGTGGGCGCGCTTCGGGCTTTGAAAAAGCCATGAAAGCGTCTAGCATGGTTGCCCGAAAGACCCGACCGGCCGGTCTTACCGGCCCAGCGTGGTAGGAGTTTGACATGCCGCAGCTCATTTTTTTCGCCGTCGTCGGCGTCGCCGCCTATTTCGGTTACCGCACCTTCGTGCGCGAGGCTGAACGCGTGACGGCCAAGGTGCGGCGCACCGAAAAACAGGCGGCCAACGGCGCGATGGGAACGCTGGTCAAGGATCCGCAGACCGGCGAATACCGGCTGGCCAAGGACTGACCCTCATTTCACTCGCAATCGAGACTGCGGAATCCGGTCAGCGTGTCCGGACATGGGCCGCACCCGCCAAGATAAACCTAGCTTTGCACGTCACCGGCAGGCGCGCCGACGGCTATCATCTCATCGAAAGCCTGGCTGTGTTCACGCGCTTTGGCGACAGGATCGAGATCGCGCCGGCCGACGCCGATGAGTTCAGCGTGTCCGGCCGCTATGCGGCGGACGTACCGCTCGATGGCGGCAATCTTGTGCTGAAGGGCCGCGACGCCTTGCGGCAGGCCGCCGGCGTTCGGAGCACGCCGCCGGTAAGTATCAGGCTCGAAAAGAACCTTCCGGTCGCATCCGGCGTGGGCGGAGGGTCGAGCGACGCGGCGGCCGTGCTGCGCGGGCTGACCGAGAGCTGGGGGCTGGAGCTCGATAGCGCCGAACTGGCGCGGATCGGTCTTTCGCTTGGCGCCGATGTGCCGATGTGCCTGGCGGCAAAGCCGCTGGTCGCGCGCGGCATCGGTGAGGAACTGTCGATGGTGCCGGATTTTTCAGCACTGGGTCTCGTGCTGGTCAACCCGGGCGTGCCGGTCTCGACGACGGAAATCTTCGCCGCACTCTCCCGTCGCGATAATGAGCCGCTGCCGCCGCTGCCGCGCAGCATCGATTTTCACAGCCTGCGCAACTGGCTGGAAATCACCCGCAACGATCTCGAGCAGCCAGCCCTTGCGATACAGCCCGCCATCGGCAGGGCGCTTTCATGGCTTGATAAGGCCGGATCGGGCTTTTCACGAATGTCCGGGTCGGGCGCGACGTGCTTCGGCCTGTTCGAGACCGGCAATGTCGCCAAGCGCGCGGCGGCCGAGATCCGCAGCCGCCAGCCCGACTGGTTCGTCGCGGCAACGCGCAGCATGGCGTCGGAGGCTGGGCGAGATGGCCAGAATTGACGAGAGCCGAGCCTTCATTCCGGTGCGGATCGCGGTGCTGACTGTTTCCGACACACGCAGCTTGGCCGACGACAAATCCGGCCAGACATTGGCCGATCGCATTACCAAGGCCGGCCACATCCTGGCCGCCCGCGATATCGTCACCGACGACCGCGAAAGGATCCGCGACGCCGTTCTGGCGTGGTCGCGGGACAAGGCCATCGACGTCGTGATCACCACTGGCGGTACCGGTTTTACCGGACGCGATGTGACGCCCGAGGCGCTGGAGCCGATCTTCGAAAAGCGCATGGACGGATTTTCGGAAGTGTTCCACCGCATTTCCTATGACAAGATCGGCACCTCGACGATCCAGAGCCGGGCGACCGGCGGTGTCGTCAACGCCACTTTCGTCTTCGTGCTGCCGGGCTCGCCAGGCGCCTGCAAGGACGCCTGGGACGGCATCCTCGAGCCACAACTCGATTACCGGCACATGCCCTGTAACTTCGTCGAGATCATGCCGCGCCTGGACGAGCATCTGCGGCGCGGCAAATCGGCTTCGTAAGCAACGCCACGCAGAGCCGTTGCAAAAATCACCCCCGAGAGCGGTGCTGCTGCTTCGGCTGCGCTGGCCAGATTTCGGCGTCGAGCCGCCTGGTCGCCAGCCCGCGCGCTAAGGCCTCGGCGGTGCCGGCGTTCTTGGACAGAGATGCCGCCTGTCGCTTGCTGATCACCAGTCCGTCGGCGAGCGCGCGGTTTGCCGAAAAGACCCGGGCCAGGAACGGTGGACGGCTGCCCCGCGCCCGCGAGAACCGGGCCGCTATTGTCTGCCTGGCCGTATGGGCGACGACGGCGTCGATCCAGCCCTCCACCAGCCTCGCACCCGGTTCGAGAAACAGCAGCCAGTCACCCTTGGCCTGGCGGATGCCGGCGGCGATGCCGCCGCTCCCCACATAGTGGCAGCCGGCATGCTCGGCGACGCGATGCGTCTGGTCGCTGGAGCCCGTGTCGCAGACGACAACCTCGCGCACCACGCCCTCGACCGCGCCGCCAATCAGCGTCGCCAGCGTACGGGCGAGCCCCTCCTCGTCATTGTGCGTTTCGATCAGAACACTGAGCATGGTTAGCCGAATAGCGGAAAGCGTTGGTCGGCGCCAGTTTTTGCAGCGCACCATAGAAAGTTCTTGATTTGTTCTCCTCGATAAAATAGGAATAATTTCATGAGCAGAGCGATTCGACACAACATGGACAGTCCCTGGGAGCGGGCGAAGATGGAACCGATCATGCGCGCCGATATTGCTGCCTTCGGAGCAGGGCGAGCCGAAATGGCCAACGCGATGATCGAGCAGAGCGGCATGCGGGTCCGTCCGGACCGCAACCGCGGCCGGTCGGCAGGCATCAATCCGTCCGGTCGGTTCGAACCTGTCAGCCGGCATGTCTTCGACGATGGCTGGAGTTCGCTGGAGGAACTTCCTCCCTTCAAGACCGAGGTGCAGGTGGAAAAGCCGCGCACCATCATCACCCGCAACGAATCGCCCGACATCTCCTTCGACCGGTCGATCAATCCCTATCGCGGCTGCGAGCACGGTTGCGTCTATTGCTTCGCGCGGCCGACACACTCGTTCATGGGCCTGTCGCCGGGCCTGGACTTCGAATCCAAGCTGTTCGCCAAGCCCGACGCGGCACGCCTGCTCGACAAGGAATTGTCAAAGGATGGCTACCAGCCGCGCACCATCGCCATCGGCACCAACACCGATCCCTACCAGCCGATCGAGAAGCAGTACCGGATCATGCGCGAAATCCTCGAAGTGCTGGAGGCGCGCGGCCACCCGGTCGGCATCGTCACCAAGTCAGCCCTGGTCGTGCGCGACATCGACATTCTGTCGCGCATGGCGGAGCGGGGCTTGGCCAAGGTGGCGCTGTCGGTGACGACGCTTGACCGCATGCTGGCCAGGACGATGGAACCTCGGGCATCGACGCCGACCAAGCGGCTGGAGGCGATCAGGCAGCTTTCGGATGCCGGTATCCCCGCTTCGGTGATGGTGGCGCCGATCATTCCGGGCCTGACCGACCAGGAGATGGAACGCATCCTCGACTCGGCGCACCATGCCGGGGCGCGCGAGGCTGGCTACGTGGTGCTGCGCCTGCCGCTGGAGGTCAGCCCGATCTTCAAGGATTGGCTGCTGCGCCACTATCCCGACCGCTACCGCCACGTCATGTCGCTGGTCCGTTCGATGCGCGACGGCAAGGACTACGATTCGGAATGGGGCAAGCGCATGAAGGGCGCCGGACCCTATGCCTGGCAGATCGGCCGGCGCTTCGAAATCACCGCCAAGCGGCTCGGCCTCAATGCCGAGCGGCGTACGCTGCGGACCGACCAGTTCGTCGCTGCCGGCAAGGACCAGGAGCAGTTGATGCTGCTCTGAACCGAAAATCGCCTCGGCTGTTCATTGCCGCCGTGGCAAAGAAATCCCGTCCGGCCTGCCCCGGCCTGCAGACGGTGCCCTCCCGGTCCGGCGCCCCACCCGACCCGGAGGGACTTGCGGAGAATCGGAGCCGATGCGAACCTCGCCGCAACATGGCTCGCGCGCGTTCTGATTCTCCGCCTCTCTTCGAAATCGTCGAGAAACCCGATTTCTCCTTCGAGACGAAGGCGATGGCCGATGGTTTGTGGCCGGTCGCGGGGATGGACGAAGCCGGCCGCGGCCCGCTCGCGGGTCCCGTGGTCGCGGCGGCAGTGGTGCTCGACCCCGCCAATATTCCCGAGGGTCTCGACGATTCCAAGCGGCTTAGCCACCTGCAGCGCGAAGCGCTGTTCCTGCACATCATCGGCTCCGCTCTCGGCGTCTCGATGGCGTCGATCAGCGCCGAGGGCATCGATGGCAGCAACATCCTCAAGGCGAGCCTCGAAGCGATGCGCCGCGCACTGGTCGGGCTGCCGGTGCAGGCTAAGCTCGCGCTCGCGGATGGGCGCGACGTGCCGCCGGGATTGCCCTGCGAGGGGCGTGCGCTGATCAAGGGCGACCAGCGCTCCCAATCGATCGCCGCCGCCTCGATCGTCGCCAAGGTCATGCGCGACCGCATGATGCGCGGCTGCGGCAACCATCACGACCGCTACGGCTTCGAAGTCCATATGGGCTACGCCACGGTCCGGCACCGCACGGCGATCGAGGCGCATGGGCCAGTGGCTCGGCTGCATCGCACTTCGTTTGCGCCGTTCCGGCTGGGCGGGACTGAAGTGGTTGAGGAAGAGAGCTTGGCCGGGCTGGAGTAGGGCGACGGCAGTGGCAATTCCATCTTCCCCACGAGGGCGGAGATTGGCCGCTTTGACGCGCCGCTTTCTCCCAAACAAAAAAGCCGCCAGGTTGCCCGAGCGGCTTCGTGTCAGCGACTGAAGAACGCTCAGTTCAGCTTGGCCTTCACATCCTGCAGCGCGGACCTGAACAGGTCGGCTCCGGCCTTAGCGTCAACCTTGGCGGCGAGCAATGCGCGTGCCGCCTCGACGGCTATATCGACGGCACTGGCCCGCACTTCGGCAACCGCGTCACGCTCGGCTTGGCCGATCTTCTGCTCGGCAAGCGCGGTGCGCCTGGCAACGTAGTCCTCGGTCTTCTTGTGGGCGTCGGCAGCCAGCAGTTCGGCCTCACGCTTGGCGGCCGCTACAATGTCGGCGGCCTCCTGCTCGGCTTCCTTGCGCTTCTTCTTGTATTGGCCGAGCAGTTGCTGGGCTTCGTCGCGCAGCTTGCGGGCCTCGTCGAGTTCACTGCTGATCCTGGCGGCGCGGGCGTCCAGCGCCTTGGCGATCATGCCGGGCACCTTGATGTAGATGGCGATGGCCAGGAAGATGATCAGGGCAATGGTGGCCCAGAGCGTTGCGAGAGATGTAGCGTCCATGATGCGCTCCTCACCGGGCCACGGATTTGACCGCGGCCGCGATCTCGGCCTTGCTGGCCTTGCCGCCAACGAGTGCCTCGACGATCGCCGAAGCGGTATCCTCGGCGATGCTGCCGACTTCCTTCATGGCGTTGGCCTTGATGGAAGAAATGCGTGCCTCGGCCTCGCCAAGCTTCTCATCGAGCGCGGCCTCGATCTTCTTGCGCGCGGCGTCGGCTTCCGCCTTCGCCGCATCGCTGGCCTGCTGGCCGATCGAGTTCGCGTTCTTCTTGGCTTCCGCCAGTTCCTGTTCGTAAGCGGCAACGGCGGCGTCGGCCTCGCCCTTCAACTTGGCCGCCTGGTCGAGATCCTGGCTGATGCGGTCGTTGCGGACATCGATGATGCCGCCGACGCGCGGCATCACGACCCGCTTCAGGAACAGGTAGAACAGCCCGAACGTGATCGCCAGCCACAGAAGCTGCGACGGAAACGTCTCCGGATTGAATGGCGGAAACGTGCCGTGCGCTTCGGCAGGCACGCTGGTGCCGGAATGCGTGTCGCCTCCGGTCGCAGCGTGGCTGGTGTCGGCTGATGGCGCGGACTCTTGCGCGAAGGCAGATGTCACGAACATGGACTATCCCCAGATATCAGGCCCGCCGCTTGCGCGGCCGGCCTGTCCAATCTTCTCAGTACTCAGCCGAACAGGGCCAGCAGCGCAATGAGAAGCGAGAAGATGCCCAGAGCTTCGGTCACGGCGAAGCCGAAAATCAGGCGGCCGAACTGGCCGTCGGCGGCCGACGGATTGCGCAGCGCGCCCGAGAGGTAGCTGCCGAAGATGTTGCCCAGGCCAATGCCCGCGCCACCCATGCCCAGGCAAGCGATGCCGGCGCCGATGTACTTTGCTGCTTCTGCGTCCATTTGTTCAACTCCTTTGGATCTGAAAATTTCGTTGCTATTCCATCCGGCGTCGTGCCGGAAACCTGATTAGTGCGAGGGATGGAGGGCGTCGTTGAGATACATGCAGGTCAGCACCGCAAAGACATAGGCCTGCAACAGCGCCACCAGCAATTCGAGCGCCGTCAACGCCACCGCCATGGCCAACGGCAGGATCGATCCCGCAATGCCGAGCGCACCCAGCGCACTGAGGCTGACCACAAATCCCGAAAAAACCTTCAGCGTGATGTGGCCGGCGAGCATGTTTGCGAACAGACGAACCGAGAGGCTGACCGGGCGCGACACGAAGGAAATCACCTCGATCGGAACGACAAGCACCATCATCAGGAGGGGCACGCCCTTCGGCACGAACAGCTTCAGGAAGCCAAGGCCATGCTTCATGAATCCATAGACGATCACGGTGCCAATCACCATGATGGCCAAACCGAAGGTGACGATGATGTGGCTGGTGATGGTGAAGAAATACGGGAACAGGCCGAGCAGATTGGCGACCAGCACGAACATGAACAGCGAGAACACGAAGGGGAAGAATTTCATGCCCTGCGTGCCGGCGGCATCGCGCAGCATGTTGCCGACGAACTCATAGGCCATTTCGGAGACCGACTGCAGCCGGCCGGGAACCAGGCTGCGGCTCGACGTCGTCAGAAACAGGAAGGCCGCGGCAATGACCACGGTCGCGACCATGAACAGCGCGGAATTGGTGAAGGACAGATCATAGCCGCCGATCTCGATCGGAACCAGCTTGATGATATGGAACTGGTGGATCGGATCGACCTTGTCAGCTGCCACGTTCAAACCCCGTCAATGCCGCGTACGGCTAAATTACCATTGCCGCATGGAAGGCGGCTATTTCCAAATGCCGCCTGAAGGGCGGTCATTTGCTGTCGTCCAGGTCGCGGCGCGGCTTCGCACCTTGTCCGAATTCCGCCACAACGCCAGCTGAACGCATGACATTGAGCACGCCGGCGCCAAAGCCAAGCAGCAGGAAAACGATCAGACCCCACGGCGATGTCCCCGCCATACGGTCGATGATCCAGCCGATGCCGGCGCCTCCCACCACCCCGGCGATAAACTCGCTGGATAGTTTGATCGCCTGACCGTATCCGGTCACTGGTTTCGCGTCGTCTTTCCCCTCAAGCCGGTTCGGCAGCCTTGTCGCAAGCGATGCTCCAAGTTCACGCCGACGTCGCTCAAGATCGTCGTCGCGGATTTCGGGGTCATGCTGCTTGCCGCGGCCGGTTTCTCCGGTTCCGTCTGGCCTGTTTTTCTCGGCCATCGCAACCCCCCTGCCCGGGCAGACCGTCACCGTCCGTCCGCTTCTAAAGTCGCCGGCAACATAGTTAGAGGGTTTGCGCCCGTCAAGCCACGGAGGGAAGTTCCGCGCTGTGTATTTTAGCTAGTAAGATCAAACGGTTACAAAGGTGCGACATCGTGCCCTTTGCGATCGGCGGGATGCGCCGCGCGAATCCCCCCGACAATGTCTCTCCGATCGACCGTGCGACCGTGCGAAAAGACGGGCGGGCGGCGGACCGTTCAGCTCCAGCCACCACCATAGGTCCGGTAGAAGATATGCAGGCCGATCTTGGTCATCTTCTGCATCGTGCGGGCCCAGCCGGGATGGACGTAATTGGCATAGTAGTGGGTCGACGATCCCACTTCCGGAATGAAGATCTTGCCAGCGGTGACGGCCATGCCGACGTCCTGAGCGGTCTTGTAGGCGACCGGATTGTCGATGCGCTTCTTTCTGCCGTCGCAGGCGAAGGAGAACTGGCAGCGGTTGAACCAGCTGTCGTTCTGGTAGACGACGCCGCAGATCGAATTGGGATAGGCGGGGTTGCGGACCCGGTTGAGGATCACCTGGGCGACGGCGGCCTGACCGCGCACGGCTTCGCCGCGGGCCTCGAAATAAATGCCGTTGGCCAGGCACTTCTGCTCCGGCTTGGAGAAGACGCTGGCCGGAAGCGGATTCTGGATCCATGAATGGTCGCCCTTGGCCATCGGCGGAATGAAGCGGCCGCTGTTGGGCTCTTCATCCTGAAGCAGGGCTTCAAAGGGCGAGGCCTTGGCATAGTCCGGCGCGGATTGCGCATAGGCGGTCGCCAGCACATCGGGATGGTCGTTGTTGACCAGGGCGGCAAGCATGGCCGGCACGCCGGGATCCGGCTTCTTGTCCTCACGCGCATGGAATGCCGCGGCGATCTGGATTTCCTTGCCTTTGATCCGCGGCTTGGCGAAGGCCATTTTCAGATCGCCGTCCATGCTCGGCCGCATCAGCGAGGAGGTCCGCTGGAAGATCGAGCCGGCATTGAAGTTCTTCGGTGGCGCCACGGGAGAGACCTGGACGATGCGGCCCTTCTTGTCGGCGCGCACGACGCGATCCTCGTCGGGCGACCCGCTGACCTTGCCGCCCTTGCCGCGAAACGAGACGGCGCCGACACCGGGAAGGCGAACACCGGAACCCGAGATCGAGCTGGTGACGTCGGAATCGACGAACGGCATCTCGGCGGCGTGGACCGAACCGGCGACGGATTTCTCGACATAGGAATTCCAGCGCGTGGTCGGCGATTCAAGGCCGGAAACGAGGCTGGTCATGTCCTGGTAGGCAGCGACGGTCGGAAAGCCGATCCAGATACCGAGACCGATGATGAGCGGAGACACAAGGCTGCGTTTCTCACCGGCGGCGGCCATCAGCCGCTTCAACACACGTCGATGCACGGAACTCTCTCCAGGAACGCAACTGACCCCACTGGAGAGCAAAATGATGCATTAACCTTGATGGGACGTTAACGAGGTCGGTCAGGTTTTCTCGATCGGCTAGAGGTCGTGGTTTCGAAGTCGGGCGATTTTGCGGCGGCAGGCTCAGGTCCGCCGCAGGAAGATCGGCCAGGCGACCAGGGCGCAGGCGGCTGCCGACAGCCACACGCCGGGCCATGACCAGAGGTGCAGCAGCCCTGGAATGGCCACCGGAACCAGGAAGAAGCCGACGAAGACAAAGCTGTTGGCAAGGCTGAGTGCGGTTCCGACATGGCCTGCACCGGCAAGCGTGGCAAGCTCGGTATAGGCAACGCCGTGCCAGGCGGAGACCGAGATGCCGGCAATGACAAGCACCAGGGGCAGGACAGCGATCAGGAAGGATTGGCTGGAAGGCGTTGCGGGAGCGGCCAGAACCAGCAACCAGAGCACCACGAAGGCCAGCGCGCTCAGCGCACTGCACAAGCGAAGAAATTGACGGCGGTTGCCGTGGCGGTCGGTAAAGCGGCCGCTCCAGACGCGCATGACCATGGCGCCGACCTGTACAGCGGCGAGGCTGGCGCTGATCGCCGTCGTGCCAAGCCCGGCAAAGTCGTGCAGGAACACCGATGCGAAAGTGAGGACCGCCACCTGCGGAAAGCAGAGCAGGCCGATGGCGGTCGAGATGCGCCAGACCTCGATGTTGCGCAACGGTGCCGGTCCGGCCACATCAGATGAGACGGCGTCGCCCGCCATCGGCGGTTCGTGCAGCCAACGCCAGGCGAACAGGGCGGCGAGAGCGGATGCCGCCGCCAGAAGCCCGAACACCGCGGCGAAACCGAAAGCCAGGGCAAGCGAAGGCAGGACGAGCGCGCCAAGGCCGCCACCAAGCGGCACCGCCGTCTGCCGGATGCTCATGGCAAAACCACGCTCATTCTGCCGGAACCAGGCCATGATTGCGCGGCCGCTCGAGCCATTGACACTGCCGCCGAGCAATCCCGTGACGAGCAGGCTTGCCGCCAGCAACGTGACATCGGGAATGCTTGAGCTTGTCGGCACGACGAGCATCGCCATCGCAAGCAGCCAGGCCGCCGTTGCACCGAGGCCGATCAGAAGCACGCGGCGATCCCCCCAGCGGTCGGTGAGCAGGCCCCATGGCAGCTCACTGAGCGCAACCCCCAGTCCAAGAAGACCGAGGGCCAGGCCAAGCTCGGCATTGCTCAAATGATAGCCCTGGCGAAGCACGACCGCCGTTGCCGGTATGCCGGAGAAAGTGGCCGAGAAACCGGCATTCGCGGCAACCCCGATGCCAAGAACCTTCCAGCGGTGGTTGGGGCCGAAGGTCCGGCCGGCCGCGGCGATGCCTCGCCCGGATAGCTGGCAATCGTTGCGAATGACGGTGGCAGACATGATTCCATTCCCGTGACGCCGGCCGAGCGGCCTTGACGGGAGGCATATAGCGCCATAGCTTCATCCATAAAATCAGGAATATTTTGATCAATAATCCTGAAAATAGGGATGATCTATGCGCCGCGTCACCTTCGATCTCGACGTGCTGAGGACTTTCGTCACCGGCATGGACCTGGGAAGTTTTGCGAGGGCAGCTGAGCGGCTTGGCCGCTCGACCTCCGCCGTCAGCGCGCAGCTGAAGAAACTGGAAGAGCAGGCCGATACGCCGATCTTCCGCAAAGCGGGGCGCGGCCTGTCACTGACCGAAGCCGGCGAGACGATGCTCGGCTATGCGCGGCGCCTGATCGAGCTCAATGACGAGGCCGCCCTGGCAATCCGCGACATCGAACTGGAGGGCTGGGTGCGGCTCGGCCTGCAGGAGGATTTCGGCGAGGCCGTGTTGCCGGAAGTGCTCGGTCGCTTCGCTCGCGCCCACCCTAAGGTTCGGATCGAAGCACGGATTGGACGTAGCCACGAATTGGCCGAGCGTGTCCTCTCCGGCAACCTCGACATTGCGCTCGCCTGGCATGATGGTACGACGCTGCCGTATAGCCGGCATGTCGCCGACGTGCAGGCGCGCTGGATCGGCCCGTCGAAACCGATGGAGGCGGGCCCCCACGATGGCGAGGCGCTGCAGCTGGTCGTGTTCGAGGCGCCTTGCCTGCTGCGCACCGTGGCGACCGAGACGCTGGATCGTGCCGGGCGGCCCTGGCGGATGGCGTTCTCCAGCCCCAGCCTTGGCGGCATATGGGCTGCGGTGGCGGCGGGCCTCGGGCTGACGATCCGCACCGATATCGGCCTGCCCGCGAATGTCCGGGCGCTCGCGCCCGGAATGCTCGGGCTGCCGCCGCTGCCGAAAATGGCGCTGCATTTGCATCAGAAGGATGCCGAGCTCGATCCGATCGCGGCGCGGCTGGCCGGCATCCTGCTGCAATCGGCGTTCGAAGCGTTGCCCGAGGGTGCCGAGATCAAAGAAAACCTGCTGAAAGTCGCTTAGCCGCAGCTCTCGGCGGAGGCGGTTGCCACCCTATCGTCAACGCTTCTTCGCACGGCCGGCGAACGGATTGTCCGAAGTGCGCAGCGCGATGCGGATCGGTACGCCCGGCATGTCGAAGGCTTCGCGCAGGCTGTTGGAGAGATAACGGACATAGCTTTGCGGCATCGCGTCCGGCCGCGAACACTGGACCACGAAGCCCGGCGGCCGGGTCTTGGCCTGGGTGACGTATTTGACCTTCAGCCGGCGCCCGGCGACGGCAGGCGGCGGGTGATGCGTCAGGATGGCTTCAAGCCAGCGGTTGAGCTTGCCGGTCGAAACACGGCTGTTCCAGACCTTGTGCGTCTTCAACACCGCATCCATCAGCTTGTCCAGGCCGCGTCCGGTCTCGGCCGAGACCGGCACGGCCTGGATGCCGCGCGCCTGCGGCAACAGCCGCTCGGTCTTCTCGCGCAGTTCGGCCAACAGTTCCTGCGGGTTGTCGATCAGGTCCCATTTGTTGAAGGCAATCACCGGTGCCCGGCCCTCGCGGATGATCAGATCGGCGATCTGCAGGTCCTGCTTCTCGAAGGGAATGGTGGCGTCGAGTACGATGATGACGATCTCGGCGAAACGGATGGCGCGCAGGCCATCCTGCACCGACATCACTTCCAGCTTTTCGTGGATCCTGGCCTTGCGGCGCATGCCGGCGGTGTCGAACAGTTTGATGCGGCGGCCGCGCCAGTCCCAGTCGACCGAAATGGAATCGCGGGTGATGCCGGCTTCCGGTCCGGTCAGCAGCCGCTCCTCGCCGATCAGCGCGTTGATCAAGGTCGATTTGCCGGCGTTCGGCCGGCCGACGACGGCGATGCGCATCGGCTTGGTATCGTCATAGGATGGCTCGGCGTCCGGATCGGCGATGTCCTCGCCGATCAGCACCTCGCTGGCGGCGGCCTCTTCGTCGTCTGTATCCTCGTCTTCACCGAAGGCGCGCCCCTCGCCGAGCGCTTCGATCACGGCGTCGCGCAGGTCGGGCATGCCCTGGCCGTGCTCGGCAGAAACCGGGATCGGTTCGCCAAGGCCAAGTTCCCAGGCCTCCAGCATGCCGCCCTGGGCGCCCTTCGCCTCGGCCTTGTTGGCGACCAGCACGACCGGCTTGCCGGATTTTCGCACGATCTCGGCAAAGGTCCTGTCATCCGGCAGCAGGCCGGACTTGGCGTCGATGGTGAAAAAGATCAGATCCGCCTCGCGGATGGCGATTTCGGTCTGCGCGCGCATGCGGCCTGGCAAGGTCGAAGCGCCGGCGTCCTCGAAGCCCGCGGTATCGATGACATCGAAATGCAGATCGTAAAGCTTGGCGGCGTGGACGCGGCGGTCACGGGTCACGCCCGGCGTGTCGTCGACGAGCGCCAGCTTTCTTCCCACCAGCCGATTGAAAAGCGTCGACTTGCCGACGTTAGGTCTGCCGATGATGGCGACTTTGAATGTCATCCGACCCTACATCTTCCACGCATGTCGTGGTGCCAAACCGCTGCGCGCCTTGGGCAAGGGGTCACGATGCACTGCCCGACCCGCGGATCAGCTCGGACATCAAGGTCGCCCGCTCGCGCGTGTTGCGCGGGGCGCCATCATCGGCGGCGATCTGATCGAACAGCTTCAGCGCATCCTGGGTCTTGCCTTCCTTCCAGGCGGCAAGGCCAAGCGCCTCGCGCGCGCTGTGGCGCAGCGTGTTGGTGTCCGACGTCAGCGCCTCGACGCGGCTCGACACGTCGGCGAAGGAGCCATGATCGACGAGCAGGAACGCCGCCCTCAGCCGCGCCATGTCGCGCAGGCCCTGGGGAATGGCGGTGTCGGCGGCGACATCGTCGAAGTCCTTGACGGCGGCATCGACGTCGCCCTTGTTGGCCTTGACCGTCGCGGCACGCATGCGAGCGAGCAGCGGATAGGCGCCGTAGCCATCCTTTTCCAGCTGATCGAGCGCGGCCAGCGCGTCATCGTTCTTACCGTCGTTGGCGAGCTTCAGCGCCTGCGAGAAGGCATCGCCGGAGCGATTGGCGCGCGTCTCGTCCCAATAGCGATAGCCGACGAAGGCCGCGGTGCCGAGCACCACAAGCACCGCAATGACAAGCAAGGCCGGGCCAAAACGGTCCCACAGCTTCTGCGCCTGCTCGCGACGCATCTCATCATTGACTTCGCGAATAAAACTGTCGTCGGACATCAATCAAACCATTCCTGCCCCGGGCCGGGGCGGTTCATGAGCCCGCGTTTTAGCGAAATTTTGTCGGCATGGAAGGGGTTCGGCCGGAAAATCGGCTATTCCTGGGGCAAACAAATGTTTGTCCCCGGGCAAACAACTGTTTGTCCCCCGGGCAAACCAATGTTTGTTCCCGGGGGCAAACCCACGAAAACCCAATCGCACCGGCGCCACATTTGCGCGATAGCCGGCTTGCCGACCACCCGGAGCGTGTGAATTTGCCGATGCCTTGTTTGTCCCGCGTTGTTTTGTTCTCGCTTGCCTCACTCGCCACCGCCGGCGTGGCCCTGGCCGATCCGCCCGCGCCACCAGCACCGGCAAGGCCGAAGCAGATCGTGATCATCTCCTTCGACAGCGCGCGCGACATCTCGCAGTGGAAGCGCAGCCGGGCGCTGGCCCAGCGCACCGGCGCGCATTTCACCTATTTCCTGTCCTGCGTCTTCCTGCTGTCGCCCGAGACACGCGGCCAATACACCGCGCCTGGCAAGACGGCGGGCAAATCCAACATCGGCTTTGCCGCCTCCAGGCAGGACGTGGCCGAGCGGCTGGAACAGATCGGCCTCGCCGCCCATGAGGGTCACGACATTGCCAGCCACGCCTGCGGCCATTTCGACGGCAAGGACTGGAGCAAGGCCGACTGGCTGAAAGAGTTCGCCTCTTTCGAGCACATTTTCGAGAACGCCTATGCCATCAACGGCATTGCGCCCGAACCCGAGGGCTGGCGGGAATTCGCGCGGCATGCGGTGGCGGGTTTCCGGGCGCCGTATCTGTCGACTGGCAAAGCGCTTTACGAGGCACTCCCGGCAGCCGGCTATCGGTTCGACGCCAGCGGCGTTTCAATGGGTCCTGCCCTGCCGCCGACCGTTGGCGGCGTCACCCGCTTTTCCCTGCCGCAGATTCCCGAAGGGCCGAAATCACGGCCGGTGATCGCCATGGACTACAATCTGTACGTCCGCCATTCCGGCGGCTTCGAGCGGCCGAGCAACGCCGGGGAGTTCGCGGACCGGACCTATCAGGCGTTTCGCGCCGCCTTCGACGCGCAATATCGGGGCAAGCGCGTTCCGCTGGAACTCGGCTTCCACTTCACGCTGATGAATGACGGCGCCTACTGGAATGCGCTGGAGCGTTTTGCCGGCGAAGTCTGCGTCAAATCAGATGTCGAGTGCATCAGCTTTCGCGATTACGTCTCGCGGCAGGATGGCGGCCGGAAGCAGGCCTCCGTCGGCGGCTGAGCCGCCGACCGGCATTTCGTCAGCGCATCCTCAAGCCGGATCCCCGGCCCCCTGCCTTGCCAGATAGCGCTGGTCGATATCGGGCAACGGCTCGCCTTGCAGCGTCGCCTCGAAGGCGCGCAGGCGTTTGTGCACCGATTGCAGCTCGACGATGGTCGACCATGAGGTAAGCAGGAACTGCAGCGAACCCGTCACCTTGCCGAACGCGTTCGATATCTGATTCAGCGCGCCGAACGTTATCTTGTGCGCGACCAGCGACGGGCCCAGGATCAGCAGCGAGAAAATGTTGTCGGCCTGAAGGTAGGTGTACCGGACGACGTTGAAATAGATGTAGTGGAAATAGAGCCGGAAATAATTGTGCCGGACATTGGCGAACAGCTCGGCGGTGGTGGCGGGTTGCGCCCTGTCCGCATGATCCTCGCCATAGACCAGCTCCTTGCGGTAAGCGGCTTCGACGCGCTGGTTTCGGAACTGCAGGCCGGGAAGCTTCATGCCGGCAATCATCACCGAGATCGTGCCGAACAGACACCAGGCAAGTGCCGCGACCACCAATGGCTGCGGGATCGCGCCGATGATCGGCAGTTCGCTGATGTGGGCCTGCAACTGGATCATCACCGGCAGGAAGGCGATCAGGGTCATGATCGACTGGACAAAGCTGGAACCGAGATCCTCCATGATCTGCGAGAACCGCATCGTATCTTCCTGGATGCGCTGCGAAGCGCCCTCGATATGGCGCAGCCTGCTCCAGTTCTCGATAAAGTAGTTGTTCATGGCTGTGCGCCAGCGGAAGATCCAGTGGCTGACGATAAAGGCGTTGACCACCTGCACGTTCATGCCGACCAGGGCCAGCCATGAGAAGTCGGCCAATCCGGTGTAGAACTCGGCGTTCGTCGACTTTCCGGTCCCCGACATCAGCCCCTGTACATAGTCGAAGAACGGGCCGTACCACGCGTTGACGGCGACGCTGACCTGCACGTTGAAATAGATGAAGAACAGGATGACCGCCGTCATCAGGATCGACCAGCGCTGCCATGGGTGCGGCGAATACCAACTCCAGAACGCGTAGAAGATGGCCACGCAAAGCGTGAAGTAGATATAAAACCAGAGGAATGGCTTCGATACGAGAATGGCGATGCCGATGATGGGTGGCGCTCCGGGAGCAGCAGGCGGCATGCCGAAAACCGCCCCCAATTGCTCCCCGCCGAAAAACCAGAACAGGATCGCCGCAAGGCTCCAGATGGCGGCCGAAGAGAAGAACAGCTTCGGCTGCGGGAAGAAGGATACGAACACTGTGGCGAATTCCTCGATCGATGCGCAAATCAGCAGGTTTGAGCCGGCATAAGGTCACACATTAGGAGGAAAGAAAATGCCTGCCCGATGCCGGTGCAGAGCAAGACCACAAATCATGGCGATTTTGGCGCAGCCGACCATGTGATGGCGCCGGAGACGACCAGGACGGCCGCGGCGACGATCGAGGCGAGGAAGAAATCGCCCGATGCCTGCGCCAAAAGCCCGGCCGCGATCGGGCCGATGATCTGGCCAAGACCGAAGGAGGCGGTCATCAGGGCAAAGATGCGCCGGGGCGACGCAGGGGCCTGCTGCCGGGCGGCCTGCAGGCCAAGTGCCGTGATGGCAATGAACGTGCCGCCGAGCAGCACGCCACCAAGCAGCGGCCCCATGCGCCCGCCGGTGGCGACGCTCGCGGTAACGCCGACAACTTCGACGAAGCATCCCAAGGCATAGGCGGCATAAAGCCCGATCCGCGCCGCTATCTTCTGCCACAGCCAGACCGAAGGGAAACCGGCAAGGCCGGCAACCATCCACACCATGGCCTCGAAGACGCGGCTGCCGCCGCCTTGGCGCACGATGGCCACGAGGAAGGTCGCCGTCACCACATAGCCAAAACCGAACAGGCCATAGGCGACGATCACCTTCATCAGCGACCGATCTTTCGGCAGCGCCGGTTCACGGCGGACCTCGCCATTGATGAGCGGACCCTGGTTCACCAGCAGCGCCACGGCGACGAAGCCGCCAGCCGAAATCGCCCCCGACCACAGCCAGCCCTGCGCCCAGCCGGCATGCTCGGTGACCAGCACCGTCATCATCGCCGCCGATATCGCTATGCCGAGGCCGACGCCGCCGAAATGCCAGGCCTGCAGGTCGCCGCGCCCGGCGGCCGCGATATGGCTGAAAACGATGCTGGCCATGAACACCATGACGAAAGCGCTCGCCAGACCGGCCAGAAAACGAATGGCGACGAAGGCGGCCATAGCGTCGGTCAGCCCCATCGAGGCGGCCAGCACGGCGCTGGCACCGAGGGCGCCCAGCATCAGCAAACGCTCGCGTCCATGTGCCCAGCTGCCCGCCGCCGCCAACGCGCCAACGAGATAGCCTAGATAATTCGCCGAGGCGATCCAGCCGGCATTGGCCGGCGACAGATGCAGTTCCTCCATCATGCCAGGCAGGATCGGCGTGTAGACGAAGCGGCCGATGCCCATGGCGACGGCCATGGCGATCATGCCGGCGAAGGCGTAACGCAGCGCTGTCGATTGGGGCGAAGTCATTGCAGTGCACAATAGATGGGCGAGCGGGTGAAACAATCCGCCTCGTGTTGGGCCAGTGCCCTGATCGCGATCGCGCGCTCAGCAGCGATCGCCGAAACCGGCGCTCGGTGAAACGGTCTCATACGCGGTCCGGCGCGCCGTCAACCGGAACGGCACATCACCGAGTTCGCGCTCCGACATTACATCCAGCGCGGGATGGGCAAGCGGATCGGTCAGCCAACTCAGCGTATCGAAGTCGCAGTCCGTGTCATCCGGCGAAGTGGCCGCGACCAGGGCCTTCAGCAACATGCTCAGCATTTCCGGCTCCATGGGCCTGTTTCCACCCATAAGGTCTGCCGTTTCGATATCCGTTTCAATTGAGATTTCGGCCGGATCGGTTTAGAAAATCTCAAATGGCCATGCTCAACCGCGTTCATCTCAACGGCCTTCGCGCCGTGGAAACCGTCGCCCGTCTCGGCTCGCTCGCCGCCGCCGCCGGCGAACTCAATGTTTCCGTCAGCGCCGTCAGCCAGCAGATCAGCCGCACCGAAAAACAGCTCGGCCAGGCACTGTTCGAGCGCACGACCAGCGGCCTCGTCCTGACCGAATTCGGCGCCGTCTTCGCGGCCCGCCTGGGCACTGGATTTCGCGAGCTTGCCCAGGCCGTGGCACTGGCCGACGAAGCCAGCCAGTGCACATTGGTCGTTTCGGCGGCACCGGCCTTTGCCTCCAAATGGCTGCTGCCACGGCTGTCGCGGCACTTCGACCGGCATCCCAACGTGCTGCTGCGTATCGACGCTTCAGTGCGGCTGGCCAATCTCGATCACTCGGACGTCGACATTGCCATCCGGCTTGGCGACGGCAAATGGCCGGGTGGAAAGGCGGAGCTGCTTTTGGCGCAGGAAGTCTTCCCGGTCTGCGCGCCCGGGATTGCCAGAAAACTAACGTCGATCTGCGACCTCGCCCAGACCTGCGCCATCACCGACGAGCGGGCGATGATCAACTGGGAAAGCTGGTTCGCGGCCGCCGGCGTTCAACCCGTTACCTTCCAGAAAGGCGCAAGCTTCACCGACCCGATGCTGTGCCTGGAATCGGCGATCGCCGGCCATGGCGTGATGCTCGGCTGGCAATTGCTGACGGCCGATGCGCTGGCCGACGGGCGCCTGGTGGCGCCGTTCGGAATTCGCGCCCAGAGCGGCCTCGGCTACTGGCTGGTGACCTCCGCCACCAAGGCCGAGAGCCGCAAGGTCCGGGACTTCATGATCTGGATCAAGGAAGAGATCGCGGCGACGATGGCGCGGTTCGGATCGTCGGTCGCGGAGCCCAGCGGCACGATCACGGTGGAAAGCACCGCGGCACCGGTCTATGTTCAATCAAACATCCCAAGACGACAGGCAGGATCATGACCACACATTCGCGCGGCGTTTCCGCAACGATCGACCCGGTGAAGCTCGACAGGCTGGCGGAAGTCGCCATCAAGGTGGGGCTGCAATTGCAGCCCGGACAGGACCTGGTGCTGACATCGTCGATCGCGGCCCTGCCGCTGACCAGGCGCATCGTCGAACACGCCTACAAGGCCGGTGCCGGGCTGGTGACGCCGATCTTCAACGATGACGAGATGACGCTGGCGCGCTACCGCTTCGGCGCCGATGCTGGCTTCGACCATGCCGCCGGCTGGCTCTACGAAGGCATGGCTAAGGCCTTCTCCAACAACGCAGCCCGGCTTGCCGTGCGCGGCGAGGATCCGTCGCTCCTGTCGGCGCAGGATCCGGCGAAGGTGGCGCGCGCCAACAAGGCCAATTCGATGGCCTACCAGCCGGCGCTGGAGAAGATCACCGGCTTCGACATCAACTGGAACATCGTCGCCTATCCGGATCTGGCCTGGGCCAGGCAGGTTTTCCCCGGCGATGCCGACGATGTGGCGGTCGCGAAGCTCGCCGACGCCATCTTCGCCGCCTCGCGGGTGGATGTGGAAGACCCGATCGGCAACTGGACGGCGCACAATGCGGCGCTGCGCGGCCGCACCGAATGGCTCAACGGCCATGATTTCCATGCCCTGCATTTCGCTGGACCGGGCACCGACCTGACGGTCGGGCTGGCGGATGGCCATGAGTGGATGGGCGGCGCCTCGACCGCCAAGAACGGCATCACCTGCAATCCCAACATCCCGACCGAGGAAGTTTTCACAACTCCGCATGCGCGGCGCGTCGAGGGCCATGTCTCCTCGACCAAGCCGCTGTCCTACCAAGGCACGCTGATCGACGACATCTCGGTGCGCTTCGAGGGCGGCAGGATCGTCGAGGCCAAGGCGTCGAAAGGTGAGGACGTGCTGAAGAAGGTGCTCGACACCGACGAGGGCGCGCGTCGTCTGGGCGAAGTGGCGCTGGTGCCGCATTCCTCGCCGATCTCGGCCAGCGGCCTGTTGTTCTTCAACACACTGTTCGACGAAAACGCCGCCTGCCACATCGCGCTCGGCCAATGCTATTCGAAATGCTTCGTCGACGGCGCCTCGCTCAGCCCTGACGAAATCGCGGCGCGCGGCGGCAACAAGAGCTTCATCCATATCGACTGGATGATCGGGTCGGACAAGATCGACATTGACGGCGTCGCCAAGGATGGCAGCCGCGTGCCGGTGATGCGCAAGGGCGAGTGGGCCTGAGGGGTTCGGCGTAGGGAGGTCGAATGGCTTTCGACCTGATGGTCAAGCGGATTTACGAACCGCCCGCTGCCGATGACGGGCAGCGGGTGTTGGTTGACCGCATCTGGCCGCGCGGCGTCAGCAGGGAGCATGCCGCGCTGGCACTGTGGCTGAAGGAGATCGCGCCGAGCGACGACCTGCGGAAGTGGTTCGGGCACGAGCCGGCACGTTGGGCGGAATTTCGGAAGCGGTACGGGGCTGAGCTCGACGGGAATGGTGAGGCGGTTGCGCAGCTGCGCGGCTTGCTTGGCGAGGGCAAGGTAACGCTGCTCTATGGCGCGCATGACGAGGCGCACAATAATGCGGTGGCGTTGGCGGAGTATTTGAGCGCGAGTTGAGGCGCTCGGACCTTCGCAAACAGGCGGGACAGCGCCCCCCTCTGTCCTGCGGGACATCTCCCCCACGAGGGTGGAGATCGGACGGCGCGACGCTTCCGCCTACTTCCCCACCGTCTGCTCATAAACCTCCGGCTTGAAGCCAACCACCACCCGATCGCCGATCTCCAGCACCGGCCGCTTGATCATTGTTGGCTTGGCCAGCATCAGCGCTTTCGCCTTCTTCTCGTCGAGGCCTTGCCTGTCCACCTCCGGCAGTTCGCGAAACGTCGTGCTGCCCTTGTTGAGCAGCTTTTCCCAACCGACCTTGCCGACCCAGCCATTCAGCTTGCCCGCCTCGATCCCTTCGGCCCGATAGTCGTGGAAACGATAGGGAAGGTCATGGCTCTCCAGCCAGACGCGCGCCTTCTTGATCGTGTCGCAATTGGTGATGCCGTACATGGTGATCGTCAAAGTGCTCGTCCCTTGGGCTGACGGTCGAATCCGTTTCGCAGCCTAAAACCGCCCTTCCCGCTTGGCCAGCAGCTTGGCCAGCATTGCCGTAAATTTGCGCTTGCCAACACTAAGGAAATTACCTAAGTGTTTTCGACCGCTTTGACAACCCGGGGACCGATCGATGACCAGCCTCCAGAGTAGAAATCCAAGCCTCCCGCCGATCGACGGCATTTTTCGCGCGCTTGCCGACCCGACGCGACGGCGCGTGGTCGAGCGACTGAACAGGAGCCCTGCTTCGGTTAGCGAACTGGCCCAGCCTTTCGAGATGGCCCTGCCATCCTTCATCGACCATCTCAAGATTCTCGAAGGCTGCGGGCTGGTTCGTTCGCAAAAGACCGGACGGATCAGGACTTACGAGCTTGCGCCTGAACCGTTGAAGCTCGCCGAAAGCTGGCTGGCCGAACAGCGTACAGTTTGGGAACGCCGCCTCGACCGGTTCGATGCCTATGTCATGACCCTCAAGGAGCAGGAAAAATGAGTTATTCCTTCGAGCCCGATCCCCGGCTGGACCTGACGCTGGAGCGCGTAATCGATGCGCCGCGCGAATTGCTTTGGCGAGCCTGGACGACACCTGAGCATGTCAGGCAGTGGTTCACGCCGAAGCCATGGCTGATCACTGACTGCGAGATCGACCTCAGGCCGGGCGGCCTGTTTCGGACACGCATGCAGTCGCCCGACGGCAAGGAGGTCAGTGACCGCCACTGCTGCTATCTGGAAATCGTGCCCAACGAGCGGCTGGTGTGGACGGATGCGCTGCTGCCCGGCTATCGACCCTCGGGCGAGCCTTTCATCACCGCGGTCATTTCGCTCCATCCGGATGGCCAGGGTACGCGCTATACCGCCACAGCCATTCACCGTGACCAAGCCACCCGCGACAACCATGAAGAGATGGGTTTCTTCGACGGCTGGGGCACGGTGGCCGATCAACTTGCGCGCTATGCGAAGACGATTTGAACGCCCGCAGCGGCCAGAGGATCGCTCTGGCCGCCGTGCTCATTTTTTCAGCCTTGCCGCAAAGAGAGCAAAGCTAGGAAGGCCCGATTTCCGGCCTCAGTAGTAAAAGCGCTCTTCGGTGATCTTGCCGTTCTTGACCGTGTACAGGCCAACCTCATCCATGGTGACACGCTCGCCGGTGGCCTTGGGCGTTATGTCAAAGGTGAAGCGCACCGCGAATTGATCGCCGTTGACATAAGGGCCCTCGACCGAGCCGCCATGCACTTCGTGGTTCTCTTGCCACCACTGGCTTTTCTGCCTGAGGGCCTCCTTGCCGTGACTGACGGCCATCGGTCCCTCCATAGCTTCGTAGCTGATGATATCGTCGGCATTGTATTTTTCGGCAGCACCTTCGTTGTTGCCCTGTTTGAGAAGTTCGGTGAACTCCTTGGCGATTTCCGTGACGGTCATTTTTGTTCCTCCTGTTCAGACGCATTGCAAGTAGGGAACCGCTTGCGGACCTGCCATCGCGGACAGGTCGATAGCTGACATGACCCTGTCAGGATGGGGTGTCGCGCGAACCAGCGCGTCCTTCGTTACATCGCAATCAGCGGCCAACGTTCCAGAAAGTCATATTGCGTCAGCCCGCGCAGGCTGTGCACGAGAATGAACTCCCGCGCCACGAAGCTGATCGGCTCGATCGGCAGTTGTGGGATAAGTTTCTGGTCATAGGCAAGGGTCATATGAGGGACGAACCCGTCTGACGCCTTCAGGCCTTCACGCAGCATTTCGGCGCCGAGATTCCCGCTCAGTTCACAAACCAGTCCGTCATCGGCCACAAGCACGAAGGGATGCTTGGCCGGTCGGCCTGTTGTCGCCGGGCGGCCAGGAAAGCTCCTGGCGTGGCGAAAGGTGATCTCAAAAGCAGGCATCATGACGCGCTGCCCCGATCGGGTGGCCGCAAAGATGATCTTCGACCGCAGCCGCTTGTAGTCCCCGACATGCTGCTGGCTGACATGAAAACGCTCCGGTATCAGCGGTGAGCCGGCTATGCCACATTTGTCGCATAGCCGGCTTTGACAATCAGCAAACCGAAAATAATCCCCTGCCTGCAGAAACACGCCGAAGAAGACACGATCGGGCTTTTTGGGCCGCCTTGGCGGTTCTGGAATTCCGAAATCTAGTTCGCCTTGGTACATTACCTATACGCTCGCCAAGGAACGCCTCCGTTCTGTTCTGGCACCTAGAACAAAACACGAACAATTCTCTGAGTCAAGCTCGAGTAACTGGACCCTATGCCCGGTGATGTCCTTGACCTCCGGACGTCGTGGATGACCCAGTCGGCATATTCGCGGCCACCGCTCGACTGCTTGGATGGGATAGACCTTTGAATGGAATCCGGCGAAAGTGCCGCGCCGACCGGCCACCATTTTCGATCCAACGAGGAACCCAACTCATGACCAACCCGACACATCTGCCCGCCGAAGGCTTGTTTGTCGGCCGCGCCAGGAGCGGCGATGCCTCGTACCCCCTGGTCGTCACGGTGCGCGACGACACCGTCTTCGACATCACATCCAGCGCGGCGCCCACCGTGCGTGACGTCTGCGAATTGGCCGACCCGGCCGGCCATGTGCGCTCGGCCAGGGGCAAGCCGATCGGTTCACTCGACGCCATCGCGGCCAACAGTTTCGAAGCCACGCGCGATCGGGCAAAACCCTTTCTGCTGTCGCCGGTCGACCTGCAGGCGATCAAGGCTTCCGGCGTCACCTTCGTGGTCAGCCTGCTCGAACGGGTGATCGAGGAACAGGCGCGTGGCTCGGCCGAGAAGGCCGACGCCATCCGCGCCGACATTGCGGGTCTGATCGGCCATGATCTTTCGAAGCTCAAGCCCGGTTCGCCAGAGGCGATGGAGATCAAGGCCAAGCTGATTTCGCGCGGCGCCTGGTCGCAATATCTGGAAGTGGGCATCGGCCCCGATGCCGAGATCTTCACCAAGTGCCAGCCGATGGCCTCGGTCGGCTTCGGCGCCGATGTCGGCCTGCATCCGGTTTCGACTTGGAACAATCCGGAGCCGGAGATCGCCATGATCGCCGCCTCGAGCGGCAGGATCGTCGGCGCCACCATCGGCAACGACGTCAATCTGCGCGACGTCGAGGGCCGTTCGGCGCTGCTGCTCGGCAAGGCCAAGGACAACAACGCCTCGGCCTCGCTTGGCCCCTTCATCCGGCTGTTCGACGACACGTTCTCCATCGCCGACGTGAAGCAGGCCGTCGTGCGCCTGAAGGTCGAGGGCGAGGACGGGTTTTCGCTGGAGGGGGCAAGCTCGATGGCCGAGATCAGCCGCTCGCCGGAGGAGCTGGTTGCCGCGGCCATGGGCCCGCATCACCAGTATCCGGACGGGCTGGCGCTCTATCTCGGCACCATGTTCGTGCCGTCGAAGGATCGCGGCGAAAAGGGCAAGGGGTTCACGCACAAGGTCGGCGACATCGTCACCATCTCGTCGGAAAAATTCGGCGCGCTGGTCAACCGCGTGCGGCTGTCGCCCGATTGCCCGCACTGGACCTACGGCGCCAGCCATTTGATGCGCGACCTGGCCAAGGCCGGCCTGCTCTAAGCGGCTCTTTGGGGGCTTTCGCCCTCAGAGACCGCCCAGACGTGATCGGGATAGTCCGCCCGGCTGAGCTCTCGGCGACAATCATCCGACTGCCCGGGAAAAATCATCCCGACTGATGCGATCTGATGGGGTCGCTGATGGCGCCGCGTCAGGCGCCAACTACATCTGCAGATGGAGGCTTGCCATTCGTCGAAAAAGGGAATGCTCTTATGCATCCGAGCGGCGCTGGCAAAAAGACGCAATCCGGCTGAAGCCGGAACAAGGGACGGATCATCTTCAATCGGGAGGAAATCAAATGCTGACGAGACTAAGACTTGTGCTCTACGGCCTGCTGATCGCGCTGACGGTCATTCCGGCAGCCGCGCAGGCCAAGACGTTCTACTGGATTTCACATGGCGGGCCGGCCGACCCGGTCTGGACCTACTTCCTCGCCGGCGCCAAGCAATGGGCCAAGGACACCGGCAACACCGTCAACACGTCGTTCCACAATGGCGACGTCGCCTCGCAGCAGGAGGCGGTCCGTGCCGCCCTCTCGGCCAAGGCCGACGGCATCGTCACCACCAGCCCCGATCCGGGCAGCCTGGTCGAGATCGTCAAGGAAGCGCGCGCGGCCAACGTCCCGATCATCAACTTCAACACGCCCGATCCCAAGGCCAATTTCAACGCCTATGTCGGCGGTGACAACGTCACTTTCGGCAAGCACTGGGCGCAGTATCTGGTCGACAAGGGCCTGGTGAAGAAGGGCGACTTCGTCTGGATGCCGGTCGAGATCCCCGGCGCCACCTACGGCGTGCAGGAAGAAGAAGGCATCAAGAGCGTCTTCGGCCCGCTCGGCATCACCTATGAAGTGACCGAAGCGACGCTCGACCAGGCCGAGGTGATCAACCGCATGGTCGACTACCTCACCGCCCACAAGGGCAAGGTCAACGCCATCATCGGCCTGGGCGACCTCGTAACCGGTTCGATCAAGCGCGTGTTCGACCAGGTCGGCGTCAAGCCGGGCGAAATCCCGGTCGTCGGCTGGGGCAACTCGCTCGACACCACCCAGGAAGTGCTGAACGGCTATGTCAATGCCGGCCAGTGGCAGGATCCGCAGGCGACCAGCTATGTGGCGCTGTCGCTCGCCAACATGGCGGCCAGCGGCATTCCTCCGGGCTTCAACGTCATCACCGGCGCGCTCTATGAGAAGGACACCGCGGCGGTCTACGACAAGATCCTGTCCGGCAAATAATCCGCGATCCCCTGGCGCCGCGCGTTTTTCGCACGGCGCCAGATATCTTCCTGCGCCGTGGCATGCCACCCGATGCGGTGGAGCTCGCGGCCCGTCTCAACCATGTCGCGGGTTCCCAGTGGAAAATCATTCGCTCATCCAACGCCTGATCGCGCGGCCGGAATTCGGACCTTTCATTCTGCTCATCGTGGAGATCGCCGTTTTCTGGGGTTTCAACCACGACTTCCTGTCGCCGCAGAACATCTCCAACACGCTGGCCTTCACGGTCGAGCTCGGCCTGATCGCGCTGGCGATGACGCTGTTGATGACTTCGGGCGAATTCGACCTCTCCGTCGGGTCCCTGTTCGGCTTCTCGCCCGTGCTGATGTGGACGCTGTTCAATGCCGGCGTCACCTCGCTGGAAATGGGCTTCCTTGTCGCGCTGGTGGTTGCCGCCTTGATCGGCCTGGTCAATGGCTGGTTCGTCACGCAGCTCAAGATCCCGTCCTTCCTGGTGACGCTCGGCATGCTGCTGGTGGTGCGCGGCAGCGCGCTTTTCATCACCGACGGGTTTCCGCAGCGCACCTGGAGTGCCGAAGGCAGCTGGCTGGCGGAGGCTCTGGTCGGCGACTTCTTCATCGGGCCGTTCCGCATCTACATGTCGCTGTTCTGGTTCATCGCCGCGGCGATCGCGCTCGGCTTTGTCCTGACGCAAAGCCGGACAGGCAACTGGATCCAGGCGGCGGGCGGCAATCCCAACGCGGCGCGTGCCCGCGGCGTCAATGTCAATCGCGTCAAGGTCGGCCTGTTCGTCCTGTCGTCGGTCATGGCCTCGCTTGCCGGCGTCATCTCCTCGCTGCGCACATCCGCCGCCAACCCCAACAGCGGTACCGGCTACGAGCTCGAGGTAATCGCCATGGTGGTGATCGGCGGCACCGCACTCACCGGCGGGCGCGGCACCATCATCGGCACCGTGCTCGGCATCCTGATCCTGCGCGTGATGCGCAACGGCATCGTGCTGATCGGCGTGCCCGGCCTTGCCTACAACATCTTCATCGGCGCGATCATCCTTGGCATGATGGCGCTGCATTCATGGCTGGAACGCCGGCACCAGGCGGGGACTTGAACCATGGCCGAGCCATTGATCCGCATGCACAACATCCGCAAGTCCTATGGCCGCGTGCAGGCGCTGGTGGACGCCAATTTCCATGTCAACGAGCGTGAGATCGTCGGCCTTCTGGGCGACAATGGCGCCGGCAAATCGACGCTGATCAAGGTTCTCTCCGGCGCGGTGCCGCTGACCAGCGGCGATATCTTCATCCGCGGCAAGAAGGTCACCTTGCGCGATACCAGCGACGCCATCGCCCACGGCATCGAGACCATCTACCAGGACTCCGCCCTGGTCACGCAATTGTCGATCGCGCGCAACCTGTTCCTGGGTCGAGAACCGATCAAGCCGCCGCGCTTCCTCAACCGCATGGACCAGGACGCCATGAACACGGTCGCCCGCGATCTGCTCAAACAGGTCGGCATCTCCAAGAACATCCCGCCGACGACGCCGATCGGCTCGCTCTCCGGCGGCGAGCGGCAGGCGGTCGCGATCGCGCGCGCCATGCATTTCGACAGCGACCTGATCATCCTCGACGAGCCGACCAACAATCTCGGCGTGGCGGAGACCCAAGGCGTGCTCAGCTTCGTGCGCAACGCCCGCGATTCCGGCCACTCCTGCATCTTCATCGCGCACAACATCCACCATGTCTTCCAGGTGGTCGACCGCATCGTCGTCATGCGCAGGGGCAAGGTGGTCGCCGACGACATCGATCCGAAGACGACAACCGTGACGGAAGTCGAGCGCATCATCACCGGCATGTCGGACAAGGACATCCGCGACGCCCTCGCCGACGGCAAGCCGGCGCACTGAGGACGTACGAAGCGACGTGTAGGGTTGCGGCATGAAGGCTACCGTCTCCGACATCGCCAGGAACTGCGGGCTGTCGACCGCGACGGTCGACAGGGTGCTCAACAACCGGCCCGGAGCGAGTGCCGCCAACCGGCAACGCGTCATGGAGGCCGCCAAGCAGCTCGGCTATCTGCCGGTCGCCGACCAGGTGACGCTTCCCTCGAGGCCCGCAAACCTGGAATTCTTCCTGCCGATCGGCTCGAACGACTTCATGCACGACCTGGCAAAGCACATCGAGGACTACGCCTCGCGCCTGCCGCTGGTGGCGTCCTGCCGGATTCACAATCTCGCCGGTATCTCGCCCAATGCCTTGCAGACCGCGGTCGAAAAGCTGTCGCTGCGCGCCAACGGCGTCGGTGTCATCGCGGTCGATCATCCCAGGACGCGCAACATCCTGCGCGACATGGTCGAGGCCGGTATCCGGCTGGTGACGCTGGTCTCCGATATTCCGGCCGCTCCCCGCTCGGCCTATGTCGGCATCGACAACCGCGTGGCGGGGCGGACGGCGGCACTTTTGATGGGACGCTTCCTGGGTGGCCGCGAGGGGCAGCTGGCGATGGTCGTCGGCTCGCGTTCCTACCGCGGCCATGAAGAGCGCGAGATGGGCTTCCGCTCCGTGCTTGGTGAGGAGTTTCCCAACCTCACCGTCAGCAGCGCCGTCGAGATCAATGACGAGCCCGGTGCCAGCTATGCCGCAACCATGAAAGCGTTGCGCAACGAGCCGGAACTGCTCGGTATCTATTGCGTCGGCGCCGGGCGCTCCGGCATTGCCAAGGCGATCCGGGAAACCAGGCCCAACCGCAAGCCGGTCTTCATCTGCCACGATCTGACCAGGGAGACACGCGGTTACCTCGTCGACGACCTCGCCGACGTCGTCATCGACCAGAACGCCAGGCTGATCGCGGAGCAGTCGGTGATCCAGCTGCTCGGCTCGATCGCATCATCGGCGCCCTATCTCACCCGCAAATTCATCGAGCCGCGATTGATCTTCCGGGAAAACGTACCGGTGCAGTGAGATCCCGCATCTCCTGGGGAACCTGACCGCCCCTGCAAATCTGCACAGCAGCTATGCACAATTCATTGTTGCCGAATCATTGGGCAACTCGTACGTTCTGGTTGTCGGCCATCTACTCCTCCCAGATGCGATGCCGACGCTGAATGGGGTGCACCTCCTCCCGCGCCACATTCGAAATCGAGCCCGCTGCCACCTCCTCCCGGCAGCGGGCTTTTTTCGTTCAGTCAACGGGAAATAGCGTGCTGCCTATAGGGCAGCAGACATCGTTTCGGTCACGCGACCGCAAAATCACCAGCAGCCACGGCAATACTTAACCGGCGGCAGTGCCCCGGAAGGAAACGATCAGTCCTTCAGCCATCCGCACGAACTGCGTGCTCGGGCCCTCGGCACCGACGGTCTGCACGCTGACCCGCGCACCTTCAAACAGCAGCGACAGCGTATCGGCGAGAAGCTCGGCCTGGCCGATGCCGGCATCCCGGCAGAGCCCGACCAGGCGTTCGCGCTGGGCTTCCTTGAGTTCCTTGATGACGCGCCTTGCCGGATGATCGGGTTCGGTCAGCTCGGCGGCGGCGTTGGCCATGTCGCAGCCACGGCCGTCGGTGTTGAGCATGGCGGCGGCCTTGCGAACCCAGGCATGAAGTTGAGCGAGCTTGTCACCCGGATGCTCGGCCTCGAACGTTTCCCACATCGCGCCAGCTTTCAATGCGTTGGCGCGCAGGCATTCGACGATCAGTTCGTCCTTGGATTCGAAGTGACGATAGAGCGTCATCTTGTTCGTGCCGGCAGCCTCGGTGATGGCGTCGACGCCGACGCCCTTGATGCCGTGCTTGTGGAACATGTCACGCGCCGTCTCCAGAATCCGATCCCGGGGACGAGAGCGCTCCACGACGCCGTCTGTCATCATGATCTCCTTTCGTTTCCAAAAAACCCTCGGCCACCTCTTGACTAGGGTGTTACCGGTCTGTAACTTCCAGAATGTTACTTACTGGTAACACCTATATCGTCCGTCGTCAATAACAAGGTCGTGAACTGGTCCTACCAGATCGAGATGGACGAAAAGATTGCCAATCATGCGGCCTCGGCCGGTGAAGAGATGAAAAACGGTTCGTGAGCACGGGCTGCGAATCGACAGACAAGGAGCCGGCCAATGCCACAGCGCCGCGATCTTACCATAGATGAGGCCGTCCGGGATCCGATGATCCGGCTGGTCATGAAGGCAGACGGGGTCGACCCCCGCGCGTTCGAGAACATGTTGCGCTCGCTTGCCGATGGGCAGCGTCGCGAGGTGCCGTTGCTGCGTTCACGGGAAGGGTCCCGGGACGGGCGCGGGCAGTTGTCCAGGGTCGCCAGCGCCTTCGGGCGGGCAAGAGCGGCCGGAGAGGCGTGCGTGTCGTGGTAAACTTTTTCATCCATCGTCCGATCTTCGCCTCGGCGATCGCCATCATCATGGTGCTCGCCGGCACGATTTGTTATTTCCTGCTGCCCGTCTCGCAGTTTCCCGACATCACACCGCCGCAAGTCGTGGTCAGCGCCCACTATCCGGGCGCCAGCGCGCAAGTGGTGGCAGACACGGTGACGACGCCGCTGGAGCAGCAGATCAACGGCGTGCAAGGCATGACCTACATGTCCTCGACGAGTTCCAATGACGGCTCGTCGACCATCACCATCACCTTCGATGTCGGTTATTCCCTGAGCACGGCCGCCGTCGACGTCCAGAACCGCGTCTCGCAGGCCGCCTCGTCGCTGCCGGCGATCGTCAACCAGGGCGGCGTGACGATCAAGAAGCAGAACCCGAACTTCGTGCTCATCGTCAACCTGACTTCGCCCGACCATTCGGTCGATCCGGTGGCGCTCTCCAACCTTGCCTATCTGCAGGTGGTGGATCCGCTGAAGCGGCTGCCTGGTGTCGGCGACGTGCAGATTTTCGGCGAACGGCGTTATTCGATGCGCGTCTGGCTCGATCCGGACAAGCTCGCCAATCTCGGCATCACCGCGGTCGATGTGCAAAATGCCATCGCCGAACAGAACGTCCAGGTGGCGGCCGGCAAGATCGGCCAGTCGCCGGCGCCCGCCGGCACCGCCTTCGAGATGCAGGTCAACGCCGTCGGCCGGTTGAGCGACCCGAAGGAATTCGGCGACATCGTCGTGCGTGCCAACACCGATACCGGTTCGCTGGTGCGGCTGCGCGACGTCGCCCGTATCGAGCTTGGTGCCCTGCAATATTCGTCCTCGGCCTTTTTCGGCAAGGACCCGACCGTGGTGCTCGCCGTCTATCAGATGCCCGGCTCCAACGCGCTCGATCTGCAGCAGCGCGTCAAGGACAAGATGCAGGAACTGTCGGCCCGTTTTCCCAAGGGCGTCGATTATGCGATGCACTACGATACGACGCGCTTCGTCTCGGCCTCGATGCATGACGTGCTGATCACGCTTGGCGAAGCCCTGGTGCTCGTCGTCGCCGTGGTCTTCATCTTCCTGCAGAGCTGGCGCACGACCATCATTCCGACCATCGCCATTCCGGTGTCGCTGGTGGCGACGCTCGTCATCATGGAGATGATGGGTTTCTCGCTCAACATGCTCTCGCTGCTCGGCATGGTGCTGGCGATCGGCCTTGTCGTCGACGATGCCATCGTCGTGGTCGAGAATGTCGAACGACAGCTCGAGGCCGGACTGAAACCGCTGGCGGCGACAAAGGCCGCCATGGCCGAGGTTACAGGCCCGATCATTGCGACCACCGCCGTGCTGATGGCGGTGTTCGTGCCGGTTGCCTTCATTCCCGGTGTCTCCGGCAAGCTCTACAACCAGTTCGCGCTGACGGTGGCGATCTCCGTCGGCATCTCCGCCTTCAACTCGCTGACGCTCAGCCCGGCGCTCAGTGCAGCCTTCCTGCGCCATCGCGGCGAGACGCAATTCTTCCTGTTCCGCTGGTTCAACACGGGCTTCGACAGGCTGTCGCATGCCTATGCCCATGGCGTGCGCATCCTTATCCGGCTGCGCTGGATCATGCTTGGCCTGTTCGCCGCCGGCCTGGTCGCCACCTACTTCGTCTGGCAAAAGCTGCCCTCGACCTTCCTACCGGTCGAGGACCAGGGCTATTTCTTCGTCGTCATCCAGCTGCCCGACGGCGCTTCGCTGGAGCGTACCGATGCGGTGGCCCAGAAGGCGCGCGACATCCTGCAGGCGACGCCAGGCGTCGACATCGTCGGCTCGATCAGCGGCCTGAACTTCCTCACCAGCGCGGCGCAGTCGAACTCGGCGGTCGAGTTCGCCATCCTCAAGCCGTGGGAGGAGCGTGGCCCCGACCAGAGCGCCTCGAAGCTCGTTGGCGACGTGCGTGGCAAGCTGATGCAAATTCCGGAGGCCTTCGCGCTCTCCTTCGATCCGCCCTCCATCCCCGGCATCGGCACCACGGGCGGCTTCGAATTCGTCGTCGAGGACCTCACCGGCCGCGGCAGCACGGCCCTCAACGACGCCACGCAAGCGGTGATCGCCGAGGCCCGCAAGCAGCCTGAAATCAATCCGCAGCAGCTGTTTTCGCCGTTCTCGACCTCGACGCCGCAGTTCAACTACGATCTCGACCGCGCCAAGGCGAAGCTGCTCGGCCTCAACCTGCCCGACGTCTTCAACACGCTGCAGATCTATCTCGGCTCGCTCTACGTGAACGACTTCAACCTGTTTGGCCGCACCTTCCGGGTGACCATCCAGGCCGACAAGGATTCACGTGCCGGTGCAGCCGACATTTCACGGCTCTATGTGCGCAATGCCTCCGGCGGCATGGTGCCGCTCAGCACGCTGGGCAAGCTGGTGCCGTTCGTCGGCCCGGAAACCGTGCCGCACTACAACAACAACGCCTCGGCCACCATCAATGGCGGCGCCGCTCCCGGTTATTCGTCGGGCCAGGCGGTCGCCGCCATGGAACGGGCAGCGGCGACCGCGCTGCCCAGGGATTTCGGTTTCGAATGGACCGGCATCACTTTCCAGGAGCTCAAGGCGGGGTCGATCGCGTCGGTGGTCTTTGCCCTCGCCATCGTCTTCGTCTTCCTGATCCTGGCGGCGCAGTACGAGAGCTGGGCGATGCCCTTCATGGTGCTGCTGGCGGTGCCGCTCGCCCTGTTCGGCGCGTTCGCCGCACTTTGGGTACGAGGCATGCAGATCGACGTCTATTCGCAGATCGGCTTCGTCATGCTGATCGGCCTGGCGGCCAAGAACGCGATCCTGATCGTCGAGTTCGCAAGACGGCGGCGCGAGGAAGGCCTCAGCATCGTCGAGGCATCGATGGAGGCCGCTCGGCTGAGACTGCGGCCGATCCTGATGACCGCGTTTGCCTTCATCCTCGGCGTGGTGCCGCTGATGATCGCCACCGGCGCGGGTGCCGCCAGCCGCCAGTCCATCGGCACCACCGTGTTCGGCGGCATGGTCGCCGCGACCATCCTGTCGCTGGTGTTCGTGCCGGTCTTCTACGCGGTCATCGAACAGCTGCGCGAACGGCGCGGCGGCGACGAGCCCGCTTCTCAACACACTGAACCAACGGCCAAACCCGCCTTTCCTCCTCTGGCGGAAGCGGCCGAATAAGATTGGAGAATCATCATGCGTAAATGGAAAATCGCGTTGGGAACGGCTGTCGCGCTGGGTGCGATCTCGGTGGCCAGTGTCCACCTGCTGGACATGGGCAATCTCAGCCTGAATGCCGGCACGGCCGGGGCCGCGCCGGCTCCAGCAGCGTTCGTCATGCCGGTGCCGGTGGCGAACGTGGTCAAGAAGACGATCCCGATCTATCTCGACTATGCCGCGCGGACCGAGCCGATCCGCAGCATCACGCTGCAGGCACGCGTCCCCGGCTATTTGCAGGAACAGACGGCGCAAGACGGCGCCGACGTGCGGCAAGGCGACCTGCTCTACAGGATCTCGCCCGATGACTTCCAGGCCTCGCTCGACCAGGCGAAGGCACAGGTTCAGCGCGACACGGCGACCCTCGATTATGCACGTTCCAATCTCGGCCGCGGTACCGAACTCGCCAAGAGCGGCTACCTGGACAAGGACAGCTTCGACCAGCGCACCAGCACCTTGCGCGAGGCGCAGGCGTCGCTGGCGCTGAACCAGGCGGCTGTGCGCACGGCCGAGCTCAATTTGAGCTACGCTGAAATCCACGCGCCGTTCGCTGGACGTCTGGGCCGCAACCAGGCTTCCGTGGGAACGCTGGTCAGCGTTGCCGGCACCGTGCTCAACACCCTGGTGCAGCTCGACCCAATCTACGTCACCTTCAATCCGAGCGAGACGGATCTGGCGCAGATCGAGGAAGCGCGTGCCGCCGGCCCGATCGAGGTCGAGGTCCTGCTTCCCGGTGAGACCGAGGCCCACCAGAAGGGCGAGCTCACCTTTATCGACAACACGATCGATCACTCGACCGGCACGATCACCGCACGCGCCACCATCGGGAACGCCAAGTTCACGCTCTTGCCTGGCCAGTATGTTCGCGTGCGGCTGCACGTCAAACAACAGCCCGATGCACTGATGGTGCCGCAGGTCGCACTGGGATCAAGCCAGCTCGGCAAGTACCTCTATGTCGTCGGCAAGGGCAATACGGTCGACCAGCGGCTCGTTTCGCTGGGACCGACCAGCGGCGACATGGTCGCCATTCTCAGCGGCGTCGCTGAAGGCGACCAGGTGATCACAGGCAATCTGCAGAAGATCGGTCCCGGAATGCCGATTTCGCCCCTGCCACAGAAACCGGCTACCTGACTCCCCCGCAGGCCCGGTTTCCGCGCGGCGCCCCGACCTTTTCTCAGGTCGCGGGCGCCGTTTTCACGAGCAGACCGACCAAAGCGGCGACGTCGGCGCGGTCGGCCTTGGCTGGCGGCATGAAGGCGCAATAGGGGTGACCAAGGCGCACCGAGACCGATGACAGCGCGATCAGGCGCCCTGCCTCCAGATCGGCCTGCGCCATCACCCGCTGGCCGAGGGCAATGCCCAGGCCGAGCCTCGCCGAGGCGATCGCCAGGCTGGACAGGCCGACGCGGCGGCCATGCGACGGGTCGGGCGACCGGCTGGATCCGCAAGCCGCGAACCAGTCGGTCCAACTCGGGTGCGAGGCATAGTTCGGTCCCCAATTGGTGTGGATGAACTGGCTCTCATGCAAATCGGTGAGCCTCGCATCGCCACTGCCGTGCCGCTGCCAGAATTCCAGCGCGCAGACCGGCAGCACCTCGTCATGGACCAGGCGGACCATCCGCAGGCCGGGATAGTGATAGTCGCCATAGCTGATGCGCACGTCGACATTCTGGCGCACCAGATCGATCGGATCATCCTCGGCTCGCACATCGATCGCCATATGCGGGAAGGCATCCAGGAGTACGGCCAGCCTCGGCGCCAGCCACAGCTCGGCAAGCGAGAACGGCACGCTGACGACTAGTCGCGTCCTCAGGCCCCCTTCCAGCATGCGCTGGCCGATCGCGGCAATGTCGCCGAGCGCGCGCGCCGTCTGCGGATAGATGGCGTGCCCGGCATCGGTCAGCGCGATGCGGTTGCCCGTGCGCACGAAAAGCTGCTTGCCGAACCAGGCTTCGAGATTGCGGATCTGCTGGCTGACCGCCGCCGAGGACACGCCGAGCTCGGCTGCGGCCAAGGTGAAGCTGCCTGACCGGGCCGCGACCTCGAAGGCCTTGATCGCATTCAGCGGCGGCAGCCGGTCCAAATCAGGCTCCTGAAGTTTTTCTTGGCCAATCCTAATAATTTCCGGTGTTGAGAGAAAGAATTTTTTGCCGTCTTCTGTGCCTAACGTTGGAGCATATGACATGAAAGACATTCTCGATCTCGACCGCTATCCGCTCGACCGTGAAGGCAGCGTCGAATGGAACCGCCTCGTCGGACAGTCGATCGCGGCGCTGGAAGCCGACGGCATGTTCAATCTCGAAGGTTTCTTGAAGCCCGGCGTCGCCGAACAGGCGGTGCGGGAGATCAAGCCGGTCATGGACACGCAATCCCATGTCCACAAGCGCATGCACAACATCTACTTCAAGCCGAGCATTCCCGAACTGGCGCCCGATCATCCCGCATTGCGCAAGGTCGAGACCGTCAGCCACACGGTCTGCGCCGACCAAATTCCCGGCAGCACGGTGATGGCGATCTATGAGTATGAGCCGCTGGTGCGTTTCCTCGCGGCGACGATGGGCAAGGCAAAGCTGCACGTCATGGAGGATCCGCTGGCCCGCACCAATGTCATGGCCTATCGCGCCGGCGAAGCGCTGAACTGGCACTTCGACCGCTCGGAATTCACCACCACCTTGCTGCTGCAGCAGGCGCAACGCGGCGGCGACCTCGAATACCGCACCGATCTCAGGTCGGATGACAACCCGAACTACGAGGGCGTCGCCCGGCTGCTCGAAGGACGTGACCCCGACGTCAGGATCCTGCGCATGAAACCAGGCACGCTGAACGTGTTTCGCGGCAAGAACACCGCGCATCGTGTCACCACGGTCAAAGGTGAACGCGAACGGATGATCGCGGTGTTCTCCTACTATGAGAAGCCAGGCGTGATGTTCAGCGAGGAGGAGCGCGTCGGCTTCTATGGCCGTGCGGCTTGACCCAGCCCTTCGCACCCCGGCCCGGGCCGCGAAGCGAAGATAAGAATTCGAGCAGAGCCTCTTGTTAGATTGTCGACAATCTGATTGTCTCTGCTCTGTTCTCGCGGGAGTGGGCCGGATGGTGAAGACGGAATTCAGTCCGATTGCCGACACGACACGCCGTGCCGAAATCGTGGCGCTGCTCAGACGCGCGATCCTGACCGGTCAGCTCGAGCCAGGCCAGAAGCTCAACGAGCTCAGGATTTCCGAACAAATGCGGGTCAGCCGCGCCCCGCTGCGCGAGGCGATGCGCGAGCTGGTCCAGGAAGGCATACTGACCAGCATTCCCTATGCAGGCACCTTCGTCATCAATGTCACCGCCAAGGACATCGACGACGTCTATTCGCTCAACAAGGTGCTCGACGAATTCGCCATCGAGCGGACGTGGGAACTGCGCGACCAGCGCTTTTTCGATGAGCTCGACCGGCGCCACGAGGCGGTGAAGCAGGCGACGCGCGACCGCGACACCACGCGCCAGATTGAGACCGCGCTGCAACTGCATGGCCTGATCTATGAATGGGCCGACAATTCAGTGCTCTTGGAAACCTGGCAAAGACTGACCAGCCGTTTGCAGATGTATTTCGCCTTGCACCAGCAGGCACGCAACGAAGCCGTGCCCGCCGAAGACGTTCACGAGACTTATGTGCGGCTGCTCAAGAGCGACGACATGCGTGCCGCCCAGCGCCACGCACGCGAGCATATCGACCACGATTTCGAAGAGCTTCTTGCCTATGCGCGCGGCCTCGAAAAGCGTTCGTCGAAAGGCGCCTGACCCTCCCCCTCACCGCGGATAATGGATACCCCACGTGCAGATCGAAACCATCAAAGCCTATCACGTCGTGCAGCCTTTCGTGGATGGCCCCTATCGCATGTCCAAGGGGCGTGTGGCCGACTGCTTCGACGCGGTGATCGTCTCCATCACCTCCGACAGCGGCGTCACCGGCTGGGGTGAGATGGCGCCGCTCGGCAATTTCTACTCGGCCGCCTTCCCGGCCGGCACCCGAGCCGGCGTGCCGGAGATCGCACCGCACCTTATCGGCCAGGACCCGTGCGGGCTGGCCAGCATCGGCCGACTGATGGACACGGTGTTCAAGGGCCATCCCTACATCAAATCGGCGCTCGACATGGCCTGCTGGGATCTGGCGGCGCGTGCCGCCGGCGTACCGCTGGTGACGCTGCTCGGCGGCAGGGAAAGCGACACGGCCGAACTCTACAAGGTCGTCACCCATGGCACGATCGATCAAATGGCCGCACTTGCCAAGCGCATCGTCGAGGACGGTTTCCGCCGGCTCCAGGTCAAGGTCGGCGGCAATGTCCATGACGACGTCGAGCGCGTCATGGCGGTCGCCGCCTCGGTGCCGAAAGGCACTGTCATTTTCTGCGACGCCAATGCCGGGTGGACACCATACCAGGCGCGTCAGTTCACTGACGCGACGCGGGCGATCGACTATACGTTCGAGCAGCCTTGCACGACGATCGACGAGAACATGTCGGTGCGCCGCATGCTCGACAAGCCGATGGTGCTCGACGAATCCGTCACCTCGCTGGAGGCGATGCTGGAAATCCATCGCCTCGGCGCGGCGGACGGGCTGACGCTGAAGATCTCGCGGCTCGGCGGCGTCACCAAGACCCGGCTGATCCGTGACGTCGCCGTCGATCTCGGCTTCATGATCACGGTCGAGGATACCGGCGGCGCCGAGATCGACACATCCGCCATGGCGCATCTGTCGCTGTCGACGCCGGAGGAGCGCCGGCTGCACGCGATCGCCTTCCATGAATGGGTGACGGTGCGCACCGCGTCGAACGCGCCGCCGGTCACCGGCAGCCGCATGGGTATTCCCGCCGGCCCAGGCCTTGGCATCGACGTCGTTCCAGACCTGCTCGGCAAGCCCTTCTTCGAAGTTGGACGCTGAGATGAAGATCCGCGGCATCAAGGCCACGCCGATCAATCTTCGCCTCGAAGCGCCCTATGCCTGGGTGTTCGGCGAACTCGACGGTTTTTCGCCTGTTATCGTCGAAGTCGAGACCGAGGACGGCCTTGTCGGGCTGGGCGAAGCACCGACGCCGGCAGCGGCCGCCATCATCAATGATGTTCTTGCCCAGCGGCTGGTCGGCCGCGACGCCTTCGACATTGCCGGCGCCGAACATGTCTGCCTGCCGTTTTGGACCGGCGTGCAGTCGATCAACGACCGCACCCGCATCATGGCCTTCGGCGCCATCGAGATGGCGCTTTGGGACCTGCGCGGCAAGGCCTGGAACCAGCCGCTCTATCAGTTGCTCGGCGGGGCCGTGCGCAAGGACATCCCGTTCACCGACTATTTCTCGCTGCGCGGCGATGGGGATGGTGTAAAGGGCGAAACGACGCCGGAAGAAGTCGCCGACTATTGCGTCGAACTGCACGAGACGCATGGAACGACCTTCTTCGAAGGCAAATTCTCGACCGAAGATCCGAAAGTCTCGCTGAGAATGGTCGAGCTGCTCCGCGAAAAACTCGGCGACGAGGCGATGATCCGCATCGATTCCAACCAGGCCTATTCGCTGGCCACGGCGCGGCGGCTAGCACGGCCGCTGGAAGAGCTCGGCGTGCGCAACTGGGAAGATCCGGTGGCGACATCGGAGGAGATGCGCCAACTGCGCCGCCATTGCTCGATCCCGTTCTCGACCCACAATATCGACATCGCGCGCGCCATGGACCTCAAGGTGCCGGATGCATTCGTCGGCAACCCGACCGCGCATGGCGGCATCGGCCGGATGCTGCGCTTTGTCGGCGCCTGCGAGCACGCGGGCATCGATTTCTGGTGCTACAGCGGCGACAGCGGCATCGGCAGCGCGGCCTACCTGCATCTGTGCGCGGCCCTGGGCTGGATCCGGGAGCCGAACCAGTCGCTGTTTCGTATGCAACCTATGGATATCACCGAGGAGGGGCCGTTTTGCCCCAGGAACAATACGGTGCGTGTCCCGGAAGGTCCCGGTCTTGGTGTCACCTTGTCGCGGAAAAATCTCGCGGCCTGCCATCGCGACTTTGCCGACAACGGCCCTTGCAACAAATATCATGACCCGGCCAAGCCAGGGACATATCGCCGTTTGCCGCTGAACTAGGAGAACGACACGGGAAAGGAGACGTATTTCAAGAACAAGAGTCCGCCGCCGCGATCGATGGCGACGGCAGGACCGGACGGGTGGAAGCATTGCCTCAAGAAAATCTGACCCCCGCGCCGCAAGGATCGGATGGACCAGGGAAAACCGCATGCTACAGTCCGGTCGACTGACAACGTTGATGGCCGGGACAGGAGAACTCCACGGACTTCGTCAACTGAAAAACGCATTCATCAAACCATAAGAAACAGGGGAAGGGTTAAAACCCATGATCAAGAACTACCGCATTCTCGACCTGATCCGGCGCAATCGCTCGCCGCTTGAAAATCACCTGATCGACGGCCTCGTCGACGGCCGTGTCAGCCGCCGCGACTTCATCCGCCATGGCAGCCTGCTTGGCCTGTCGCTGCCGCTGCTTGGAGGCATCACCACGGCTGCCGGCCTTGGCGGCATGCCATCGCTGGCCCGCGCCCAGGGCGCACCCGGCGCCACCATCCGTGTCGCCAGCAGCGTGCCGGCGGCAGCCATCGATCCCGTCACGATCGCCGACGCCGGCGGCCTGCTGATCATGCAGCAGGTTGCGGAATTCCTCTGTGTCGACGGCCCCGACCTGGTGCTGCAGCCCGCATTGGCCGAGAGCTGGAAGCCGAACGACAACGGCTCGGTTTGGACCTTCAAATTGCGCAAGGGCGTGAAATTCCACAGCGGCGGCGAAATGAAGGCCGAGGACGTGGTGGCGAGCATCGACCGCCTGGCCGATCCGGCAAACTCGTCCAACGCGCTGTCGGTGTTCACCGGTATCCTGTCGAAGGGGGCCAGCAAGAAGGTCGACGACTACACCGTGGAATTCCACCTCGACGCGCCGAACGGCAATTTTCCCTACATGGTCTCGTCGGACAATTACAACGCCGTCATCATCCCGGCGGACTACAAGGGCGACTACGAGAAGAGCTTCGATGGCACCGGCCCGTTCAAGGTGGAGAAATACACGCCGAAGGTCGGCGCTTCCTTCGTCCGCAACGAGAACTACTGGGGAGCGAAGGCGCTGCCTGACCGTACCGAGTTCACCTTCTTTACCGACGTGCAGCCGATGATCCTGGCGCTGCAGGGTGGGCAGGTCGACGTCATCAACCAGATGCCGGTGCTGGCCGGCGTGGCCCTGCTCAACGATCCGGGCTTCGAAATCCTCAGCCTGAAGTCGTCGGCTCACCAGCAACTGCATCTGCGCTGCGACGATGGCCCGTTGAAGGATGCACGCGTGCGCCGCGCCATCGCGCTCTGCCTCGATCGCGACAAGCTCGCCGCCGGCCTGATGAAGGGACGCTCGGCGCTTGGCAATGACAGTCCATTCGCCGCGGTCTACCCCTCGACCGATACAAGCATACCGCAGCGCAAGCAGGACATCGCACAAGCCAAGCAGCTCATGGAAGCGGCCGGTGCCGGCAAGGGCTTCAAGATCACGCTGACCACCGAGCGCTATCTCGAAATCCCCGAATATGCCCAGCTCATCCAGAACTGGGTCAAGGAGATCGGCATCGAGCTCGAACTCAACATCCTCGACCAGAGCGCCTATTATGGTGACGCGGTGTTCGGCAAATCGAACTGGCTGGATTCGGTGATGGGCATCACCGACTATGGCCATCGCGGCGTGCCGAATGTTTATCTTGCCGCTCCCCTGAAGAGCGACGGCACCTGGAATGCCGCGCACTTCAAGAACAAGGACTACGACGCGCTGGCGACCAGCTATATCGCGGCGCTCGACCTCGAGGCGCAGAAGGCTGACGCCGGCAAGATCCAGAAGCTTCTGCTCGAGGAAACGCCTGTCATCTTCGGCTATTTCTACGACTACCTGACGGCGACGTCGAAGAGCGTGGCCGGCGTGCAACCGACAGCCATGTCGCAGCTGTTCCTCGAAAAGGCATCGAAGGCGTAAGCGAAAGGGAAAGCCATTCCTCTAACAGCCAGCTCCCCAGGGGGCTGGCTTTGCAAGGAGTCTTAGCCATTCTCTCCTTCTTTGCGCGGCGTGTGTCCCTGTCGCTGGTGACGCTGTTCCTGCTCAGCATCATGGTGTTCCTGGGCGGCCAGGTCCTGCCTGGCAATGTCGGGCGCGCGATCCTCGGCCCGTTCGCCGACCAACGCGCGGTCGACGCGCTCAATCACACGCTCGGCGTCGATCGCCCGCTGCTCACCCAGTACTGGAGCTGGATATCGAACTTCGTCCAGGGCGACATGGGCACGTCCTACATTTTCCGTTCGCCGGTGGCGCCCTTCGTCATCGGTGCGCTTGGCAATTCGATGAAGCTGGCGGGGGTCGCCTTCGTGCTGGTGGTGCCGATCGGCATCCTCGGCGGCGTCATTGCCGCACTCAACCTCAACCGCCCGCTCGACCGTATCATCAGCCTCGGCGGCCTGTCGGTGACGGTGCTGCCGGAATTCGTCACTGGCATCATCCTGATCCTGATCTTCGGCGTGTGGCTGCGCTGGCTGCCGATCTCGGCCGCGTGGCCCAGGGATGCCGGCTTCTTCACCCAGCTCTATTACCTGATCCTCCCGTCGCTGCCGCTGTTCCTGGTGCTGTTCGGCTATATCGCGCGCATGGCGCGTTCCGGCATGATCGAGGCGCTCGATTCCGACTATACGCGAACCGCCGTGCTCAAAGGCCTGCCCTGGCGCACTGTGATCTGGCGCCATGTGCTGCGCAATGCGCTGCTGCCTACCATCACCGTCATCGCGACCCAGACCGGCTATCTCATCGGCGGCCTTGTCGTGATCGAGACGCTGTTCCGCTACCAGGGCATCGGCTCGCTGATCTTCACCGCCGCGCGCGGCAAGGATTTTCCGATGCTGGAATCCGGCATCCTCACCATCGGCATCGTCTATGCGGTGGCCACATTGATCGCCGACTTCCTCTACTCCGTGCTCAATCCGCGCATCCGCCTGGGGTCGAGCCAATGAGCGCCGTCCAGACCCCCGCCCCCGCACAGGACGACATGCGGCGCCGCGGCCCGCTGGCCGAAGTGTTTTTTTCACTGCTGCGCTCGCGAACGTTCCTCGTCGGCATCGCCATCGTGCTGTTCTGGGTTGCCTGCGCGCTGTTTGGCGAACATTTTGTCCCCTACGATCCGCTCGCTGACGACATCATCAACGCGCTGGCGCCGCCTTCGCGCGAACACTGGTTCGGCACCGACCAGATCGGCCGCGACGTGTTCTCGCGCGTCATCGTCGGTTCGCGCGATATCCTCACCGTCGCGCCCCTGGCGACCTTGCTGGCGACGGTCGCCGGCACCGCGCTCGGCCTGCTCACCGGCTATTTCCGCGGCCTCGTCGACGATGTCGTCAGCCGCATCCTTGAAGCCTTCATGGCGATCCCCGTGGTGATCGTGGCGCTGCTTGCCATCGTCGCGCTGGGCACGTCCAAGACCACCGTCATCATCGTCATCGGGCTGAGCTTCGCGCCGATCATCGCGCGCACCGTGCGTTCGGCGGTGCTGGCCGAGCGCGAGCTCGACTATGTCGCCGCCGCACAGCTCAGGCATGAGAGCGCGCTGCATACGATGTTCGTCGAGATCCTGCCCAACGTCGTCCCGCCGATCCTGGTCGAGACCACGGTGCGGTTGGGCTACGCCATCTTCGCGGTCGCTACCCTCTCCTTCATGGGTTTTGGCATCCAGCCGCCGTCACCCGACTGGGGGCTCTCCATCTCCAGCAATTACGGCATGATCGGCGGCGGCTTCTGGTGGACGGTGCTGTTCGACGCGCTCGCCATCGCCTCGCTGGTGATCGGCGTCAACCTGGCCGCCGACGGCGTGCATGGGGCCTTCAATGACTGAACCCGCCAATACATCGACCGGGAAGGCAAAGGACGCGCTTGATATCAAGGATCTGTCGGTCGCCTACCGGGTCGCCGGCCGCAATCGCGCGGTGCTGCGCGATCTCAGCCTCACCGTCGGCCAGGGCGAGGCCTATGGGCTGGTCGGCGAATCCGGCTGCGGCAAGTCGACGGTAGCCCTCACGGTGGTGCGCTACCTCCCGCGCAACGGCTCGATATCGGGTGGCGCCATCTCACTCGACGGCCAGGACGTGATGAAGCTCGACGCGGAGGCGCTTCGGCGCGCGCGCGCCGAAAGCGTCTCCATGGTCTATCAGGACCCGGGAAAGGCGCTGAACCCGTCGATCCGCATCGGCCGGCAATTGACCGAAATTTTCGAGCTTGGCGGCATCACGGGCCAAGCTGCCACCGATCGCGCCATCGCCATGCTGAACCGCGTGCGCATCTCCGATCCGCCAAGCGTCATGCAGCGCTATCCGCACCAGCTGTCGGGCGGCATGCAGCAGCGCGTGGCGATCGCCATGGCGCTGGCCAACGATCCCTCGATGCTGATCCTCGACGAGCCGACCACCGGCCTCGACGCGACGGTCGAGGCCGAGGTGCTCGACCTCATCGCGCAGCTCAGGCAGGAACTGTCGGCGTCGATCCTGTTCATCAGCCACAACCTCGCCGTCGTCTCCAACATGTGCGACCGGGTCGGCGTGCTCTATGCCGGCATGCTGGTCGAGGAAGGACCGACCGATGTCGTCTTCAACGATCCGCGCCACCCCTACACGGTGGCGCTGCTGCGTTGCCTGCCGCGCGGCGGTCAGCGCAAGGACCAGGGCCGGCTCGACACCATCCCGGGCTTCCTGCCCGGCATCGGCGCCGACATCAAGGGCTGCGCCTTCGCCGATCGCTGCGCGCTGGCCACCGACCGCTGCCGCACCGAATTGCCGCCGCTCTATGATCTGACCGACGAGCGCGGGAGGCGGCTGTCGCGCTGCCACTACCACGACCAGGCGCACACCCTGCCACGTGCCACGCCCGCCAACGTGGTGCCCGCACCGAAACCCACGACGGCGCCGGTGCTGCGCGTCGCCGGGCTGAACAAGACCTACGCCAGCCACGGCCATGCACTGCGCGCCGTCAAGGACGTTTCGCTCGATCTCAGGCCCGGCGAGACGCTTGGCCTGGTCGGCGAATCCGGCTCGGGCAAGACCACCTTCGCCAGGCTGCTGCTCGGTCTGGTGCCTCCCGATGAGGGCGGCACCATCGAGCTCGAGGGCAAGACGCTGGCGCCGAAGCTGGAGAACCGGGGCGACGACCAGGTCAAGGCGATGCAGATCGTCTTCCAGAACCCGGACTCCGCCCTCAACCGCTCGCATTCGATCCGCCATCTGATCGGCCGTGCGCTGAAGCGGCTGGCGGGCTTGAGGGGTGCAGCCCTGGAGGCGCGCCTCAACGATCTCGTCCGCTCGGTGCGGCTCACCGACCGGCATCTGGCGGTCAAGCCGCGCCAGCTTTCGGGCGGGCTGAAGCAGCGCGTCGCCATTGCGCGTGCCTTCGCCGGCGACCCGCGCATCGTCGTCTGCGACGAGCCGACCTCGGCGCTCGACGTTTCCGTCCAGGCGGCGATCCTCAACCTGCTCGCCGACCTGCAGGCCAAGGAAGACGTCAGCTACATCTTTATTTCGCATGACCTTGGCGTGGTGCGTTATCTCTCCGACAAGATCGCCGTGCTCTATCTCGGCCGCATCATGGAGATCGGGCCATCGGAGGACGTTTTTTCCGGACCGCATCACCCCTACACCGAGGCGCTGCTATCGGCCGTGCCCAGGCTCGATCAGACCGAGGCCGCACGCATCCGTCTCGACGGCGAAATCCCCAGCGCCACCAACCCGCCGCCGGGGTGCGTGTTCCACACGCGTTGCCCGCGCAAGATCGGCCAGATCTGCGAGCAGCAGGAGCCGCCGCTGGCCGAGGCGCGGCCCGAACACTCGATCCGCTGCCATATTCCCTACGCGGAACTCGCCAGGCTGCAGAGGCTGGCAGCGGTCGATACCGAGCCGGCGTAGTCGGAAACGCGGCCCCTGCCCTTCACGGCTGGCCGGCCATGCTGAAGGGCCGGTCGCCTTCGGCAAAGCCCTGCTCGCCGGCCCAATCCCTCGTCAGCGCCCGCAATCCCGCCAATGCCACGTCGAGCACGTCCGACGACGCCGGATTGCTGGGATAGGCAAGATAGATCGGCCGCTGGAACACGGGCGTGTTCGCGATGCGTTTCATTTCGCCACGCTCGATATGGCCGCTGACGGCGCTGAGCGGCAGATAGGCGGCGGCTTGCTGCGACAGCACATGCTGCAAGCCGATGAAGACCAGCCCGGCCGAAATGGCCGGCTTGACCATGCCAGCGAACGCCCGATCATGCTCGATGCGGAATTCGAGTCCCCAGTCCATCAGGATGTAGTTCTCGGTCCACGGCTTCGTCTGTGCGGAATGCTGGACAAGCACGACCTGATCGACGGCCAGCGTCTCGTAGACGATGCCGGGATGCGGCCGCGGCAGATAGAGAATGCAGATGTCGAGCAGTCCTTCGGCCAATTGGTCGATCGCCAGGTCGGGAAAGCTTCCTTCGAGCCGCAGCGCCACGTTCGGCCGCTGGGCCCGCATCCACGCGATCCATGGCGAGGTGACGCGATCCCAGAGATAGGCGGGCGCGGTGAAGCGCAACAGCGACTCGTAGCCGTCGGGAACAGCGATGTCCTGCCGCGATTGCTCCCAAGTGCGGGTGATGGAGGAGGCGTGCGGGAGGAACTGCCAGCCAGCCGGCGTTAGCGTGACGCCGTCGCGATCTCTTACGAAAAGCCGGCGCCCCAACTGCTCCTCCAGCCCCCTTATGCGGGCGCTGACCGTTGACTGCGCGAGATTGAGCCGGCTGGCCGCGACCGTGAAACTGCCATGCTCGGCGACCTCCAGGAAGCTGCGCAGGTTTTCGGTATCCATGCCATCACTCTAGCATCGAAAATTTCGATGGGCCTCATCAAAAAATATCGCTTTCCGGTCGCGGTCAACAATGACCTAAATGGCCATTCTCCCGAGGGCAAGCGAGGAATGCAGCCATGCCAAGGCATTTCATGACGATCGACGCCGCCCGCAAAAGCCTCACGGAAATCGAAAATTCCGCTGTCGACGAGTTGCTGGCAGGCAGGCTCGACCGGCGTAATTTTCTCCGCCACGGCAGCATGCTTGGCCTGTCGCTGCCGTTGCTTGGCGGCATTTTGGGAGCGGCCGGTTTCGGCACGCGGAAGGCCCGCGCCGAGGGCAAGCCGGGCGGCACGGTGCGCGCCGGCGTGGCCACGCCCGGCGGTGCCATCGATCCCGTCACCTTCTATGACAGTGGCAGCTATCAGCTGGTTTTCCAGACCGCCGAATTCCTTTGCATCACCCAGCCGGATCTGACCTTGAAGCCGGTTCTGGCGGAAAGCTGGTCGCCCAATGCGGACGGCAGCGTCTGGACCTTCAAGCTGCGCAAGGGCGTGAAATTCCACAATGGTGAGGAATTCAAAGCCGACGACGTCGTCGCAACGTTCGACCGGCTGGCCGATCCCAACGGCGCCTCCAACGCGCTGTCGGTGTTCAAGGGCCTGTTGTCGAAGGGTGCAACCCGGAAGGTCGACGATCACACCGTCGCCTTCCATCTCGATGCGCCGAACGGCAGCTTTCCCTATTCGGTGTCGATCGACAATTACAACGCCGTCATCCTGCCGGCGAGCTACAAAGGCGATTACGAAAAGACTTTTGAGGGTACCGGGCCGTTCCGGATGGAGACCTATACGCCGAAGGTCGGCGCGACCTTCGTGCGCAATCCCGACTATTGGGGCGAGAAGGCATTGCCCGACCGGCTCGAATTCAAGTTCTACGGCGACGTGCAGCCGCGCATCCTGGCGCTGCAGGCCGGCGAGGTCGACATTCTCGACGCGGTTCCGCTCGATGTCAGCCAGGTGGTGCTGAACAGCCCCGACATCATGGTGCTGCGCGTCGCCTCGACCGCGCATCGCCAGTTGCACATGCGCTGCGACATGGCGCCCTTCACCGACAAGCGCGTGCGCCAGGCGCTGGCGCTCAGCGTCGATCGGTCCAAGCTGGTCGACGGACTGTGCCGCGGCATGGCGGCGACCGGCAATGACAGCCCGTTCGCGCCGGCCTTTCCCGCAACCGACAAGTCGGTGCCGCAACGCACGCAGGATATCGCCAAGGCCAAGCAACTCATGGAGGCGGCGGGGCTTGCCAATGGTCTCGACATCACACTGACGACGTTGCGCTACTCCGATATTCCCGGCTACGCGCAGCTGTTCCAGAATTTCGCCAAGGAGATCGGCGCCCGCATCTCGCTCAACATCGAAGACCAGGACAAATATTACGGCAAGGCCGTATTCGGCCAATCGGACTGGCTGGACAGCCCACTCGGCATCACCGACTACGCTCATCGCAGCGTGCCGAATGTGTTCCTCAAGAGCCCGCTGGTCAGCGACGGCCCCTGGAACGCGGCGCATTTCAAGAGCCCTGCCTATGACGGCATGGTCACGAGCTATCTCAAGGCGCTCGATATCGGCGCGCAGCGCGCGGCAGCCTCCGACATCCAGAAACTGCTGCTCGACGAGACACCCATCATTTTCAGCTACTTTCCCGATCTCCTGGTGCCGGTGCGCAAGAATGTCAGCGGCTTGCCGCCGATCGCCGCCGGGCTGCTGCTCGATCGGGTGTCGCTGGGGTAGATGCTGCCAAGATCATGCTCGGCAGGCAGAAGCAATATTGGGCGGCTCCGTGTTTCGGGCGGTGAGGCTATCCGGCAACAGGCCCGCGACGAACGATGGGGGGCCATCGCTCCAACGGTTCGACACCGGCAAACGCCCACCGTACGGAAGCCCTCGCCGGCCGTCGGCCCAGCCTCATATCGTCCTAACCACGCGCCGACGACAGACAGAAACAGGAGACTACCATTCGCAAGCCTCATCTGCGCGGTCGCGGACCGCATTTCCCCGTGCTCGACACCATCGAGCAGTACGAGTTCGAGCCCGGCTATGTCGCCTTCACCATGCCGTCGCTGAAGCGGCTGCGGGTCCAGGTCGGCTCGATGACCGTTGCCGACACCACCAGGGCATTGGTTTTGTACGAATCCGACCATCTGCCGGTCTACTATTTCCCGATCGAGGACGTGCGCGAGGAATTCCTGCTGCCCTCAAAGACGACGACGGAAGATCCGTACAAGGGCGTCGCCACGCACTACTCGCTCAATACAGGCATCACCTTGGTCGAAGATGGTGCATGGCGCTATCTCGATCCGGTCAAGGGTTGTCCGCCGATCGCGGGCTACATGTCGTTCGTGTGGAGCAAGATGGGCCACTGGTTCGAGGAAGACGAGGAGATCTTCGTGCACGCCCGCGACCCGTTCCGTCGCGTCGACTGCCTGCCGTCGTCGCGGCGCGTCCAGGTCATCCTCGATGGCGAGCAGGTCGCCGATTCACGGCGCGGCGTGTTCCTGTTCGAAACCGGCCACCCTGTGCGCCACTATCTGCCGATCTCCGACACGCGCCTCGATATGCTCGCGCCCAGCCGTTACATCTCACGCTGCCCCTATAAGGGCATTTCCAATTATTATCACGTGACCACGCCCAAGAAACGGCACGAGAACATGGTCTGGTACTATCCGGAGCCGGTGCACGAGGCAGAACGCATCAAGGGACTGGTCTGCTTCCACCACGAACTGGTCGACAAGATCCTGGTCGATGGCGTCGAGATCTCAAAGGAAGCCACGGCCGCGTCCGACGGATATTTCTAGGCATGCCGCAGCCCGCTGAAGGCTTGATCGAGATATAGGTCAGCGCATACCCTCCTTGAGCAGGAGGGCTATAGATGGATCTTTTCAAACTGGACGGCGACGTTGCGCTGGTCACCGGCGCTGGCAGCGGCATTGGCCAGGCAATCGCGATCGGACTGGCCGAGGCAGGCGCCGATGTCGCTTGTTTTGGCCATGCGTCGAAGGGCGGGCTGGACGAAACCGCTCACCGGGTCACGGCACTCGGCCGCAGGGCGCTGGTGCTGACGGGCACGGTGACGTCGGAGAGCGACTGGCCAGGGCCATCGATCGCGTCGAAGCCGAACTCGGCCGTTGGCGGTCGCCGTCAACAATGCCGGCATTGCCGGCTCCGAACCGGCGGAGACACTGGCGCTGGAAACATGGCGGAAGGTGCACGAGGTCAATGTCGCCGGCGTGTTCCTGTCCTGCCAGGCAGAAGCGCGCAAGATGCTGGCGCGGGGCAAGGGCTCGATTATCAACATCGCCTCGATGTCGGGCACCATCGTCAATCGCGGACTGACGCAGGCGCATTACAATTCCTCGAAGGCCGCCGTCATCCACATGTCGAAGAGCCTGGCCATGGAGTGGGCCGACCGCGGCCTGCGCGTCAACGTCGTCAGCCCGGGCTACACGCTGACGCCGATGAACAAACGGCCGGAGGTGGCCGAAGAGGTGAAGATCTTCAAACGCGACACGCCGATGGGACGCATGGCGGCGCCGGAGGAAATGGTCGGGCCGACGGTTTTCCTGGCCAGCCGCGCGTCAAGCTTCGTCACCGGCCTCGTCGATGGCGGCTACGTCTGCTGGTAAACAGGCCATGCGACCCGTGTCCCGCCGGCTACGCCTGCAGTCTGGAATTCTGCTTCTTCGCGGCGTTAGTCGTTGCGCGGCATGAACGTTGGTATATATATTTTCATCCTGTGAAACCGCGCTGGCGAGAAGGGGCTTGCCAGGCGATAGCCGAGAGCAATTCCGCTGGAAATGCTCGGGATCATGGGACCTTGATGGCTCGCATCTTGCAGGGCGCCGCAGGACTGACAATTGATCCGCCGACGATCGCTATCGCGGCGATCGATCGGCCATGAGACTGGCTGTCTCGGCAGCGTCCGTCATCACCGAAATCGAGCATCATCGCGCCTGTGCCAGCTTGGCCCCGACATTGCGAGAACGGTCTTGCACAACAGCCTGCCTTTCCAACACAATCAAGAAAAGACGCAACAAGGGAACGACCAATAACCGTCACAGCTTGAAGGAGAACCAAGCAATGCCATTCCGCAGTGTGATATCGAAATTCTCAGTGGGAGCTTTTGCACTTGCCGCGGCAAGTGTCCTGACGCCGACAGCGCAGGCAGCGGCGCCGGAATCCAACGACCCGATCAAGATCGCGCTGTTCGACTGGACCAGCGTCAATCTCAACGCCAAGATCCTCGGCGGCATCCTGGAAAAGCTCGGCTATACCGTCGAATACCCGACCGCCGACTATCTCTCCAGCCTGACAACCGGCCTCACCAATGGCGATATCGATGTCGGCCTGGAATTCTGGGATACGACGGCAGGCGAAGCGATGAAGGCCTCCGACGCCACGGGCCAGACCGAAAGGCTCGGCAAGCTCGGCCCGAAGGCCAAGGAAGAGTGGTGGTTTCCCGAATACATGAAGGAGAAATGTCCGACTTTGCCGGACTGGCACGCTCTGCTCGACGCCACCTGCGCGGCATCGTTCTCGACCGCCGAGACGGCGCCAAAGGGGCGCTATCTCGGCGGCCCGGTGACCTGGGAAGGCTTTGACGACGAGCGTGTCGCGGCGCTGAAGCTGCCCTTCACCGTGATCCATGCCGGCACTGATGCCGCGATGTTCGCCGAGTTGGACTCCGCCTATCAGCGCAAGGCGCCGATCATACTGTGGATCTATTCGCCGCATTGGGCGCCTGCAAAATACAAGGGCGAATGGGTGCAATTCCCCGAATACACGCCCGAATGCTACACCGACCCGAAATGGGGCGTGAACCCGGACGCCAAATACGACTGCGGCAAACCGCATGGCGAGATCTGGAAGTACTCCTGGAACGGCATGAAAGACAAATGGCCGGTCGCCTACAAAGTGGCCAAGGCCTACACGATCGACACCGACGAGTTGAACAAGATGAGCGGCGAGATCGATCTTGACGGCAAGACGCCGGAAGACGTCGCCGCCGCCTGGATCACCGCTCACGAGGCAGACTGGAAAGCTTGGGCGCAGTGACCTCCGACTGGAAAGGGAGGCCCGGCTGTTGACCGGCCGGGCCTCAATTCCTGATGTTCCAGAAGGGCGACTGAATGACGGAAGCGATTGAACAGGCATCCGACGCGACGGATGCCCGGCCGATAAAACTTGCTTGCCGCAACGTCTGGAAACTGTTCGGCTCGAACGCCGCCAATTTCATCCGCGAGCGTGACGGCAAGGCCAGTATGGCGGAGGTCTCGGCGGCAGGCCTTGTGGGCGCGGTGCGCGCCGTCGACCTCGAAATCCGCCAGGGCGAGATCTTCATCATCATGGGCCTGTCCGGCTCCGGCAAATCGACCCTGGTGCGCTGCATGTCGCGGCTGGTCGAGCCGACACATGGCAAGGTCGAATTCGAAGGCAAGGACCTGCTCAAGATTTCCGATGCCGCCCTGATCGAGCTCAGGCGCCATCGCATGGGCATGGTGTTCCAGAATTTCGCGCTGTTGCCGCATCTCAACGTGCTCGACAACATCGCCTTTCCTCTGAGTATCCAGGGACAGGATCGGCCGACACGCGAGGCGCGCGCCCGGGAAGTCATCGAACTCGTCGGTCTGCGCGGCCGCGAGCATTTCTATCCGCGCGAACTGTCGGGCGGCCAGCAGCAGCGCGTCGGCATCGCCCGCAGCCTCGCCACCAAGCCGGAGATCTGGTTTCTCGACGAGCCGTTCTCGGCGCTCGATCCGCTAATCCGCCGCGAGATGCAGGACGAGCTGATGCGGCTGCAGACCATGCTGCACAAGACCATTGTCTTCATCACCCATGATTTCGACGAGGCCATCAGGCTGGCCGACCGCATCGCCATCATGAAGGACGGCCAAGTCATCCAGATCGGCACGCCGGAGGAACTGGTGGTCAATCCAGCGACCGACTATGTCGCCGAGTTCACCCGCGACGTCGACCGCGCCAAGGTGATCTCGGCGCGCAGCCTGATGCGTAGCTGCGATGGCGCCGAGCACGGCGGCACGGTGGCGCCTGAGGCCAAGATATCGAGTTTTTCGGGCAGCATCGTTGCCGCCGGCAAACCCTTCGCCGTGATCAACGGCACCGGCACGCCGATCGGCGAAGTGACGCCGCAAGCGGTGATCGATCTTCTGGCCGGCATCGAGCGAGCCGGCGCATGACGGTAACCGCAAACGCCAGCCGGACAAGGCCGCCGATCCAACGGTGGCTGGTGATCTGGGTGCTCGCGCTTGCCGCCGTGCTGGTGATGTTCCTGCTGCAGGACAGGCTGCCATGGGCCGTCAACTACCCGGTCGAGGCGGTCGTCCCCGTCGCCGACTGGGTCAGCGCGCTGATGGGCTGGATCAAGTCGAACCTGTCCTGGCTGACGCGCTCGGTCACCGCGGTGCTCGGCGTGCCGCTCGACTTCGCGCTCAATCTCTTGGCCAAGAATTTCAAGTTCGGCCATGGCGCCGACGCTTTCGTGCTGCCGCGTTTGTCCTGGGTTGGCGTCTGCGCCGTCGCCTTCCTCGCCGGCCATGCGGCAGGAGGCAGGAAGCTCAGCCTGCTGGTTGGCGGATGTTTCCTCTACATCGCGCTGTTCGGCCAGTGGACCAGTGCCATGCTGACCCTGGCGCTGATCTCGATCGCGGTGCCGTTCTGCATTCTCACCGGGCTGTTCGCCGGCATCTGGGCCTGGCGCAGGCCGTGGGCCGAGCGGCTTGTGGTCTCCCCAGCACTTGACCTGATGCAGACGATCCCGACCTTCGCCTATCTCATCCCGATGCTGCTGCTGTTCGGCAACAGCCCGGTCTCGGCGATGATCGCCACCGCCATCTTCGCCACGCCGCCGATGGTGCGGGCGACGATGCTGGGCCTGTCCCGGGTGCCGTCCGAGATCGACGATTTCAGCGAGATGGCAGGCTGCACGGCGCGGCAGAAATTGTGGCGCGTGCTGCTGCCGTCGGCGCGGCCGACGCTGATGGTCGGCGTCAACCAGGTGATCATGCTGGCACTCAACATGGTGATCATCGCCTCGATGATTGGCGCCGGCGGCCTAGGCTACGACGTGCTTTTGGCGCTACGCGCGCTCAAGGTCGGCGAGGCGATGGAAGCCGGGCTTGCCATCGTCGCACTGGCCATCGCGCTCGACCGGCTGAGCCAGGCCATCGCCCACAAGCAGGCGAAGGGCAATGTCCACCGGTCCGCGAGCCCGAGGTTCTGGCGCCGCTATCCCAATCTGACGCTCGCCGTCGCCATCCTTGCCGTCACCACTCTGCTCGGCCTGTTCGTACCCGCCTTCGCGGCCGTGCCCAAGGCGATCACCTTCACCACCGCGCCACTGTGGAAAGCGGCGGTGAACTGGGTGACGATCAACTTCTTCGATCTCATCGAAGCCTTCCGCGTGGCGCTGATCCTCAATGTGCTCAATCCGCTGCGCGCCTTCTGCGAGGGCTTCCCCTGGCTGGGCGCGGTGTTCCTGCTCGGCCTTGCCGGCTACCAGCTTTCCGGCCCGCGGCTGGCCGTCCTGGTGGCAATGCTGACCGCTTTCTGCGCGGTCACCGGCCTGTGGGAAAAGACCATGGCGACGGTCTATCTCTGCGGCATCTCCGCCTTCATCGCCTGCCTGATCGGCATTCCCATCGGCCTGATGGCAGCCCGTAGCGACCGTTTCGAAAAGATCGTCACACCCGTCATCGACACCCTGCAGGTGCTGCCGTCCTTCTGTTTCATCATCCCGGTCGTGATGCTGTTCAGGGTTGGCGACGTGACGGCGATGATTGCAACGATAGCCTTCGCCGTGGTGCCGGCGATCCGCTACACCAATCACGGCATAAGGCAGGTGCCGCCGGCACTGATCGAGGCAGCGAAAGTGTCGGGCTGCACCCCGCGCCAGACCTTTTTCCGCGTGCAACTGCCGCTGGCGCTGCCGGAGATCATGCTCGGCGTCAATCAGACCATCCTGATGGCGTTGGCAATGATCATCATCTGCGCCATGGTCGGCACGCGCGATCTCGGCCAGGAAGTGTTCATCGCGCTATCGAAAGCCGATTCCGGCCGCGGCATCGTCGCCGGCCTCGCCATCGCCTTCATCGGCATCGTCGCCGACCGGCTGTTCAATGCCTGGACGGCAAAGGCGCGGGCAAGGCTTGGATAGCGGCGGCGGCCTACTCGGCCGCCACTCCTTTCACCTCGAGATAGCTCTCCATGGAATCGTCCAATGCCTGCAGCCAGGGCGTATGGTGCAGCGGCGCCATGGTGCCGGTCATCAGCGAGCGGTAGGAATGGTCGCGGAAGCTCATAATGTCTTCGGCCTTGTGATGCTCCCACTCCATGAAGGTCTGGTTGACCGCCTCGACGTCGAAGCCGGGATAGTCGGTCTGGTCCATGAGTTCCTTGGTATAGTCGCCCTGGAACCAGATCATCTGCTCGGCGTCCTCCAGCGTCTCCTCGCGGGCGCGCCATTTGGCGCCATGCGCCGCCATCGCCTCGGCCGACGGCAGCTTGATGCGGCCCATGATGACATCGCGCGCGAACCAGGCCTGCGCGTCGAACATGTTGAAGGTGTAGAACTGGTCCTGCATGCCGATATAGGACAGCTTCGGGTTCTTCTCCCAGACCACGCCCTCATAGAGGTCCAGCGGCCACATGCGGTTGGCGGTCTTGAGCTTGAGATCGTCGGTCAGGAACGGGAAGGAATGGAGATAGCCGGTGCACAGGATAATGGCGTCGACATCCTTGGTCGTGCCGTCCTTGAAATGCGCCGTCTTGCCGACGACCTTTTGCAGCAGCGGCACTTCCTTCCAATTCTCGGGCCATTTGAAGCCCATCGGTTTGGAGCGATAGCTGGAGGTGATCGACTTGGCGCCATATTTGTAGCACTGCGAACCGATGTCCTCGGCCGAATAGGAGCGGCCGATGATCAGGATGTCCTTGCCCTTGAACTCCATGGCGTCGCGGAAATCATGGCTGTGCAGGATGCGGCCGTTGAAGGTCGAGAAGCCCTCGAAATAGGGCACGTTGGGCACGGAAAAATGCCCGGAGGCGACGACGACATTGTCGAACTCTTCCGAATAGGTCACGTCGTTGGTGCGGTCATGCGCGGTGACGGTGAATTTCTTCGTCTCGTCCGAGAAGGTGACCATGCGCACCGGGCTGTTGAAGCGCACCCATTTGCGCAGGCCCGACTTCTCGACGCGGCCCTTGATGTAGTCCCACAACACCGCACGTGGCGGGTAGGAGCCGATCGGCCGGCCGAAATGCTCCTCGAATGTGTAGTCGGCGAATTCCAGGCATTCCTTCGGCCCGTTCGACCAGAGATAGCGGTACATCGAGCCGTGCACGGGATCGCCATGTTCGTCGAGGCCGGTACGCCAGGTGTAGTTCCACAGGCCACCCCAGTCGGACTGCTTTTCGAAGCAGACGATCTCGGGAATCTCGGCGCCCTTGTCGGCCGCCGACTTGAAAGCCCTGAGTTGGGCCAGACCGGACGGTCCGGCTCCGATGACGGCAACGCGAGTGTTCATTCCGGGCCTCCTTTTTTGATTTCCCCAGCGAAACAAATTTCACTGCCAGTGACAGTAATTGGCCTCTTGGTGCTGTCAACAGACATCTGCTGGAACGGCGTTTGCGCGCAGTGGATTCCTGGCGGAAAACCCGCGGGCGTCGCGATGGTCGCACTGCCGCGCGCAACATAAGATGGCTTGCCGTTGCGGTTGCGCTCCTGTATCGGCACCTGACATGTTCACCTTGAGTGAAATAAATCCTGACGATTGGGGGCGGCATGGCAAAGGCTAATTCGGATTCCAAGGCTCCCGCGAGCGCAAAGGCAAAGCCGTCGCCGAAAGTGTCGGCGGACGGCAGGACCATACGCGCGCCGCTGACACAAAACCCGCACGCCATTCGCGATACACGCGAAAAAGTGCTGGAGGTCGCGATCGGCCGCGAGGTGCGGGCCTTCCGCAAGAAGCTCGGCATCACCGTGGCGGATCTCGCGGTCGCCACCGATATTTCGCTGGGCATGTTGTCGAAGATCGAGAACGGCATCACCTCTCCGTCGCTGACCACCTTGCAGGCACTGTCGCGGGCGCTCGGCGTTCCGGTCACCGCCTTCTTCCGCCGCTTCGAGGAAGAACGCAGCGCCGTCTTCGTCAAGGCCGGCCAAGGCCTCGATGTCGAACGCCGCGGTACACGCGCCGGCCACCAGTATAATCTGCTTGGCCATATCGGTTCGAACACCAGCGGCGTCGTCGTCGAGCCCTATCTGATCACGCTGACCGAGGATTCCGACGTGTTCCCGACCTTCCAGCACGAAGGCATGGAGTTTCTCTACATGCTCGAGGGCGAGGTCGTTTACCGGCATGGCAGCAACCTCTACCCGATGAAGCCCGGCGACAGCCTGTTCTTCGACGCCGACGCGCCGCACGGACCGGAGCAACTGACGAAACTGCCGATGCGGTATTTGTCGATTATCTGCTACCCGCAGGGCAGTGCTGGGTAGGCGGGCCGCCGCAGCCCCTCACCCGGATTGCCCCCAGGGCAGAGGAGCCCGACGCCAGCGTTGGCGATCTCTTCTCCCCTCGGGGAGGTGGCCGCGAAGCGGCCGGATGAGGGGGGCTTTTAATCCGGTCCGAACCCCGGGCTCGTCGGGCTCCCATCGTCCAGCTTCGACAGCCATTCGACCAGTGTCGGGCGAAAGCGCGTGAGGCCTTTGTAGCTGGCGAGTTCCTCGGGTAGGTCGCGGATGACGCGGTGCAGGCGCCGTGCCCATTTCGGCTGCGTCACCAGTTCGTCCATCTTGATCAGGTAGCAGCGGATCGGAAAGACGATGCCATTGGAGCGCGGCAGCCGCCAGAAACTCTGCAGTTCGACACGCAGATGCACCTTGTCGCCGACATTCTCCGACGTCACCGTCGCGCGGTCCGGACCCCATTTGTGATAATTCTCCGGGCTGGTGTCCAGCCGCGGATTGATGGTCATCGTCCAGTTCAGGCGCCGTGCCGGCCTGCCCTGCTGGATGTTGGTGAGGAACTTCAGCGCGCGCGTGAAAATGCCCTTCTCATGCGCCAGCGGCACAGGCGCGTGCCACTCGAAAAAATTCATGCCGATGTCGAAATCGAGCGACCAGTCGGCCTGGGTGGTGACCATGCCGGCGTCCATCCACAGATTGCCGTCGCGCTGGTCGAGGATGCAGAAATCGCCCTGGCTCTGGCGGGTGATGTATTCCATCGGCCCGTAAGGCAAAGTCGAGGTGTCGCCGAAGGTGAAAGTATCATCGATGCCGAGCGGCCGGTTGATCCAGCGCCAGCGGTCGCCGTCGCGCGTCAGCGTGAAATGCTCGGGATAGCCCAGCGCCTGCTGCTCCATCAAAAGCTCCAGCAGATCCCAGCCGGCGAGCGTCATGTGCGGCAGCGACTGGCAGCGCAGGGGATCCTCGGCGAGCACCAAGGCGCGGTCCTGCATCTCTGCGACATAGTGTTCGTCGACGTCGATCAGGTTTTCGAGCACCGAGCCCCTGGGCCCGACGACATGCGGCTCGATATTGACGGCGTACATGTAGCTGTCTTCGTGGAACGGGAACGGAAACCGCCTGATGTGCTCGGGGCTGTTCTTGAAGGTGAAGTCGTCGCGGAACGTTTCCTTGCGAAAGGTGATGCCCATTCTCGCCTCCTATCTTTCCAAGACCAGCGACCTGCCCTCGAAGCGCGACACGCACGGCATGATCTTCCTGCCCGAACGGTGCTCTTCCTCGCTCAGCCAATGGTCGTTGTGGATGAATTTGCCGTCACACGAGATGACGTTGGTCTCGCACTGGCCGCAGACGCCGCCACGGCAGAGATAGGGCGGATCGACGCCGGCGGCTTCAATGGCTTCCAGCAGGCTCTGCTGCTCGCCGACGCGGATGGTCTTGCCGCTGACGGCAAGCGTCACGTCGAATGGCAGGCCGGGCTGCGGCGCCGCGAAATGCTCGTAGTGGACGGTCTCCGGCGGCCAGCCGAGGCTAGCTGCGCGGTCGCGCACCCAGTTGATCATGCCGGCCGGGCCGCAGACATAGAGGTGCGTCCCGAGCGGCTGCGAGGATAGCAACCGGTCGAGTTCGATGCGCTCCTCAAGGTCATCATGGTAGAGCCGAACGCGACGGCCGTAACGTTCCCGCAGCACGTCGGCATAGGTGCCAAGCGAAGCGGTGCGGCAGGTGTAGTGCAGTTCGAAATTGCCGCCCTCCCCCGCCAGCTGGGCGGTCTGGGCCATGAACGGCGTGATGCCGATGCCGCCGGCCAGCATCAGGTGTTTCTTGGCGCGCAGATCGAGCGAAAAAAGATTGACCGGATAGCTGATCACCATCTCCAGGCCCGGCTTGACCGACCTGTGCATGAACAGCGAGCCGCCGCGACCGACGTCGTCGCGGCGCACCGAGATGGTGTATTCGCGCGTGTCTAGCGGCGAGCCCATCAGCGAATAGGGATTGAGCCTTGTGCGCTGGCCATCGCGCATCTCGACCACGACATGGGCGCCGCCGGAAAAGGTCGGCAACAGCTCGCCATCACGCCGGCGAAAATGGAACCGGGTGACCAGCTCATTGACCGGGACGACATCGCTGACGACGACGTCGAGCTTGGTCGTGCCGGTGCTCATCGAAATATCTCCTCCATCGGAGGAATTTCACTGCGATCCTCGGCATTGATGCAGACGCCCTGGAACGCGGCAAGGCGCCTTGAATAGTGATCGCGCACGAGAAGCAGCAGGCCACAATGCGAGCATGTCGCCGGCTGCGTCGTCACATTCTCGGTGATGCCCTTGCAGTGCACGCACTGCATGCGCCGTGCCAGCGAGCCGCGATGCTCGGTCTGCACGGAGGTGTGGTCGATGCCGGCTTCGAGCGCCACCTGCATGGCCTGACCGATCAGCCCTTCGGTGCCGGCAAGATAGAGGCGCAAACCCATATGTGCGTTATCAAGCGTCTGCTTCAGACGCGGCAGCAGACTGGCGAAGGACGGGGCCAGATGAAGCTGGGCTGGCTTCAATGCTTCGAGAGCGGCACTGTATTTCCCGTCAGGACCGGGAATGAAGACGATCTCGGCACCATCGAAAAAGCCAGGTGGCGCGGTTCGGGCCATATCGGTAATTGCGAGCGCGCCTTCCGCGTCGGCGACGAAAAGATGATGCCTGCCGGGTTGCGGAGACAGGGTCCCGTAAATGGGCCGGCTGATGATGGTCTTGGCTGCCATTTAAGTCTTCGTGCCTCGAAACCCCTCGCTGTCGATTATGCCTCAGCCTTTCGCCGTGCGCTTGGTCTTCTTGGGATCGTCGAACGGCAAGGGCTGCGCCGTCGCCTTGATCGATCGGCTCTTGTTGCGGATCTCGAGCGTGGTGTCCTTGACCGCGCAGTCGACGTCGAGCCGGGCAATGCCCATCGATTTCTCGACCAGCGGCGAATACATGGCGCAGGTGACAACGCCGACCTTTTTGCCGTCGCGATAGACCGGAGCGCCCTCGTCCGCCGGCTCCTTGCCGTCGAGCAGGACGCCATAGATCTTGAAGCGCTCCTTGCCCTTCAGGCGATAGTGCTCCTCGGCACCGCGAAAGCCGGTCTTGCCGGGGCTGACGGTGAAGTCGAGGCCGAGCTCCCAAAGCGTATCGCCGGGGCCTTCATTCTCGAACGGATACTTTTGGGAATTGTCGTAGGGGTAGAACAGCAGGTAGCTTTCGACCCGCAGCATGTCGAGCGTGGTGAAGCGGCAGGGAATGATGCCGGCGTTCTTGCCCTCGTCGAGAATCCTGTCCCAGATCGTGCCGGCGTCCTGGCCACGGCAGAAGATCTCGTAGCCGCGTTCGCCGGTGTAGCCGGTGCGCGAGATCATGACGGGAAAGCCGAACAGCTGCGTCTGCATGTGATGGAAGTAGTTGAGGTCGCGGATGCCGGGCACGTGCTTGGCCAGGTAGTCGACCGCTGTTGGCCCCTGCAGCGACAAATCGTGCAGATTGTCGTCGAAGCGCAGCGACACGTCCCGTCCCGTCGCCGCCCGCTGCAGTTCCTCATGGCCGGTGCCCGAGCCGTGCACCACCATCCAGGAATTCGGTCCCGTGCGGTAGAGGATGCAGTCGTCGGTGAATTTTCCCGCTTCGTTCAGCATGCAGGCATAGGCCGACTTGCCGGGATAGATCTTTTCAACGTCACGCGTGGTGGCGAGGTCGATCAGATGCGAGGCGTGCGGCCCTGTGATGTGCACCTTCTTCAGGCCGGAAACATCCATGAGCCCGGCCTTGGTGCGGATGGCGATATATTCCTCGTCGGCATCCTTGTCATAGGTCCAGGCGGTGCCCATGCCGCTCCAGTCTTCGAGTTTCGAACCCAGCGCACGATGGCGATCCGCCAGGGTCGAAAATCTCCAAGATGCCGTCATCCGCTCGTCCTCCATTCGAAAATGCTGCTGTTCCCTGCTCCCGTGCGCCAGGCCGGGAGCTTGGTCGAATATTGATCGCAAACGCGAGAGGCCCGCAATCCCCTGCAAGCAAATAATTTCATTGTCAGGCAAAATCGCTCGTCCGAACTGAGCGGTTAACTCAGCGTAAATTCGCCTTGACAATTGCGGAATTCGGCCTGAATTTATGAAAAAAATTTCACTCTCTTGAAAGAGAGCGGCGGGCGGTGGATTCGGAACCGGGCGTCGGCAAAGAAGGGGAAAACCGATGGCAGACCTGCAGCAGCGCATCGAGGCGCTGTACCGCTCCGACTTGCGCGGATCCGCGCTCCTGATCATCTGCCTGTGGGCGACGATCCTCTTCGTCCTCTTCATGACATGGCCATACATTCCGCAGGGCGGCATCAAGGCCGTCGTCGCCATTGCCGCCGCCGCCGTGCTCATCTTCAACACGGCAGCCATCCTGGCGATGGTCAAACATTACAAAGAAGACAAGGAGTTCATCTACGGGCTCGACATCAAGAACGCCGACGCATCCCGCAACCGCAAGTCCTGAGGGGAGGAACAATGTCCCGCTATACGCCGCCGGAGCAGAGCAAGGCCGGGCAAGTCTTCGACATCGCCGTTGTCGTGGTCGCCATCTTCGTGGCGCTGTGGCTGCCGCTGAAGCTTGGTCTTGCCGGTGCCGCAAAATCAATCGACGCGCTCGATGCCAAGACCTGGGAAGCGCTCGGGCAGAATCCGACCATGGCGTCGATCTGGGAAAAGCTCGGCTATACGCCCGAGACCGCGCACGACATCATCCAGAACCGGTTCCACTATATTATCGACTGGCCGACGCTGATCATCATGGCGGCCGTCCTGATCGGTTATTTCGTCTTCCTGTTCCGGGCATCCGACCGTGAATATCGCGATGTCATCAACGAGAAGTTCGACGACAGGTAAAGTTTGGCGACGAAGAATTTGGGGACACGATCATGTGGGTGGCACTCTCTTACGCATGCTGGGGCATCTCGATCGTGCTCGCGCTGTGGATGCTCTACGACTGGTTCAAGGTCGATACGAACTACTCCGAGGACGTCTTGACCTCGTCGCGTGAAGGCGAGCTTGAAGCCGCTTCCGAAAAACACCGGATCTGAGTGGGGATTGATCGATGACGGTCGCGCTTGAAAACACCACCACCACCACAATTCACGGCGACCGGGTATCGCTGCTTCGGGTGCTTGGCCCGGCCCATGTCTGGGCGCTCGGCGTCGGCATCGTTCTGGTCGGCGAGTTCACCGGCTGGAATTTCTCGGCCGACAAGGGCGGCGCGCTGGCTGCCCTGATCGTGTGCTGGGTCGTCGGGCTGCTCTACACCTCGGTGGCCATGATCGATTCCGAGGTGACGTCGACAGTGGCCGCCGCCGGCGGCCAGTATGCGCAGGCCAAGCACATTGTCGGGCCGTTGATGGCGTTCAACGTCGCGCTGTTCCTGGTCTTTGCCTATACGATGCTGGAAGTGTCCGACGCCATCCTGCTCGGCGACACCATCGTCGCCAAGGCGGGTGTGGAAGGGCTGACCCACAATTCCTTCATCGCCGCCACCATCGTGGTGCTGGCCTGGCTCAACTATCGCGGCGTACTGATGACGCTCAACGTCAACTTCGTCATCACGGCCATCGCCTATGTCTCGATCGTCGTCCTGTTCTTCTCGGTCAGCCCCTGGACGCAAGGCGCGGTGCTGAAGCTCAACGAACTGGTCACTCCAGGCAACGCGCTGCCCTATGGCTGGATCGGCGTCATCGCCGCCTTCCAGTTCGGCATCTGGTATTATCTCGGGATCGAAGGGACCACCCAGGCCGCCGAGGAAGTGCGCTCGCCGGCACGCTCCCTGCCCTACGGCACCATGGCCGGCATGATCACGCTGCTCATCGCCGCCGCCATGACCTGGTATGTCTGCGCCTCGCTGATGCCTTGGGAATATCTCGGCATCACCTATTATCCGCTGTGGGACGCCGGCAAACTGACCGGCAGCCCGCTGCTTGAGAACCTCCTGTTCATAGCAACGCTGCTCGCCGCGCTTGCCTCCGCCAATGGTTGCATCAATGACGCGGCGCGCGCCTGGTTCTCGCTCGGCCGCGACCGCTATCTGCCGAGCTGGTTTTCGGCGGTGCATCCGAAATACCGCACGCCCTATCGCTCGATCCTGTTCCTGCTGCCGATCGCGTTGGCCTTCGCCTTCATCGCCGACCTCAACCAGGCGATCACCTTCTCGATCCTGTCGGGCGTGCTGCAATACACCTTCATGAGCATCAACATCATGATGTTCAGGAAGAAGTGGCCGCTGGGCTCGATCCGCCGCGGCTACACGCACCCGTTCCACCCGCTGCCGGCAATCGTCCTGTTCTGCCTGTGCGTGGTGACCTTCTTCGCCATCTTTCTCGGCTTCGGCTCGCAGTTGATCGCCATGGTCGCCTTCTATTTCCTGATTTCGCTGTGGTTCCATTTCTATCGCTACAAATTCGTGCGGCGTGGGGACCAGTTCACCATGCCGTGGCCGAAACCACAGGGCTATTGATGGGAGTAGGCCCGTCCAGGATATGGACGGGCCTTGCACGATAAAATGTCCGACGTGATATCAGCACTGCTTGCCGGGGCAATTGTCCTGGCTCTCGTCCTTCACTTTGCGTGGCAGGCGCGCCGCAGCCGCGACAGGGCCTCGGCAGCGCTGGCCGCCGATGAGGCGGGCGTTCGCGCCGTCGTCGCGGATGCAGACAATGTCTCGGACGGCACCGCCGGCGTCATCACCTGGGAAGGATCATGGAACAGCCAACGCGTGCAGGTGCGCACCATCGTCGACACGCTGGCGACGCGGAAACTGCCGGCGCGCTGGCTCAGCGTTTCGATCACCGAGAAGGTCTCGGTACCTGCCATTTTCGATATGATGATGCGGCCGGGCTCGCCGACGACGTTCTCCAATTTCGACCATCTCCAGCATACATTGCCGAAGGCGCCCGGTTTTCCGGCCGAGGCGGTGCTGCGGACAGACCGCAGGGGCACGCGTTTCCCGCAGAGCATCATCGCCGACCATATGGAACCCTTTTCAAAGGGCCGCGCCAAGGAGTTGCTGATCACGCCGAACGGAGTGCGCATCGTGTGGCTGCTGGCCGAGGCCGAGCGGGCACGCTACGGTGTCTTCCGGCAAGCCGCGTTCGGTGACACACGGATCGATTCTGCGCTGATCGAGCGGTTGCTGGTGTCGCTCTCGGATCTGCGCGACGCCATCAACCGAAGCGAACGGCAGGCCGCATGAGCACTTCAGACACTTCGCCGGCGCCAGTGAGCCCTTATCTCGTCCTGGGCGCCGCAATCGTGCTGCCGGCAAGCGGTCATGTCATTCTGGGCATCCCGGTGCGCGGACTGCAGTTTCTTTTCTTCATGGTCGTCCTGGCCTGGGTGACCGCCAAGATTTCACCGCCGGACGCCAGTTTCGTCGGCCGTCACGCCGGCGGCTTCCTGATCTATGCGCTGTCGATCCTCGACGCCTACAAGATCGCCCGCATCCGTACCGCCAAATGGGCTCATAATGCCCGGACGGAAGGAAACGATACGCAGAGCGGCATTGAGCCGCATACGTAACCAGAGGAAAATTTCTTTCATGCCATTGAATTAGAGGATTTCATTCGGTACATCATCTTAGTCACAAACGTCGGGAGGCTGACATGTGCGGAATCGTTGGACTTTTCCTGAAGGACAAGGCGCTGGAGCCGAAGCTCGGCGCGATGCTGTCGGAGATGCTGGTATCGCTCAGCGATCGCGGGCCTGACAGTGCCGGCATCGCCATCTATGGCGCGACATCCGGCAACGAGGCCAAGATCACCATCCAGTCGCCGAAGCCGGAACGCGATTTCCGCGGCCTGGACGCCGAACTCGCGAAGGCCGTCGGAGCGCCGGTGAGCATTGCGGTGAAATCGACCCACGCGGTGGTCAGGACCACGCCGGACAGGGTCGACGCGGCGCGTGAAGCCCTCCAGTCGCTCAGGCCGGACATCCGCATCATGGGCGCCGGCGAAGCGGTGGAAATCTACAAGGAAGTCGGCCTGCCCGAAGCCGTCGTCGATCGCTTCGACGTGCGCAAGATGACCGGCACGCATGGCATCGGTCATACCCGCATGGCGACGGAATCGGCAGTGACGACGATGGGTGCGCATCCTTTCTCGACCGGTGCCGACCAGTGTCTTGTGCACAATGGTTCATTGTCGAACCACAACAATGTTCGCCGCGAATTGATCCGCGAAGGCATGAAATTCGAGACCGAGAATGATACCGAAGTGGCGGCCGCTTACCTTTCCTCGCAAATGGCGCATGGCAAGAATCTCGGCGAGGCGCTGGAAGGCACGCTGTCCGACCTCGACGGTTTCTTCACCTTCGTCGTCGGCACCAAGAATGGTTTTGGCGTGGTGCGCGATCCGATCGCCTGCAAGCCCGCCGTGATGGCCGAGACCGACCAGTATGTCGCCTTCGGCTCGGAATATCGCGCCCTGACCAAGCTGCCGGGCATAGACAATGCGAGGGTCTGGGAACCGGAGCCCGCAACCGTTTATTTCTGGGAGCATTGAGTTCATGCCGGCAACCTCCAAGGCAACGCGCGACAGCCATGCGCGCGTCTTCGACCTCGACGTCCTGTCGCTGCGCGAACTCAATCAAGCGCTCCACAATCTGGCTCCGGGTTCGAACGAGACGGCGTGGGAAGTGCTCAACCCGAAAGGGAGCCATTCGGTCGCCGTGGGTGTCGATTATCCTGTCAGCATCGATGTGCGCGGCAGCGTCGGCTATTACTGCGGCGGCATGAACTCCGGCAGCGCCATCACCGTGCACGGCTCGGCCGGCCCCGGCGTTGGCGAGAACATGATGTCGGGTTCCATCGTCATCAAGGGCGATGCCAGCCAGTATGCCGGCGCCACCGGCAAGGGCGGGTTGCTGGTCATCGAAGGCAATGCCTCGTCGCGCTGCGGCATCTCGATGAAGGGCATCGACATCGTCGTGCATGGCAATATTGGCCATATGTCGGCCTTCATGGCGCAATCCGGCAACCTCGTTGTTCTGGGCGATGCCGGCGATGCACTGGGCGATTCCATCTACGAGGCGCGGCTCTTCGTGCGCGGCAAGGTCGACAGTCTTGGTGCGGACTGTATCGCCAAGGAGATGCGGCCCGAGCATCTGGAACTGCTGCAGGGTCTGCTCGACCGCGCCGGCGTGACCGGCGTCAAGCCGTCGGAGTTCAAGCGCTACGGCTCGGCGCGCACGCTCTACAATTTCAATATCGACAACGCCGACGCGTATTGAGGCAGCATGACCTATCGCAACCCGCCGACGACGCCGCGCAAATCCGCGACCTTCGACGACTACACGCTCTCGGAAATCCGCCGCGCCGCGGCGACCGGCATCTACGATATCAGAGGTGCCGGCGCCAAGCGCAAGCTGCCGCATTTCGATGACCTTCTGTTCCTCGGCGCCTCGATCTCGCGCTATCCGCTGGAAGGCTACCGCGAGCGCTGCGACACATCCGTGGTGCTCGGTTCGCGCCACGCCAAGAAGCCTATCGAACTGAAGATCCCGATCACCATTGCCGGCATGAGCTTCGGCTCGCTGTCCGGTCCCGCCAAGGAAGCGCTCGGGCGCGGCGCGACGCTGTCGGGCACCTCGACCACGACCGGCGATGGCGGCATGACAGAGGAAGAGCGCGGCCATTCCAAGCAACTGGTCTATCAGTACCTGCCATCGCGCTATGGCATGAACCTGCGCGACCTGCGTCGCGCCGATGCGATCGAAGTGGTCGTCGGCCAGGGCGCCAAGCCCGGCGGTGGCGGGATGCTACTCGGCCAGAAGATTTCCGACCGTGTCGCCGAGATGCGCACGCTGCCCAAAGGCATCGACCAGCGCTCGGCCTCGCGCCACCCCGACTGGACGGGACCGGACGATCTCGAGATCAAGATCCTCGAACTGCGCGAAATCACCGACTGGGAAAAACCGATCTACGTCAAGGTTGGCGGCGCCCGGCCCTACTACGATACAGCACTTGCGGTGAAGGCCGGCGCCGATGTCGTCGTGGTCGACGGCATGCAGGGCGGAACGGCTGCAACGCAGGAAGTGTTTATCGAGAATGTCGGCCAGCCGACGCTCGCCTGCATCAGGCCGGCGGTGCAGGCGCTGCAGGATCTCGGCATGCACCGCAAGGTTCAGCTCATCGTCTCAGGCGGCATCCGCAACGGCGCCGATGTGGCCAAGGCGCTGGCGCTCGGCGTCGACGCCGTGTCGATCGGCACCGCGGCACTCGTGGCGCTCGGTGACAACGATCCCCGCTGGGAGGCGGAGTACAACGAACTCGGCACCACATCGGGCGCCTATGACGACTGGCATGAGGGCAAGGATCCTGCCGGCATCACCACGCAGGACCCCGAACTGATGAAGCGGGTCGACCCCGTGGCCGCCGGGCGCCGGTTGGCGAACTATTTGAAGGTGATGACGCTGGAGGCGCAGACCATCGCCCGCGCCTGCGGCAAGAACAGCCTGCACAATCTCGAACCCGAGGACCTCGTCGCATTGACGATCGAGGCTGCCGCCATGGCCGGCGTGCCGCTGGCCGGCACCAACTGGATACCGGGGAAGAACGGCTTCTGATCAAAGGGCCGAAGGCCATATGCTCTAGGGCCAACAATCGATAAGAAATGGGGAACTTCAGTGACAGTTGATCTTGCAGAGTTCGCAAGGGCGAAAAACGTCAAATATTTCATGATTTCCTACACTGACCTGTTCAGTGGCCAGCGTGCCAAGCTGGTACCGGCGCAAGCCATTGCCGACATGCAGAAGGACGGTGCCGGCTTTGCCGGGTTCGCCACTTGGCTCGACCTCACGCCGGCGCATCCCGACATGCTGGCGGTGCCGGATCCAGACTCGGTCATTCAGTTGCCATGGAAACCGGAAGTCGCCTGGGTCGCCGCGAACTGCATCATGGACGACAAGGACGTCGACCAGGCGCCGCGCAACACACTGAAGCGGCTGATCGCCGAGGCAGCCGCCGACGGCATGCACGTCAAGACCGGCGTCGAGGCCGAGTTCTTCCTGATCTCGCCGGACGGCAAGACGATCTCCGATGAATACGACACGGCATCGAAGCCTTGCTACGACCAGCAAGCGGTGATGCGCCGTTACGATGTCATCGCCGAGATCTGCGACCACATGCTGGCGCTCGGCTGGGGCGCTTACCAGAACGACCACGAGGACGCTAACGGCCAATTCGAGATGAACTGGGCGTTCGACGATGCGCTGCCGACCGCGGACAAGCATTCCTTCTTCAAGTTCATGGTCAAGTCGATCGCGGAAAAGCATGGGCTGCGCGCCACTTTCATGCCCAAACCGTTCCAGGGCCTGACCGGCAATGGCTGCCATGCCCACATCTCTGTCTGGGACAAATCGGGCAAGACCAATGTCTTCGCCGACAATTCGATGGAGCTCGGTCTTTCCGCCAAAGGCAAGAACTTCCTTGGCGGCATCATGAAGCACGCTTCGGCGCTCGCCGCGATCACCAACCCGACGGTCAATTCCTATAAGCGCATCAACGCGCCGCGCACCATTTCGGGCGCGACCTGGGCGCCGAACACGGTGACCTGGACCGGCAACAACCGCACCCACATGGTGCGCGTGCCCGGCCCCGGCCGCTTCGAATTGCGCCTCCCGGATGGCGCTGCCAACCCTTATCTGCTGCAGGCGGTCATCATCGCCGCCGGCCTCGACGGCATCCGCTCGAAGGCCGATCCGGGCAAGCGCTACGATATCGACATGTACCAGCATGGCCACACGGTGAAGGGCGCGCCCAAGCTGCCGCTCAACCTGCTCGATGCGTTGCGCGAGTTCGACAAGGACAAATCGCTCAAGGCGGCGCTGGGTGAGGAATTCTCGTCGGCATATCTAAAGCTGAAGCACCAGGAATGGAATTCCTATGCTTCGCATTTCACGCAATGGGAGCGCGACCACACGCTGGACATCTAGAGCATCGGACCGAAAAGTGTGACACGGTTTTCGGCAAAGGCGATGCGTCAAGAAAGTTCCTGCGTGGGGCGAGCGACCTCGGAATGAACGTATGAAATACTCGATCTTCTCGCTCGCCCGCGCCGCTCTTTCCGGCCACAAAAACTGGCAACGCACCTGGCGCGACGCCGCGCCGAAGGATCGCTACGACGTGGTGATCATCGGCGGCGGCGGCCATGGGCTGGCCACCGCCTGGTTCCTGGCCAGCGAATTCGGCATCAAAAATGTCGCGGTGCTGGAAAAAGGCTGGATCGGCTCCGGCAATGCCGGCCGCAACACCACCATTATCCGCTCCAACTACGGCCTGCCCGGCAATACCGGCTTCTACGAATTGTCGATGAAGCTTTGGGAACGGATGGAGCAGGACCTCAACTACAACGCGATGGTCAGCCAGCGCGGCGTCATCAACCTCTACCATTCCGATGCGCAGCGCGACGCCTATGCACGGCGCGGCAACACCATGCGCATCAACGGCATCGATGCCGAACTGCTCGACCTGGCGGCGGTCAAGAAGATGATCCCGTTCCTGAACTTCGACAATGCGCGCTTTCCCGTGCAGGGCGGGCTGCTGCAGCGGCGCGGCGGCACGGCGCGGCACGATGCGGTGGCCTGGGGCTACGCCCACGCTGCCAGCGAACTCGGCGTCGACATCGTCCAGAATTGCGAAGTCACGGGCTTTGTCAGGGACGCCAACGGCAAGGTGACTGGCGTCGAGACCTCGCGCGGCAGGATCGGCGCCGGCAAGGTCGGCATGGCGGTGGCCGGGTCCTCATCGCGCGTCGCGGCGATGGCTGGCCTGCGGCTGCCGATCGAAAGCCATGTGCTGCAGGCCTTCGTCTCGGAGGCGATCAAGCCGCTCATTCCCGGCGTCATGACGTTTGGCGCCGGCCATTTCTATGTCAGCCAGTCCGACAAGGGCGGGCTGGTCTTCGGCGGCGACATCGACGGCTACAATTCCTATGCCCAGCGCGGCAACATGCCTGTCATGGAAGATGTCTGCGAAGGCGGCATGGCGCTGATGCCGATGATAGGCCGCGTGCGGCTGCTGCGCCAATGGGGCGGCATCATGGATATGTCGATGGACGGCTCGCCGATCATCGACAAGACACCGGTCGACGGGCTCTACCTCAATGCCGGCTGGTGCTATGGCGGCTTCAAGGCGACACCCGGCTCAGGCTTCGTCTTCGCCCATCTGCTTGCTCGCGATGAATCGCACGCCGAGGCCGCCCGCTTCCGGCTCGACCGGTTCCGGTCTGGTGCTGTCATCGACGAAAAGGGCCAGGGCGCCCAACCGAACCTGCACTGAGGACAGTCGAAAAACATGCGTATTGTCTGTCCCTTCTGTGGTGAACGTGAGCTCGGCGAGTTCACCTATCTCGGCGACGCCAAGCCGGCGCGGCCGGCACCTGGAGCGTCGGAAGATGAGGTCTACGATTACGTCTATCTGCGCGACAACATCGCCGGCGTGATGGATGAGAACTGGTATCATGGCGGCGGCTGCCGGGCCTGGCTGAAGGTCACCCGCAACACGGTGACGCACGAGATTTCGGCGGTTGAACCGGCAGCGGGTGCCGGGGCGAGGCAGGTTGCGAAATGAATATTTCCTGCCAACTCGGCGCCGCCCCTCACCTGCCTGCCGGCATCCTCTCCCCGTATAGGGACGGGGAGAGGGGTGCTGCCGTCCCCGCTTTCGCCTATCGCCAGCGCTGCAAGAAGGAAGCCAACTTAGCGGCCAGCCCCCTTCTCCCCGTCACTATACGGGGAGAAGTGCCCGGCAGGGCGATGAGGGGCAGTGCTGCCCTCCGCCATGACATCGAATCGACGAGAGGCTGGACATCGTGACCTCTCAACCCCATCGTCTCACATCCGGGGGTCTCGTCGACCGTTCGGCGCCGCTGAATTTCAGGTTCGACGGCAAGAGCTTCTCCGGTTTCAAAGGCGACACGCTTGCCTCGGCACTGGTTGCCAACGGCGTCAAGCTGGTTGGCCGCTCGTTCAAGTACCATCGCCCGCGCGGCATCCTGACCGCGGGATCGGAAGAACCTAACGCGCTGGTGGAGCTGCGCAGCGGTGCACGGCGCGAGCCGAACACCAAGGCGACGACAGCGGAGCTCTATGAAGGGCTCGACGCCGCCAGCCAGAACCGCTGGCCGTCGCTCGCCTTCGACGTGATGTCGGTCAACCAGCTGTTCGCGCCGATCTTCGTCGCCGGCTTCTACTACAAGACCTTCATGTGGCCGGCGAAGTTCTGGGAAGCGATCTATGAGCCGGCGATCCGCCGCGCCGCGGGTCTCGGCCGTGCAGCCGGCATTGCCGATCCGGATCACTACGACAAGGCGTGGGCGCATTGCGACGTGCTGATCGCCGGGTCCGGCCCGACGGGCCTCGCAGCCGCCCTCGCAGCAGGCCGCAGCGGCGCCCGCGTCATCCTGTGCGAAGAGGACTTTGTTCCCGGCGGGCGCCTGCTTGCCGATGGCGGCATGATCGACGGCATGCCTGCCGACGAATGGATCGCGCGCACGCTCAGTGAGCTTGCCGCCATGCCTGATGTCCGCATCATGACGCGCACGACGCTGTTCGGCGTCTATGATGGCGGCACCTATGGCGCGATCGAGCGTGTCAGCGACCATCTGCCCTCGCCGCCGGAGCACCAGGTGCGCCAGCGGCTATGGCGGATCGTGGCCAAGCGCTGCGTCGTCGCGGCAGGCGCGCTCGAACGGCCAATCGTCTTTGCCGGCAACGACATGCCGGGCGTGATGATGGCGTCCGCCATGCGCAGCTATATCGCACGTTATGCCGCGGCACCGGCCAGACGCATCGCGCTGTTCACCAACAACGAGGACGGCTGGCGCACCGTCGAGGCAGCGCTCGGGGCGGGACTGCAGGTCGCCGCCGTGATCGACGCGCGCGCCGAAATCTCTTCCGAGCACCGCTCGCTTGCCAGCAAGGGCGGCTTTGCGGTTCTGCATGGCTCCGTCAGCGGCATCGATGGCGGCAAGAATGGCGTGCGCAAGATTTCCGTCTCACTCACCGGCGGCGCGCGTGCCGAAGTGGAAGCCGACGGGCTTGCCGTTTCCGGCGGCTGGAACCCGGCGGTCGGGCTCACCTCCTATCATCGCGGCCGGCCGAAATGGCGCGACGATATCGCCGCCTTCGTGCCCGACGGCGCGCCTCCGGGAATGGTCGCGGCTGGTGCCGCCAACGGCGCCTTCGGGCTTGGCGCCTGCTTGCGCGAAGGATTTGCGGCGGGCGCGGCTGCGGCACGTGATGCCGGACACGGCAATGGCTCAGGCTCCACGCCGGTGGCCGACGACGAAGCCTTTTCACTGGCGCCGCTTTGGCACGTTGCCGGCAAGGGCAAGGCTTTCGTCGACCAGCAGCATGATGTCACCGCATCGGACATCGAGCTGGCGCAGCGCGAAGGGTTCGAATCGGTCGAGCACCTGAAGCGCTACACCACGCTCGGCATGGCGACCGACCAGGGCAAGACCTCGAACGTCGCCGGCCTCGCCATCATGGCGGCGGTCACGGGCAAATCCATTCCCGAGACCGGCACGACAATCTACCGGCCTCCCTATGTGCCGGTCGCCATCGGCGCCTTCGCCGGCCATCATCGCGACGAGAATTTTCACGCCACGCGGCTGACGCCGTCGCATCACTGGGCCGCCGAACAGGGCGCGATCTTCGTCGACACCGGCCTGTGGAAGCGCGCGCAATGGTATCCGCGCGCCGGCGAGAAGGATTGGCTGGAATCGGTGACCCGCGAGGTCAAGGCGGTGCGCTCAGGCGTCGGCTTCTGCGATGTCTCGACGCTGGGCAAGATCGACGTGCATGGCGCGGACGCCGGCACCTTCCTCGACCGTGTCTACATCAACACCTTCTCCACTCTTGCGGTGGGAAAAGCGCGCTACGGGCTGATGCTGCGCGAGGACGGCATCGTCTATGATGACGGCACCACGTCGCGGCTGGCCGAGGACCACTATTTCCTCACCACCACCACGGCCAAGGCCGGGCTGGTGATGCAGCATCTCGAATTCTGCCGGCAAGTGCTGTTTCCGGAACTCGATGTGCAGTTAACCTCGGTCTCCGACCAGTGGGCGCAATTTTCGATTGCCGGGCCCAAAACCCGCGACCTGTTGAAAGAGATCGTCGATCCTTCGGAAGACCTTTCCAACGAAGGGTTCCCCTTCATGGGCGCGCGCGAAGTCGCGTTGCGCGGCGGCGTCAGGGCGCGGTTGTTCCGCATTTCTTTCTCGGGCGAAATGGCGTTCGAGATTTCGGTGCCGGCGCGCTACGGCGAGGCGATGGCGCGCAATTTGATGATTGCGGGCAAGCCGTTCGGCGTGACGCCTTACGGCACCGAGGCACTCGGCGTCATGCGCATCGAAAAGGGTCACGTCGCGGGTCCGGAACTCAGCGGCACGACCACCGCGGCCGATCTCGGCCTCGGCAAAATGATGTCGACCAAGAAGGATTTCATCGGCCGCGTCATGGCCGGACGCGAGGCGCTGATCGCAGCTGATCGGCAGGTCGTCGTCGGCATCAAGCCGACCGACAAGGCCCGGCGCCTGCGTTCCGGCGCGCACATCATTCCGAAGGGGCAGACACCCGGGCCCGACAACGACCAGGGCTACGTCACCTCGGTCTGCTTTTCGCCGACATCAGACCAATGGATCGGGCTTGCACTTGTCGAGCGCGGCCGCGAGCGGTTCGGCGAGATCGTGCATGCGCACGATCCGCTACGCGGCGAGGATTACGATTTGGAACTGTGCAACCCTGTCTTCTATGACCCGGATGGAGGGCGCCAGCGTGGCTGAGTTTTCCTGGGAAACCCGCAGCCCTCTCCACCGCGCACTCGTCGCCGGTCCACACGGCGCGCGAGGCGACGCCGGCGTGACCCTGAGCGAGATCCGCAATTTCGACCTTGTCCAGGTGATGGCGCGGCGCGGCAAGACGGCCGAGATGGCGAGCGCCGCGAACGCGCATTTCGGCGTGACGGCGCCGGAAACACCGAAGACGGCCGCAGCAGCCGAAGCCACGCTCATCTGGTCGGGACCGGATCAGTTCTTCGTGCTGTCGAAAGGCAGACACACGGTGGAGTCGCTGGCCCCGGTTTTCGCGACCTCGGCTTCGCTCTCGGACCAGTCACATGCGCGGGTGTTGATCAGCATTTCCGGCAACAAGGCGCGCGCCCTGCTCGCCAAACTGTCGTCGATCGATCTGTATCCGGCGACGTTCCCGGTCGGAGCCGCGGCAACCACCTCGATGGATCACACCAGCGTCACGCTGTGGCGTGGCAATGATGCGCCGGACGGACAGGCTGTTTTCACCGTTCTGGTGTTTTCGACCTTCGCCGAAAGCCTGTGGCACACGATGCTGGACTCGGCTGCCGAGTATGGTGTCGAGATCGGGCATTCGGAGGACTTGGCGTAGCACTGCGCTTCTTCCCCGCCTTGCCAAACTCCGCTCCGCTGCTATTCTTGCTGCTAAAATAATTTCACACACAGGCAAACTTGTTTCTCGAACCGCAAGGCTGAGATGAGCCAGTCGCCCTACCCCACCGTGACAGCCGGACCGCCCAGGCCAAGCCTGATCCTGCGGCCTGGCCAGATCGCGCTGCCGGCCGGCATGGAGCGCTATACCGTACAGGGGAATGGCGCGGTGCTGATCGAGGTCGAGGCCGGCGATACGATCACGGTTCGCAACGTCGAGGGAGGCCAGGCCTGCGAGCTGCTGGCTTGGGACAGGTCAGGCGCCAGCGATCCCGGCATTCTCAGTGAAAAATCCAACAGCAATGCCGCCGGCATCAAGGCGCTGCTCACCGAGGGCGACGACAGTCTTTCGGCGGTGCGCCGCGGCCTCGAACGCCGCCAGGTTCAGCTTGGGCAGGCCGAGGCGGTGCGCGTGTTTGGCGGCATGACACCAGCCGGTACCGAGCAGGCATTCACCGTCGCGCGCGACGGCGCGATGCTGATCGCCGCACCCGGCGGTCCGATGCTGGTCGACGGGCACGACACAGCGACGCCGCTCAGCGTCGTCGTGCGGCGCAACACGATCCGCCTGAAAACGAAATCCCGGCTTGCCGATCCATTGGCCGATCCGGTGCTCGATTTGCGCGTCCATTCGGCGACGGCGGAATCGTATTTCGTCAAGGCGGGCGACTATCTGCAGATCATCGATGTCGACGGGCGCCAGTGCACCGACTTCCAGTGTTTCTCGGCCCGCAAGCTGGACAAGGGGCTCGACCATCCGCTCGACGTCACGACCACGCGCACGCTGATGGGCGCGAGCTATCCGATGCCTGGCCTGCACTCGAAATATTACGACCAGGACATGGAACCGCTGGTTGAGGTGGTGCAGGACACATGCGGCCGGCACGATGCCTTCGCGCTCGCCTGCGCGGCGAAATATTATGACGACATCGGCTATCCCGGCCACACCAACTGCTCGGAGAACTTTAATCGCGCGCTGGACGGCAAGGGCGTCAATCCCCGCGCCGGCTGGATGGCGATCAACTTCTTCTTCAACACGGCGATCGACGCCCATGGCGTCATGGTGTCGGACGAGCCATGGTCGCGGGCCGGCGACTATGTTCTGCTCAGAGCGCTGACCGACATCGTCTGCGTCTCCTCCGCCTGCCCCGACGACACGACGCCGGCCAATGGCTGGGACCTGACCGACATCCACGTGCGGACCTATTCCGGCCAGCACAAATTCTCGCGAGCGATCGCCAGACGCATGACGCCCGATTCGGAACCGAAAATGACCCGCGAGACAGCTTTCCATTCGAGCTTTGCCAACCACACACGCGACTTCGTCGAGTACAGGGGCTATTGGCTGGCCAATTCGTTCGCCAGGGAAGGCGCCATCGCCGAATACTGGGCCTGCCGACAGGATGCCGTGATCATGGACCTGTCGCCGCTGCGCAAGTTCGAAGTGACCGGCCCGGATGCCGAAGCCCTGCTGCAATATACGCTGACGCGTGACGTCAAGAAACTCGGCGTCGGCCAGGTCGTCTACTCCGCCATATGCTACGAGCATGGCGGCATGATCGACGACGGCACGCTTCTGCGGCTCGGCAAGGACAATTTCCGCTGGGTTGGCGGCGACGATCTGTCCGGCGAATGGCTGCGCGAGACGGCGACAAAACTCGGCCTCAACGTGCTGGTGCGCTCGTCCACCGACCAGATGCACAACATCGCCGTGCAAGGGCCAAAGAGCCGCGCCATCCTGAAGGAGGTGATCTGGACCTCGCCGCTGCAGCCATCGATCGAGGAACTCGAATGGTTCCGCTTCGCCGTCGCCAGGATCGGCGGCGGCAACGGCATTCCCATCGTCGTCTCGCGCACCGGCTATACCGGCGAACTCGGCTACGAGATCTGGTGCCATCCGCGCGACGCGCAAAAGGTCTTCGACGCAATCTGGGAGGCCGGCCAGCCGCATGGGCTGAAGCCGATGGGCCTGCAGGCGCTCGACATGGTGCGCATCGAGGCCGGACTGATCTTCGCCGGTTACGAATTTTCCGACCAGACCGATCCGTTCGAGGCCGGCATCGGCTTCACCGTGCCGCTGAAGAGCAAGACCGACGATTTCATCGGCCGCGAGGCGCTGATCCGGCGCAAGGATCATCCGCAGACAAAGCTGGTCGGCCTCGACATCGACAGCAATGTCGCCGTCGGCCACGGCGACTGCGTCCATGTCGGGCGCGCCCAGATCGGCGTCGTCACGTCGGGCATGCGCTCGCCGGTGCTGAGCAAGAACATCGCGCTGGCGCGGCTCGACGTCGCTCATGCCGCTGTCGGCACGGAGGTCGAGATCGGCAAGCTCGACGGCCACGCCAAGCGGCTGCCGGCTCGGGTCGTGGCCTTTGCCCACTACGATCCGCAAAAGACCAAACCACGTTCCTGACCTGCCCTTTTGGGACTCGCAAAGCGCCCGCCGGCCGCACCGCCGGACGCTTTGATGTCCGCGCGCGCAAGCGTGATGTGCATGGTTTCACAAATCGCTTGACGTGACGCCGCGCCGGATCAATCTTCACTCCTAAGAAAAAAATACGACTGAGTGGAAACACTGCGGCCGGAACGATCATTTGCCGGGGAGTAAGTTTCGCGTAGCCGAGACACCACTGGCGGGGAACATCGAAAAAGGGGAACTCATCCACATGAGCACAATAAGTACGGTCCTGGACCAGCCTGCCGAAAGCAAGCTGCTCAGGCATATCGACTGGCGCGGCGCCTTCTGGGTGGCGAGTGGCGTTCCGGCGCTGGTCCTGTTCTCGATCGGCGGCATTGCCGGCACGACGGGAAAGCTGGCGTTCCTGATCTGGACGGTGTCCATGATCATGGGCTTCCTGCAATCCTTCACCTATGCCGAGATCGCCGGCCTGTTCCCGAACAAGTCCGGCGGTGCCTCGATCTACGGCGCCACCGCCTGGCTGCGCTACTCCAAGTTCATCGCGCCGTTGTCGGTGTGGTGCAACTGGTTCGCCTGGTCGCCGGTGCTGTCGCTCGGCTGCTCGATCGCCGCCGCCTATATCCTCAATGCGCTGGCGCCGGTGCCGCTGTTCACCGAGGCCTCGCCCGATGTCGTCGCCTACATCGCCGCGCACGCCGGAACGGCACCTGCCGACGCCATCACCGCGGTGACCGCCGCCGCGACGCCGGCGATCCGCAACTGGACTCTGTGGAGCCACACGCTAGGCCCGGTGTCCTTCACGCTCAATGCCACCTTCTTCATCGGCGCCGTGCTGATGCTGATCATCTTCTCGATCCAGCATCGCGGCATCCTGGGCACTGCCAGCGTGCAGAAATATATCGGACTGCTGGTCATTATCCCGATGCTGATCGTCGGCGTGGTGCCGATCTTCACCGGCCAGATCGACTGGTCGAACTTTTCGCCGCTGGTGCCGCTCGCCGCCGCCTATGCACCTGAGCCCGGCTCCTGGAACATCGCCGGCTGGACATTGGCGCTCGGCGGCATGTTCATCGCCGCATGGTCGACCTACGGGTTCGAAACCGCCGTCTGCTACACGTCGGAGTTCAAGAACCCGGGTACCGATACGTTCAAGGCCATCTTCTATTCCGGCCTGCTCTGCATGCTTTTGTTCATCCTGGTGCCCTTCACCTTCCAGGGCGTGCTGGGCTTGAACGGCATGCTGGCAACACCGATCGTCGACGGCTCCGGCGTGGCCGATGCGCTGGCCGGCATGGTCGGCGGCGGCAGGCTTATCCACAGCCTGCTGGTGATGCTGATGATCCTGGCGCTGGTGCTGTGCATCATGACGGCGATGGCCGGCTCGTCGCGCACGCTCTACCAGGGCTCGGTCGACGGCTGGCTGCCCCGTTATCTCAGCCACGTCAACGAGCACGGCGCGCCGACGCGGGCCATGTGGACCGATCTCTGCTTCAATCTGGTCGTGCTGGCGATCGCCTCGGCCGACGCGACGAGCTTCTTCTTCATCCTCGCCGTGTCGAACTGCGGCTACATTATCTTCAATTTCCTCAACCTCAATGCCGGCTGGATCCACCGCATCGACAACGGCCATATCGCACGGCCGTGGAAAGCACCGAGCTGGCTCTTGGGGATCGGGGCGATCTTCGCCTACGTCAACGCGATCTTCATGGGCGCAGGCGCCAAAGTGTGGAACCCGATGGCGCTGTGGGCCGGACTGATCACGGCGGCGCTGATCATCCCGGTGTTCTGCTTCCGCCACTACATCCAGGACAAGGGCAAATTCCCCGACCACATGCTGGCCGATCTCGGCATGGCGGGAGCCGACCTTTCGGTCAAGAAGGCGGGCATGCTGCCCTATCTGACACTGGTCGCCGGCGTGGCGGTCATGCTCATCGCGAATTGGGTGTTCGTCATCTGATGGTCTGACCGCGGCCTAAATCATTGCATCAAGGAAAACCGGCCGGTCGCAAATCGACCGGCCGGTTTTTTATTCCGCCGCCAACGGCAGTTGCGGCCGTTCGATGCCTTCGATCTCCCCTGGCTCCGGCGCCTGCTGGTCGGTCTTCGCCTTCTTCGGCTCGCGGCCGAAGAAGAGCGCATAGCCCGCCGGCAGCACCAGGATGGTGAGCACGGTGGCGACCAGAATGCCGCCCATCATGGCATAGGCGAGCGGTCCCCAGAACACGCCGCGCGAGATCGGGATCAGTGCCAGCACCGCCGTCATCGCCGTCAGCACGATCGGCCTGAAGCGGCGCACGGCCGAGCCGACGATCGCTTCGGAACGGTCCATGCCCTTGGCAATGTCCTGGTCGATCTGGTCGACCAGGATGATCGAGTTGCGCATGATGATGCCGAGCAGGGCGATGACACCGAGGATGGCGACGAAGCCGAACGGTGCACCGCTGATCAGCAGAGCCGCGGCCGCGCCGATGATGCCGAGCGGGCCGGTGGCCAGCACCAGCATCGCCTTGCCGAAGTTCTGCAGCTGGATCATCAGGAGCACGACGATGATGGCCAGCATGATCGGCGCCTTGGCGGCGATCGAAGCCTGGCTTTCGGCTGAATCCTCCGCACCGCCCTGGATCTCGATCTTGTAACCGGGCGCCAGGCCGTCACGCAGGCCCTGCATGTCCTTGTACATCTTGGTGACGACGTCGTTGGACTGCACGCCGTCTGGCAATGTGGCGCGCACGCTGATCGTCGGCAGGCGGTCGCGCCGCCATTCGATGCCTTGCTCCAGCACAGGCACCACCTTGGCCACCTGCGACAGCGGCACGAAGCCGCCGAAATCGGTCGGGATATAGACCGAGTCGACCGACGACAGCAGGCTACGGCTGGCATCCGGCTCGCGGGCGACGATCGACACCGTCTCCTCGCCGTCGCGGAAATCGTCAAGCGGCGCGCCGGACATCGTCGCCTGCAGCATCTGGCGGATGCGCTGCGAGGTGACGCCGAGCGCACGGGCACGATCCTGATCGATAACCAGCTTCATCGCCGGAACGGGCTCCAGCCAGTCGTCATGGACGGCGCCGAGCAGGGGATCCTGCCGGAACTTCGCCTTCACCTGGTCGGCGATGCGGCGCACCTCCTGGCGGTCCGGACCCATGACGCGCATCTGCACGGGCCACCCGGTCGGCGGTCCGAGGAACAGGCGGTCGACCTTGGCACGGATCGACGGGAAGTCCTGAGCCAGAACCGTGCGCAGCTTGACGATCAGCCGCTCGCGCGCCGGCTCGTCATTGGCCATGACCAGCATCTGGGCGAAGTTCGGGTTGCGCAGTTGCTGGTCGAGCGGCAGGAAGAAGCGCGGGGCGCCCTCGCCGATATAAGTGGCGATGAAACGCTTGTCCTTGTCGTCCATCACCTTGGCTTCCAGGGCCTTGGCCTGCGCCTCGACCTCCTTGATGCTGGTGCCTTCCGGCAGCCAGAGGTCGACAAGAATTTCGGGCCGTGACGATTGCGGGAAGAAATTCTGCGGGATGAACTGGAACGCCCAAAGGCTAGTGCCGAAAGTCGCCAGCGTCATCACCAAAACGATGATGCGATGGCGCACGGCCCAGCCCACCGTGGCACGCAGCCGACGGTAGAAGCCTGTGTCGAAGGCGTCGTGATGGCTGCCGGCATGCTTGCGCTGCTTGAGGATCATATAGCCGAGCCAGGGCGTGAAATAGACCGCCACGAACCACGACACGATCAGCGCGATGCCCACGACATAGAACAAGGTGCGCACATATTCGCCAGCCGTCGAAGCAGCGAACCCGACCGGTATGAAGCCGGCGGTGGTGATCAGTGTGCCGGTCAACATCGGGAAGGCGGTCGAGGAATAGGCGAAGCTCGCCGCCTCGATCTTGACCAGCCCCTCTTCGAGCTTGCGCTCCATCATCTCGACGACGATCATGGCATCATCGACAAGCAGGCCGAGCGCGATGATCAGCGCGCCCAGCGAAATGCGCTGCAGGTCGATGCCGATCTCGTACATGATGGCGAAGGTGGCGGCGAGCACCAGCGGTATGGCGATGGCGATGACCAGCCCCGAGCGCCAGCCGATCGACAGGAACGAGACGACGAGCACGATCAGCAGCGCTTCGCCAAGCGCATGCATGAATTCGCTGACGGCATCCGTGACGACGCCCGGCTGGTCGGAAATCTGGTCGACCGAAACGCCATAGGGCAGCGCCTCCTCGAAGCGCTTGTAGGTCGCCTCGACATCCTTGCCGACATCGGTGACTTTAAAACCCTTGGCCATGACCACGCCAAGCTGCACGCTGTCGTGGCCATTGAAGCGGTATTTGCGCTGGAAGGGGTCCTCCAGGCCCGAAGTGACGGTGGCGATGTCGCCCAGCCGGGTAACCTGGCCGCCGGCGCGCAGGCGCAGTTCGCGGATGTCGGCCGCCTTGGCGACGTCGCCTTCGACCGAGATGCGCACCGAATTGACGCCGGTGTCGACGGAACCCGCGGGGTCGACGTTGTTCTGGCCCTTGATCGCGTTCTGCAGGTCGGTCAGCGTCAGGCCGCGTTCGGCCAGCGCCTTGGACGAGACATCGATATAGAGCTTTTCCGGCTGGTCGCCGATGATGACGGCCTTTTCGACGCCGGGCGTCGTCAAAAGCATATCGCGCGCCTGGATGGCGAACTTCTTCAATTCGGGAAAGGAGAAGCCGTCGCCGCTGATCGAATGCAGGGTGATAAACGTGTCGCCGAACTCGTCGTTGAAATACGGGCCGAGCAGGCCTTGCGGCAGGTCGCCCTGGATATCGCCGACTTTCTTGCGCACCTGATAGAAAGCATCCGTCACTTCGGCGGCGTTGGTGTCGCCCTTGATCTGGACGGTAATGATGGCGCTGCCGGCGCGGGTGAAGGAACGCACGAAATCGAGATGCGGCGTCTCCTGCAATTTGCGCTCGATCTTGTTGACGACCTGGTCCTCCATCTCCTGGATTGAGGAGCCCGGCCAGATCGCCTGCACGACCATGACGCGGAAGGTGAAGTCGGGATCCTCCTTCTGGCCCATGCGCATCAAGCCGAGCGCGCCGGCTATGATGATCAGCCCGAACAGGAAGCGCGCTATGGAGGGATGGCCGATGGCCCAACGGGACAGGTTGAAGGCACGCTTTTCTTCAGTGGGGGTCGTCATCGGAAGTGGTCCACTTTGCTTGGTTGCCGGCGCTTGGTGCTTCGAAAAAGGGGCTTCGAGGAAGCGCGCGCGGAACGAAATCATCTGCGTTCGATACTGGCTTCCGGGCGGCGTTGCTCTTCAAGCGGAGAGACACTCATCGCGGTGGGACGCGAGGGTCGATGCGGGGGTACATCGGCCTTGACGTCTCGACCTTCGGGCACGCCGCCCGGAAACCTGCGGCCGCGGGAACGCGCGGCCGACCTGTCTGTCGTCAGCGCAACTGGCTGGCTTCGTCGCCCTCGGCCGAGGCGGACTGCTGTGCGGTGCCGCCGGGGAGTTTCACCTTCAGGTTCTCGGTCATGAACTGCGTACCGGCGGCGACCACGACGTCGCCCGGTTTCAATCCCTCCGCGACACGCACGCCGTCGGGGGCGAACTCGGCGACCTTGACCGAACGGGCATGCACGGTGTCGGCGCCACGATCGACCGTCCAGACGATCGACTGGCTGTCTTTCTCGGCGAGTGCACTGAGCGGGATGGACACGAGTTGCTTTTCGTTGGCCGCCGACGCCTCGATATTGGCGGTCATGCCGAGCAGCACGCGCGGGTCGTTGGGCAGGCTGACGCGGACGGCAAAGGTGCGCGACTGCGGATCGGCGCTGCCGGCGACCTCACGGACCTTGCCGTCAAGCTTCAGCCCATCGTCCGACCAGAAGCCCGCCTTGACGTCCTTGCCCGGCTTGAACTCGGCGATCTCCATTTCCGGAACCGCGATCAGCACTTCCTTTTCACCGTCGACCGCGACGGTGACCACGGGCGTGCCCGAGCCGACCACCTGGCCGACATCGGCGTTTACCGCCGTGACGATGCCGTCCCTGTCGGCCTTGAGGTCGGTATAGCCGACCTGGTTCCTGGCCTGGGCAAGCGTAGAGCGGGCGGAGTCGCGCGTGGCGATTGCCTGGTCATAGGTCAGTGTCGCCTGTTCGAGCTGCGATTTCGGCGCGAAGTTCTTGGCGAAAAGCTGTTCGGCGCGCTTACGGGCGAGTTCGACCGTCTCGACCTGCCGTTCAGAGGCATCGAGTGCCGCCTGCGCGCTCTTGACCGACAGGTCATAGTCGGAGGGATCGATGCGGGCGAGCACGTCGCCAGGCGCCACGTGCTGGCCGATGTCGACGAGACGCTCGGTGATCTTGCCATTGACCCGGAAACCCAGCGTGCTCTCGGTGCGGGCGCGCACCGATCCGGAATAGGACAGCGTACGGGTGTCATGCGCCTGGGCGATCTCGACGACCTTCACCGGACGGATGATGTCCTTCACCTCGGCTTTTTCCTGCGAGCAGCCGGCAAGCCCAAGCGATGCGACGATCAGGCCGGCAGCTGGCAGCTTGCGAAGGATGGAACTGGGCAAAAACATTTCGGTACTCCCGACTGGAAGACGGACTGTCGACACCGGCACCGGCTGGCGACGGCTATTTCAAGGCTCTGATGGCGTAATCGATGAGGTCGTCGGGCATTGCCCGATTGGTCTTGGCGAGGCACTGCGCCACCATCTGCGGATGGCACAGGATGACGGTGGCGGCACCGAAGCAGCGCGATGCGGTCACCGGGTCCTGCTTCCTGAACTCGCCGGCCTCGATGCCCTCGCCGATCACCTCGGCGAAAAGATCGTGAATGCTGTCGACATGCTTGTCGATGACGCCCCAGTCCCGCTCGAGCGCGACGATGACCATCTCGTGGACCTTCTGGTCGTCGAGCATGACCTCCATCGTCAGCTTGTATTGTGCATGCACATAACGACGCAGCCGCTCCTCGGCGCTGATCGGCAGGTGCATGATCTCGTAAGCCATCTTGTAGCTGGCGCCGAGCATCCGGCCACATACGGCCTGGTGGATCTCGACCTTGGAGGCAAAGAAACGATAGATGTTGGCCGGTGACATGCCGAGTTCGCGGGCGATGTCGGCGACATTGGTCTTGCCGTAGCCATAGTGCCGGAACAGGCGCTCGGCGCAATCGAGTATGCGCGTTACATTTTCCTGTCGGGCGACGTCGGCGACGATGTTGGCGGCTTCGGACATAGCTCTCTGTCAAATAACGAGTGACGAATTTCGATTTTCATCACTCGTAAATCTAAATGAGCGAGGTGTCAACGCGGATTCGGTGTACGCGTACGATAGGTGACAATTGGTGACATCCAGTAGACGTCACAAGGCGCCCTCAGGATGCGGACCATTGAAAATATTCTCTCGAAAATCCCCGGGGGCTTCAGGCGACCTTGGCCATTTCCCGCAGCCGGAACTTCTGGATCTTGCCGGTCGAGGTCTTCGGTATCTCGGCAAAGATCACCGCTTTCGGCACTTTGAAGCGGGCGAGCAGCGTCCGGCAGTGCTCGATGATCTCGGCCTCGCTCGCCTCCTTGCCCGGCTTCAGTTCCACATAGGCGACAGGCACCTCGCCCCATTTGTCGTCATGGCGCGCCACGACGCCGCAGGAGGCGACGGCGGGATGCTTGTAGAGCGCTTCCTCGACCTCGATCGAGGAAATGTTCTCGCCACCGGAGATGATGATGTCCTTGGAGCGGTCCTTGAGCTGGATATAGCCATCCGGGTGCATGACGCCGAGATCGCCAGAGTGGAACCAGCCGCCGCCGAAAGCCTCGTCAGTCGCCCTGCGGTTCTTCAGGTAGCCCTTCATGACGATGTTGCCACGAAACATCACCTCGCCGATGGTCTCGCCGTCGGCGGGCGTCTCGGCCATGGTCTCGGGGTCCATTACCGTCAGGCCTTCGAGTGCGGCATAGCGCACGCCCTGCCGTGCCTTCTTGCCCGCCCTCGCCCCTTTGTCGAGTGCGTCCCAGCCATTATGCCATTCGTTGACGACAGCGGGCCCATAGGTCTCTGTCAGGCCGTAGAGGTGGGTGACGGCAAAGCCGGCATCGGCCATGCCCGACAGCACGGCTTCGGGCGGCGGGGCGGCCGCCGTGTTGAAGGTGACGGTTTGCGCAAATGCGCGCTTGTCCTCGTCCTTGGCGTTGATCAGCACCGACATGACCACCGGCGCCCCGCACAGATGGGTGACGCCATAATCGGCGATAGCGTCATAGATGGGCTTCGGTCGCACCCAGCGCAGGCAGACATGCGTGCCGGCCTGGACGGCGAGCGTCCAGGGAAAACACCAGCCATTGCAGTGGAACATCGGCAAGGTCCAGAGATAGACCGCGTGCTTGGCCATGCCGGCATGGATGGTGTTGGTGTAGGCCATCAGCGCAGCACCTCGGTGATGGTAGACGACGCCCTTGGGATTGCCTGTCGTGCCCGAAGTATAATTGAGCGAGATGGCGTCCCATTCGTCGTCCGGCATCGACCAGGCGAACGCCTCGTCGCCATTGGCGACAAAGGCCTCATAGTCCACCGTGCCGACCCTCTCGCCTTTCGGATAGGGCGCGTCGGTGGCGTATTCGGGATCGTCGTAGTCGATGACCAGCGGTTTGACCACGGCCAGACCGAGCGCTTCCCGCACCACGCCGGAAAACTCGCGATCGACGATCAGCACCTTGGTCTCGGCATGGTCGAGTTGGAAGGCAATGACGGCGGCGTCGAGACGCGTGTTGAGCGAGTGCAGCACCGCCTTGGTCATCGGCACGCCGAAATGCGCTTCCAGCATCGGCGGCGTGTTCGACAGCATGACCGTCACCGTGTCGCCCTTGCCGATGCCATGCTTGTGCAGGGCCGAGGCGAGCTTCAACGAACGGCGCCAGAAATCGCGGTAGCTGATGCGCTGGCTGCCATGGATGACGGCGACATGGTCGGGATAGGTTCTTGCAGCGCGCTCCAGATAGGTGAGCGGCGTCAGCGGCTGGTGATTGGCCGCGTTCCTGTCGAGATCCTGTTCGTAGGGATTGGCCATCCCATTCTCCCCAAAGTCTTTTCGAGCTTTCTAACCTTACGCTCGTCGTCACGCTATCCCCCTGAAGGGCTGAGAATGCTATCCTGCACCGACTTGCTAGAATGGGGATTTCGATTGTGCCGCGCCGGCAGGAGATCTCTTCCCGTCTATTCCAAATTTGACTTTTGTCGAGAGCCGTGACTAATGTCAGCCAAGGAGGCGGCATGGCGATCCGACCGGCAGAACAGCTCATCCACAAGGCGGCCTGGCTTTACTATGCCCATGGGCTTCGCCAGGACGAAGTGGCCAATCAACTCAACATTTCGCGCGCCTCCGTCGCTATGTATCTGCGCAAGGCGCGCGAGACAGGCATCGTCAACATCTCGACCTCGACGCAGCTCTTCACGGACGACGTCATGGCGCGTAGGCTGGAAGACGCCCTGAAGCTCGACGCCGTCTGGATCGCGCCTGAGAACGCCTATCTCGCCGACCCCTCGACCGATATCGCGGTGCTGGCGGCAAGCGTTTTCCTGGAACTCGTCGGGAAAGGCGACCGCATCGGCGTCGCCTGGGGCCGCACCATCTACACCATCGCCGACATCATGTCCTATGCCGACCTGCAGGACGTCACCGTGGTGCAGCTCTGCGGCAATCTCGGCGCACCCTATTCCTACCGGCCCGATCAATGCACTATGGAAATCGCGCGCCGGCTCAATGCCAAGGGCCTCAACTTCTACGCGCCCCTGGTGCTGTCGACCGAGGAACTGGCGCATGGCCTGCGCGCCGAACCTGTGATCCGCGACCAGCTTGCCGGGATCAGCGACTGCGATCTTGCGCTCTACTCCATCGGCGCGGTCGATGCCGACAGCCATCTGGTGAAGTGCGGCGCGCTGACGGCAGCCGAGATGGCGGCGCTGCGCAGGGAAGGTGCCGCGGGTGTCATTGCCGGGCAGATCATCGATGCCCGTGGCGAGTTGCTCGACTGCAGCTACAACCGGCGGGTCATCTCGGCGGGGCTTGCTTCACTGCGCGTCATCGGTAAGCGGCTGATGGTCGTGCAGGAAGACAGCAAGTTCGAGCCGCTGCTCGCCGCGATCGCCGGCGGCCTCTGCACGCATCTGGTGGTCGGCGCGCATATGGCGCAGCGGCTGCTCGATCATGCCGGAACGTCAGCAGAAAAGGCGTCCTGAAAACCAATCCTTTGCCGACGCATTTGTCATCAAGGCGTCGCGGCATTCCTGTTCACCATCAAAGACAGCAACTGGACGAAGCGAACATGAAGAATCTGTGGAACGACGACACGGCCGAACAACTCGTTGCCGACTATGCGAAGAAGGGCGTCGGCCGCGATCTGGCGTTGCGTGTCTACACGACGCGGCTTCTGGGCGGCGTGCCGCAACTGGTCCTGCATGGCGGCGGCAACACCTCCTGCAAGATCAAGGCAACCGATCTCGTCGGCGACGAATGGGACGTGCTGTGCGTCAAGGGCAGCGGCTGGGACATGGCGGTCATCGAGCCGCAGGGCCTGCCGGCGGTCAAGATGGGCGCCCTGCTCAAGGCGCGCAAGCTGGACAGGCTTTCCGACGAGAACATGGTCGCATTGCAGCGGGCCAACCTGATCGACCCCGCCTCGCCCAACCCTTCGGTCGAGACCCTGCTGCATGCCTTCCTGCCGCACAAGTTCGTCGACCACACCCACTCGACCGCCATCCTGGCCATCGTCGACCAGGAAGACAGCAAGCCGCTGGTGGCAAAGGTGTTCGGAGCAAAAATGGGCTATGTGCCCTACATCATGCCGGGCTTCGATCTCGCCAAGGCGGCGGCCGATGTCTTCGACGCCGACCCGACGGTGGAAGGCCTGATCCTCGACAAGCACGGCATCTTCACTTTCGGCGACGATGCCAGGCAGGCCTATGACCGGATGATCCACTATGTGAACGTCGCCGAGGATTATGTGGCCGAGCATGCCAAACCGAAGACTGCGAAGATAGCGCTGCCGGCAAGGCTAGCGTCACCGGCGGCGATCGCCCCCATGCTGCGCGGCGCTGTAGCGGCGCCACGCGGCGAAGGCCGCTTCGACCGCATGATCTCTGACTTCCGCACCTCGGACGCGATTGTCGATTTCATCAATTCTGCAGAGATCGCCGACTATGCAGGACGCGGCGTGTCGACGCCGGATCTGTCGATCCGCATCAAGACCGGGCCGCTGGCCGTGCCGGCGCCCGATGCCGACAAGATCGGCGACTACAAGGCCGTAATCCAGAACCATGTCGACGCTTTCGCCAAGGATTACCGCGCCTATTTCGAGACCAATGACGCGCTCGACGACGTCAAGCGCACCATGCTCGATCCGATGCCCCGGCTGACGCTGGTGCCGGGGCTCGGCATGTTCGGCCATGGCCGCACGCTGAAGGATGCCAGGATCGCCTCGGACGTTGGCGAGATGTGGATCGAGGCCGTGCGCGGCGCCGAGGCCGTCGGGCGTTTCCACCCGCTATCCAAGGCCGACCTGTTCCCGCTCGAATACTGGTCGCTGGAACAGGCCAAGCTCGCCTCCAACAAGCCGAAGCCGCTGACCGGCCAGGTGGTGCTGATCACCGGCGGCGCCGGTGCGATTGGTGCGGCGACCGCAAAACTGTTCGCCGACAATGGCGCTCATGCCGTCGTCGTCGATCTCGACGCCGAAAAGGCCGCCGATGCCGCCAGGAAAGCCGGCAACAATTCGATTGGCGTCGGCGCCGACATCACCGACCCGGACCAGATGCGTGCCGCCTTCGACAAGGCGGTCGCCGTCTTCGGCGGCGTCGACATATTGGTGTCCAATGCGGGCGCTGCCTGGGAAGGCCGCATCGGCGAGCTCGACGATACGCTGCTGCGCAAGAGCTTCGAGCTCAATTTCTTCGCCCACCAGTCGGCAGCGCAGAACGCCGTGCGGATCATGCTGGAACAGGGCACCGGAGGGGCGCTGTTGTTCAACACCTCCAAGCAGGCGGTCAACCCGGGTCCGAAGTTCGGCGCCTATGGCGTGCCGAAAGCGGCGACGCTGTTCCTGTCAAGGCAATACGCGCTCGACTACGGCGCCCATGGCATCCGCTCCAACGCCGTCAACGCCGACCGGATCCGCTCCGGCCTTTTGACCGACGCCATGATCGCCAGCCGCTCGGGCGCGCGCGGCGTGTCGGAGAAGGAATACATGTCCGGCAATCTGCTCGGCCAGGAAGTGACCGCGCAGGACGTGGCGCAGGCCTTCCTGCACCATGCCCTGGCCGACCGGACGACCGCCGATGTGACGACGGTCGACGGCGGCAATATCGCGGCGGCGCTGCGATAAGGCAATCTCTGCTATCCTTTTAGCGCCAGGCAGAATCGAGACGAAGACTAGTAAACATTGTTAGTCCTTGTGAGGTGCGCTATATATAGTCGGTATGAAAGCTGAACCTATGCGCACCCTGACCATATCGCTTACGCCGCAGCAGGTCGCCCGCCTGCAGAGCGCCGTCGAGGGCGGAGGATACGCCTCGAACAGTGAAATCGTCCGCGAAGCCTTGCGCCTTTGGGAGCAGCGCGAGCAATTGCGTGCCCTGGAACTGGATCAGTTGAAACGGGCCTACGCCGACGGCATGGCCAGCGGCAACCCAGTCGAAGTCGAACCCGTCGAGTTCATTCGGGGCCTGAATGCAGAACGCCGCGCCGGTGGCTAAATACAGGCTTACTCCGCGCGCGCCTCGCAGGATTTGCGCGACATCTGGCACACCATCGCAATCGAAAATGAAAAGGCAGCCGATAAGCTGCTGATGCGCATTTTCGACAAGATGGAACTGGCGGCAGGGCATCCCAAGATGGGTTCGGCCCGGCCGGAATTGAGCGCGACGGCCCGCGTGCTCATCGAAGGCCGCTATATCGTCATCTATGAACCACAGCCGGACGGTGTACTGGTCGTAGCGATCGTTCATGGAATGCGCGATCCGGAACACTGGTTGTAACCGGAAGGCTGAACATCGATACGAAAGGGCGGTTCATAGCCGCCCTTTCGCTTTCCTATTGGTGCCGCGCTACTTCGCGTTCGGGTTCGGCATCCATGTCGGCATGGCGACATCGGCATGGGCGAACTGCGGCAGCTTGGCCGACAAGTCTTCCATGTTCTTGATGTCCTTGTCGATCAGCTCCTTCTGGGTGATCAGCGTCGGCGGCACGATGACGTTGTGGCCGGGATCTTCGCCGGCGAGCAGTTGCGCCAGGGCGCGCACCGAGACCTGGCCGACGACTGCCGGGTTGGTCGCCGCCGTAGCCGCCCAGGCACTGTCGGGCTCGCGCATCGCCGCGATGTCGGATGTCGAAATGTCGGCCGAATAGATCTTGATCTTCTTGTTCAGGCCGGCTTCGTCGACGGCGATCTTCACGCCCTTGGCGAACTCGTCATAGGGCGCGAACATCACGTTGATGTCGGGGTGCGCCGACAGCACCGAGCGCGCCTGGTTGGCGACGGAGTTGGCGATGGGATTGTCGAGCGTGCCGAACATGGCGGCTTCCTTTATGCCGGCATATTTTTTCTTGACGTCGACCCAGGTCTCGTTGCGGCGGTCGAGCGGAGCGATGCCGGCGACATAGACATAGCCGGCGTTCCAGCTTTCGCCATTGTCCTTGACTGCCTGTTCGAGCGCCAGCCGTGCCAGGTCTTTGTCCGACTGTTCGATTTGCGGGATCTTGGGGTTTTCGACATTGACGTCGAATGCCACCACCTTGATGCCGGCGTCGACGGCGCGCTGGGCGGCGTCCTTCATCGATTCCGTCAGGCCGTGCTGGATGATGATGCCCTGCACGCCGAGCGCGATGGCCTGGTCGACCATGTCGGATTGAAGGGCGGCGTCCTGGCGGCTGTCGAGCACGCGCAGGTCGATACCGAGCGCCTTCGACTGCGCCTCGACGCCCGACAGATACGCCTGGAAGAAGTCGCCGGTCGAGAGATAGCGAACCAGTGCGATCTTGACGCCGGGTTTGTCGAACGGCGCCGGCTTGTCGGCGGCAAATGCCCCCTGCATCAGCATGGTTGCGCCGGCGAGCCCGAGCGCCACTTTCCCCAGAAGTCTTCTAGTGATGTTCACCTTGTTTTCCTCCACTTTTGTTGAACCCAAATCCTATCCGGCCGAATGCTAGTTCCTGCCCCTGCCCGAAAGGGCAAAGGTGAAGACAAGGGCGACGACCAGAACCACGCCCTTGACGAAATCCTGCGTGTAGTAAGGCGCGTTCATCATTGTCAGGCCTTGCAGCAAGATGCCGACGAACAGCGCGCCGATGGCGGTGCCAAAGGCGTTCGGCTTGGCGGCGCCGAGCACCGCGTAGCCGATCAGCGCCGCGGCAACCGCATCGAGCAGCAGATTATTACCCGAGGCGATGTCGCCGCGTCCAAGCCGGGCCGCGAGCAAAATGCCGCCGATCGAGGCAAAAACGCCTGAAATAACGTAGGCCCAGATCTTGTATGCCTTGACAGGCGCGCCAGCGAGTTCGGCGGCGCGCTCATTGCTGCCGACCGCATACATCATGCGGCCGAAGCGGGTGTATTCGAGGAAGAACCAGATCAGCACGGCCAGCGCCAGAAGCACGACGACCGAGACCGGGATGAGGTTTGGGATGAAGAAGTCGAAGCGGTGGCGGCCGAGCGCCAGGAAGGCATCGGAGAACTTGCCGCTGGCGACCGAGCCATCGGGCATGGTCATGCCGGTGGCGATCGAGCGGCCTTCCGTGGGGATGCGCTGCAGGCCGACCAGCAGGAACATCATCCCGAGCGTCGCCAGCAGATCGGGTACACGCATGTAGACGATCAGCCAGCCATTGATCAGGCCGACAATGGCGCCAATCAACAGGCAGACGATGACCGCCACGAACGCGTTTTGCTCCAGCACCACCATCACATAGGCCGCAGCCATCATGGCAGAGGTTGCGACCGAACCGATCGACAGGTCGAAGCCGCCGACGACAAGCGTGGCGGTAACACCGAGCGCCAGCACACCGGTGATGGCGACAGACTGGAAGATGAAGACGGCACTTTGCGGCGAAACGAACCCGTCGGCGGCGATCGCGAAATAGGCGACCAATCCGAACAGCAGCACGATGAATCCATAGCGGATGGCATAGTCGCGCAGCGTCATTCGGCGCATCCCGGCGCCGCTGCCGTTTTTACCCAACTCGAAACCATGGTCTCTCCATTTCCAATTCCTTCGGCCGCCACGCTCAGGCAGCGCTGTGCAGCGGTCCACCGGCAACCTCGGCCAGCAGGCGGTCGAGGTCGACATCGGCATTGCGGTGTTCGCCGACGATCGTGTGCTCCGACATCACCAGGATGCGATCGGCCGTCTCCAGCGCTTCATCGAGTTCGGTGACGAACAGAAGCGTGGCGCGGCCATTGGCGCTTGCCCTCAGCTTGGCGGCGATGTCGCGCCGGGCGGAAATATCGACGCCCTGGAACGGCTCGTCGAGGATGAACAGCGCGGCATTCTGCGCCATCCAGCGGGCGACCATCACCTTCTGCTGGTTGCCGCCCGACAGCGCCGACATCTCGTCCTTCTCGGAGCGGCAGACGATGCCCAGTTGCTCGATCTGCCTGCGCGCGGTGGCGCGTTCGAGGCGGCGCCTGAGCACGCCCAGACTGGACATGCGCTTCAGAAACGGCAGGCTGACATTGCGCTCGATGTTGAAGCCGTCGACGATGCCGCTGGTCGCACGATCCTTGGCGACGAGGAACACGCCGGCGGCGATCGCGTCGCCCGCCGAGCGCGGCGCGTAAGGTTTGCCGTTCATCGTCATGGTGCCGTCGAGCGGCCGGCGCACACCGAACAGCGTCTCGGCAAGCGCGGTCTTGCCGACGCCGACGAGGCCGGTGATGGCGACGACCTCGCCATCGCCGAGTGTCAGCGACATCGGCTTGGCGCCCTGCGCGATGCGCAGGCCTTCGACGCTCAGGACCGCCCTGGCGGAACTCCTGGCCACGATCCGGTCGAGATGGATCTTGCGGCCGAGCATGGCGTTGACCGCACCTTCATAATCGAGCGGCTTGGCATCGAAGGCGCCCGATACGACACCGTCGCGCATCGAGACGATGCGGTCGGCGAGCCGCCTGATGTCCGACATGCGATGCGAGATATAGAGGATCGCCACGCCCTGCTCGCGCAGACGGTCGACCAGCGCGAACAGCCTGTCGGCCTCGGCACTGGAGAGCGACGAGGTCGGCTCATCGAGGATCAGCACTTTCGGCTGGTGCGCCAGCGCCCGGGCAATCGCCACCATCTGGCGGTCGGCCAGCGAAAGATCGCTGACGCGCGCCTTCAAATCGATGGCCAGCCCCATGCGGTCGGCGACCGCCTTGGCCTCACGGCGCACGCGAGCGGGATTGAACAGGGTCGGCACGCCGCGGCCGCTTAGCCGGTCCAGCGTGAGATTGGTGGCGACATCGAGGTCGGCGACCACGCCGTCATTGATGTTCTGGTGCACGGTGACGACGCCGGCGCGGATCGCCTCCGCCGGCGTGTTCGGCGCGAACTCCGCACCGGCGAGGGTCATCGAGCCGCCGCCACGCTCGTAGACGCCGCTGATGATCTTGACGAGGGTGGATTTGCCGGCGCCGTTGGCGCCCATCAGCACGGTCACTTCGCCGGCATGGAGGTCCACCGCGATGCCGCCAAGCACCTCGTTGCGGCCAAAGGATTTCCTCAGTCCCTCTACGCGGAACACGGCATTGCCGACCATGCGTTCCTCCCTGGTCATGACGCTATGGTCAATGTAGGCAATTGTCAACACGATTGACAATTGCCAGACAGCTTCCTAGCTTGGCCCCGCCGCTTGGGCTCCTTATGATCGGAGCACATAGGCGGGAGGGACAAGGATGACTGGGAACTTGCCGTTCGAAGCATTGTCGGTGGAGACGCTCGCAACCCGTCTCGGCACGAACGAAGCGCTGTGCGCGAAGATCGGCAAGGATGCGAGCGCCTGGAAAGTTCGCGAGGTTGGCGACGGCAATCTGAACCTGGTGTTCATCGTCGAAGGCGCCAGTGGCGGCGCCATCGTCAAGCAGGCCCTGCCCTATGTCCGCCTGGTCGGCGACAGCTGGCCGCTGCCGCTAAAACGCTCCTTCTTCGAATACCACGCGCTGACCCGGCAAGAGGCGCGCGCGCCGGGCTCGGTGCCGGCGATCTACTACTTCGACGAGGTCCAGGCGCTGATCATCATGGAATATCTGGCACCGCCCCACATCATTCTCAGGCGCGCCCTGATCGACGGGCGCCGATTGCCGAACATTGCCAGGGATATCGGCCTGTTCATGGCCCGCACGCTGTTTCGCGGTTCCGACCTGTCGATGGTGACCAAGGAGCGCAAGGCGGATTTGGCGCTGTTCGCCGACAATGTCGAGCTTTGCGACATCACCGAGAACCTGGTGTTTTCCGACCCCTATTTCGACGCCAAGATGAACCGCCACACCAGTCCGCAGCTCGATAGGCTGGTGGCGGAACTGCGGGCCGACCGCGACCTCAAGGTGGAGGCGCAGCGGCTGAAGCATATGTTCGCCGCCAATGCCGAGACGCTTTTGCATGGCGACCTGCATTCCGGCTCGATCATGGTCACCGATCAGGAAACGCGGATGATCGATCCGGAGTTCGCCTTCTACGGCCCGATGGCCTTCGACGTCGGCATGCTGCTCGCCAATTTCTGGATGTCCTTCTTCTCGCAGCGCGGGCATGAGCAGAACGGCAGGCGCGACGCCATGCGTGCCTATCTGCTCGGCGTCACGGCCGAGACCTGGGCCGTGTTCCGCGCCGAGTTCTCGCTGTTATGGCGCACCGAGCGCACCGGCATGCTCTATCAAAAAAGCCTGTTCGAGGATCAGGGCGACCGGCTGGGCGCCGAGCAGGCACTCGATAATGTCCTGCATCAGATCTGGGACGATCTGCTCGGCTTTGCCGGCATCGAGGTTCACAGGCGCATCCTTGGCCTCGCCCACAATGCAGACTTCGAGACCATTGCCGATGAAGATCTGCGCGCCAGTTGTGAGGCGAAGGCACTGAAATTCGGCCGCCACATCGCCGTCAACCGGCGCCAGATCCACAGCATCGACGAGGTCAACAATCTGGCCGCGCTGATCGAACAGGAGAACAGCATTTGAACGTCGGTGACCGCCACTTTCGGACCATCTGGCTGAGCGACGACGGCCGCTCGGTGGAGATCATCGACCAGCGCTGGCTGCCGCATGAGTTCCGTATCGAGAAGCTCGTCACGGTCGCCGGCATCGCCACCGCGATCCGCGACATGTGGGTGCGTGGCGCACCGTTGATCGGGGTCACCGCGGCCTATGGCGTCGCCATGCAGATGACGGATGATGCATCCGACGAAGCGCTCGACACTGTGTGGGAGATACTGCACGATACCAGGCCGACGGCGATCAACCTGCGCTGGGCGCTCGACGAGATGCGGCGCTTTCTGCGGCCGTTGCCGCTTGGTGAACGCGCCGCGGCCGCCTACCGGCGTGCCAATGAGATCGCCGACGAGGATGTCGGGCTCAACCGCGCCATCGGCGAGAACGGTCTCGCCATCATCAAGGATATTGCGGCGCGCAAGCAGCCGGGCGAGGCGGTCAATATCCTCACCCACTGCAATGCCGGCTGGCTGGCGACGGTCGACTACGGGACAGCCACTTCACCGATCTACCTCGCTGTCGAAGCCGGCATTCCGGTCCATGTCTATGTCGATGAAACACGCCCACGCAACCAGGGCGCCCAGCTCACCGCCTGGGAGATGGCTGGCCACGGCGTGCCGCATACGCTGATCGTCGACAATGCCGGCGGCCATCTGATGCAGCGCGGCGCAATCGACATGGTCATCGTCGGCACCGACCGCACCACCGCCGACGGTGACGTCTGCAACAAGATCGGCACCTATCTGAAGGCGCTCGCCGCCGCGGACAACGACGTGCCGTTCTACGTTGCGCTGCCTTCGCCGACCATCGACTGGACGGTGGGCGACGGACTTGCCAAAATCCCGATCGAGGAGCGCTCCGGCGACGAGGTTTCGCTGGTGTGGGGCAAGACAGCGAGCGGCGAGATCGCCCAAGTTCGCGTCTCGCCCGAAGCAACGCCTGCGGCAAACCCCGCCTTCGACGTGACGCCGGCGCGGCTGGTCACCGGGCTGATCACCGAGCGCGGCATCGCCAAGGCGTCGCGCGAGGGGCTGAAGGCGATGTTCCCCGAGCGGGGATAGGCGGGCCGCGCTCAGAACTCGGCATTGTCCAGCGCGTTCACGAATTCCAGCGAGCGCCGCAAGGCGCCGCGAATGGTCGTGATGTCGACGGGTGTATTGCGCCGCTGGGGATCACGGCGTCGCGGGCGCTGCAGCCGCAACGGCAGTTCGATGCTGACTGGCAGCGTGGCGGGCAGCACGGCCCAGTAGGATGCATAGTCGACAGAGCCGTCGCCGATGGCGCAGAACGCCCATCCCTCGCCGGTGCTGACGACATCCTTCAGATGCGCATGACCGACAATATCGATGGCATCAGCGATATCTTGCGCCGGCTGCATCGTCTCGCCGCTGTAAGTGAAGATGTTGCCGGCATCGTGGTTCAGGCAGACGTACGGCGATCCGATGTCGCGGACGAAGCTTGCCCCCGATCGCGCGCTGCCGAGCAAATCGCCACTGCCATGTCCGGGGTTTTCGAGCGCCAGAACGATGCCGGCCTCCTCCAGCCTCGGCAGGAGAGCGTCGATCGTCGCGCGGATCGCCGCGCTGTTTCTCGCCGGACCGGTATTGGTGATCAGGAACGACGCGCCAAGACCGGCGGCAAAGCCGATCCGCCGGGACAATGCTTCGATCGCATCGGGCCCCGACAGGTCGAGATGAGCCGACACGGCGTTGATGCCAAGCCCGGCATTTTGCGCCGTCCGGCACAGCTTCAGTGCCTGCGCCTCGGCAAACAGACCCTCGTCGAAATCGACATAGCCGCTGATAAAGGCCGGCTCGACGTGGGCGGCACCCACAGCGGCAATCTCCTCGACGGCCAATTCCATGGAATAGCCGTCGAAGAGAGCGGTCGATACCGACATGATCCGCGAAGGCAGGGCTCAGGCTCCCTTGCCGTAGACGATCAATTCCGAGGCTTCCTTCACCTTGGCCGGCGACAGTGCCTCGCGCCAGTCGTCACGGACCACGACGCCCTTGGCGAAGCGCATCAGGCGCAGTGCGGCGTCGGACGGTACTTTCGGCGAGAAACCGAACCACATGGCGATCTCGACATTCAGATGACCGATCAGGAAGTCGAGCGCGGCTTGCCTTGGAATGCCATATTTGCGCTCGCACTCCTCGACGGCCTCGACCATCGTGTCGACGAAGGGCATGGCGACCATTTCGGACAGGCCGGGCTCCAGGATCGCCAGCTGTTCGACCGTCACCCGGTGGCTGTCGATGATCGGCGACCACATCGCCTTGCAGACCTCCTCGCCAAGCGCGTAGTCCTCTTCAGGTCCCTGCATCAGGGCGCAGACGATCGACTGCCTGGCGATGCCGCCATGATAGTCGCGACGCGCGGCCCACTCCGTCTCGTCACCGAACAGCGGCGGGTGGCAGGGATGACCGACGAAATAGGTGAGATCCGGTCGATCGCCGGGCAGGTCGCCGGCATAGGGTGCGGCCGCATCCAGAACGAGGATCATGGTGCCCTTGGCAAGCATCGGCGAGATTTGCCGCGTCACCTGGCCGATGATGTTGTCCGGCAGAGCCATCACCACGACCTTGGCGCCGGGAATGCCTTCCTCCATGGCGACGGCGGCGATATCGGCTTCTCCCAACCGCTTGCGGCCGGCCTCGCCGATCTCCACGGCGCGGACATCGTAACCTGCTTCGATCAGCTTGCGTGTCACGCGGAAGCCCATCTTCCCTCCGGCTCCAAGCACCGCCACGGATGTCGTCATTTGCTTCTCTCCCATTTCCTCTTGATGGCGCGCCGATGGCGCAGATTCAGCCGAACGCTTGCAGCGCGGCCTCGAGCTCCGGATGCGTGGCGGCGTAGTCGCGCGCGGGAATGCCTGCCGCGGCGGCTTCGAAAGCATCGTGCAGACTTTGAACGCCGGCGGCCGGACCGCCGGGATGCGCCATGATCCCGCCGCCGCAGCAATAGATGAAATCGTTCGTGCCGAGCCTTCCATAGGTCTCGCCCGCCTGCACCGCGGTCTGTCCGGACGAAAACACCGGCATCACCGTATCGGGCCGATCGGCCCGGCCGAACATCGGAGTGAGGCAGGCGTGGGCGGATGCCATCACCGAATCGTCGGGCTCGCAGAACTTGTTGGACAGCCCGTTGACGTGCATGTGGTCGATGCCGGCCAGGCGCCAGAATTTCTGGTAGGCGAGATAGCTCATGCCGACATCAGGAGAACGGCTGAAGAGACCCCAGCCCGCCCGATGGCCGTGCAGCGCGACGGCGGAATGCCGGCGCATCTTGACGACACCCGACAGGCCGACGGAATTGAGGACAAGCATGGCGCAGGTGCCGCCACGGCGCTCGATCAGGTCAAGCTGGCGGCGCATGGCGTCGATGTCGCCGGAAATGTTGGCCGCGTACATGACCTTGCGCCCGGTCCTGTCGGCGTGCCGGTCGATGACAGCCATGACCGCCTCGAACCGCTGTTCGAACGGCGAATGCGGGGGATCTCCCATCAGTTCGTCGTCCTTGATGAAGTCGAGGCCGGCTGAGATCAGCGTATCGGCCAGGGTCGCGGTCTCCCGCGGCGTAAGGCCGATGCTCGGTTTGACGATGGTGCCGATCAGCGGCCGTCCCGTGACACCGGTCAGACGACGCGTGCCTTCGACAGCGAAAGCCGGCCCCGGATAGGCATCAGCGAAGACATCGGGAAAGCTGACGTCGAGCAGACGCATGGCCGAGAAATGATGCAGCTCGAACAGATTGCCGAGCACCGTCGACCAGACCGAAGCCAGCACGGTGCCCATGTTCTCGATGTTCCAGGAAAGACCCACCTTGGCCCGGCGCGGCCTGACGGCCGCCGCATCTCCGGGCGCGCGCGAAAACGGCAACGCCTCGCCATCGACCTCGCCAAGATCCTCGATGAATTCGACGCGCGCGCCAAATCTGAGCAGCAGTTCCGGCGTCTCCCCAGGGATCGGACGGAATGTCCCGCTCGATTGCTCACCCGCCATCGCGGCCGCGGCGACCTCCATGGGATAGCGGGTTTCGATCAGGTAGGTGGCGTTAAGACGACCGGTCAATGCAGGCTTCCCGGCTGGAATGAACTTCATAACGGGAGCGATAGCATCAAAAAGACATCATGTCATCACATGAGTTTTCCCGGTCAAAAAATTTGCGACTGTCAGTCCCCGCCGTCGTTGCCCGCCAGTTTCGAATAGAGTTCGTTGGCGCGGCCTATATGGTCCGCCATGGCGGCGCTGGCGCCTTCGGCGTCGCCGCTGGCGATCGCCTTGTAGATGCGTTCGTGTTCCTCGACCGTCAGACGCTCGGCGCCTTTCACGGCCACGAGATCGCGCTTGAAGCGCGACAGCCATTCGAGCATGCCCTTGGCCACGGCCGCGATCATCGAATTGCCGCTCATTTCCGCTATGACGGCGTGGAATTCCATGTCGGCGGTTACGAACCGAGCCTGGTCGCCCTTCGCCTCGCGTAGGTGGCGCAAGGTCCCGGCAAGCCGTTCCAGGCTCTTGGCCGTGGCGCGTCGCGTGGCGATCCGAACCAGGCCCGTTTCCAGCAAGAGCCTGACTTCTTTGAGTTCTTCGAGGCCGCGCGAATTCGTCGCCAGCATCATGACCATTGCCGCGGAGACCTGATCGACGATCACCTCCGGCGTCGGGTTGATGACGCGCGCCCGTTCGCCGTGCGATATCCGGATGAGCCCCATCTGCTGCAGCGTCAGCATCGCTTCCCGGATCGACGGCCGCCCGACGCCGATCATCGTCATCAGTTCCTTTTCCGACGGCAATTGGGAACCGGGCGGAAATTCGGATGTCGAGATCGACGCCATCAGCCGATCGAGCACCTCGACATACAACTTCTTCTTCTGGACCGGTTCCATCCGCATCTCTCCTGATCGTTTCCCGGGGGCAATCGATCCCGAGTCGCACCAACAGGCAAGGTCCCCGCTAATAATTGACATTACATATATGATGACCTAGCGTCCAGTGTGGCCAGTCTCAATGCGGCGCGTGACGGCAAACATAGTGTCGGCACGGCCCGACTGGCCAGGGATGAGACGGAGAACCCGGCGGGCGCGTTGCTCCCGTGGACGCAGTCAAATGAGGTTCCGAGTGACTTGCCTATTTGGTATGCTGGTATAACATGTAGCTGGTATGGTGTCCTTCGGAAGAGACACCTTTACGGAGTGACAGACGAGCCGATCAGGTCGGCCGATTTTTGGGAGGAGAGATCATGAAGTTTTCAATTGTGGCGGCGCTTGCCGGCGCCGCGCTGGCCAGTGCTTCTGTTTTGCCGGCGATCGCATCGTCGGACAAACCGGTGATCGCGCTCGCCAACGCCTATTACGGCAACACCTGGCGCCACCAGATGGTGGAGGCGTTCGAGGCCTCGGCCAAGGAAGCCAAGGCAGGTGGCCAGATCGCCGATTACATCATCATGAACGGTGACGGCTCGGTGGCGCAGCAGAACAGCCAGATCGCCGAGCTGATCCTCAAGAAGGTCGATGTGCTCGCCGTCGACGCCGCCTCGGAGACCGCGGTCAACGGCATCATCGAAAAGGCCTGCAAGGCCGGCATCATCGTCGTTTCCTTCGATTCGGTTGCTTCGGCGCCCTGCAACTACCAGCTCAACTTCGACTTCAAGGGCTACAAGGCGGCCCAGGCCGAAGCCGTCTTCAAGATGATCGGCGGCAAGGGCAACGTCATCCAGGTGCGCGGCGTGAAGGGCTCTGCGCCCGACAACGACATGTTCAACGCGCAGCAGTCGGTGCTGGCGAAATATCCCGACATCAAGGTTGTTGCCACCGTCTACGGCCAGGCGACCGCCTCGGTCGCGCAGGCGGCGATCGCCAACGTCCTGCCCTCGCTGCCACATGTCGACGCCGTGCTCGGCCAGGGCGGCAGCGACGATGTCGGCATCGCCCAGGCCTTCGTCCAGTATGGCGGCGATTATGCCGGCAAGATGCCGATCATCGAAGGCGGCGGCGGCACCGACTTCGTCAAATGGTGGGCCGAAGAGAATGCCAAGAACGGCTACCAGACCGTCTCGATGAACACCACGCCGGGCATTGGCGGCGCCGCGTTCTGGCTCGGCCTTTCGTTGCTCAAGGGCGGCAAGGCACCGAAGCTGATGATCATGCCGGTGGCGACGGTCGATGCCAGCAATCTCAAGGAGTATGCGAAGCTGCCGGGCGGCCAGATCATCAGCCCTACCTATTCGCTCGACTGGGTCAAGCAGAACCTGCTCAGCAAGTAAGGCTGCCATTGCCAGGGACCGGGCGCGCCAAACGGCCGCGCCCGGTCCCTGCCCGTAAGAAACGGAGGACGAATGTCCCATCTCGCCGTAACCGATCCGGAGGGTGCAGCCGCTACGGTGCCCGACACCAGGCCAAACGTCGTCTCGCTGTCGCGGATCACCAAGAGCTTCGGGCCGACGCTGGCGAATGCGCAAATCGACCTCGCCGTCTCGGCCGGCGAAATCATCGGCCTGGTCGGTGGCAACGGCGCCGGCAAATCGACACTGATGCGCATCCTGTGCGGGGCGACGTCACCGACCCTCGGCTCGATTTCGTTCACCGGCCAGGATGTGGGCTTCGCCGACTACGACACGGCGGAGGCGCAAAGGCGCGGCATCCGCATGGTGCATCAGGAACTGTCGCTGTGCGCCAACCTTTCCGTGGCCGAGAACTTCTTCCTGGAGACGCCAGGCGACGCAGGCAACCGGCCGGGCTGGCGCGCGCTCTATCGAGCCCGCGCCCGGGCGGCGCTGGACGCCGTCTTTCCCGCCAACGGCATCGATGTGAACGCCGAAGTCGGCCATCTCTCCATCGCCGAGCGGCAGATGGTCGAGATCGCGCGCGCCGCCGCCACGCCGGGTGTCAAGCTGATCGTGCTCGACGAGCCGACCTCCTCGCTCGACCTCGACCGCTCGAGGCAGTTGCGGGCCTTCATCCGCGAACGAGCCAAATCCGGCCTTGCCTTCATCTTCATCAGCCACAAGCTGCAGGAAATCATCGACATCGCCACGCAGGTGATGGTGCTGCGCAACGGGCGCACCGCCTGGCGCGGCGATGTCGCCGGCACTTCGATTGGCCAACTTGTGCAGCTCATGGGCGGCGACGCCAATTCGATCCACCAGCACAGCGCGACTGCCGCCAGCAGCGGCGAGGCGCTGGTCAAACTGTCCGGCTTCCTGACTGCCGGGCTCGGCCGCGACATCGAGATCGGCCGCGGCGAGATCATCGGACTGGCAGGGCTCGAGGGCAGCGGACAGAAGGAGTTGCTGCACGCCATTTTCGAGCCGGATTCCGCCAGAGGGGCCGCGGTGACCCGGAGCGGCGATGCCGGTTTCATTGCCGGCGACCGCCAGAAGGAAGGCGTGTTCCCGCTGTGGAGCGTGCTTGGAAACATCAGCATTGGCAGCCTTGCCCGCCGTCCGGCACTGGGGCTGGTTTCGCAGCGTGCCAACCGCGAGGCGGCGGCCGAAGCGGCCGGCCGGCTGCGGCTCGACGACAAGCGCTTCGGCTCCAACATCCTCGAACTCAGCGGCGGCAACCAGCAGAAGGCGCTGGTTGCCCGGGCGCTCGTCGCCGACACGCCGATCCTGCTGCTCGACGATCCGACGCGCGGCGTCGATATCGCCACCAAGCAGGACTTCTACAGGCTCTGCAACGAGATCGCGCGCAGCGGGCGCACGCTGGTGTGGCACACCACCGAAGATGCCGAACTCTTGGCCTGCGACCGCGTGCTGGTGTTTTCCGGCGGCCGCATCGTCAAGGAATTGGCCGGCGAGGCGATCACGGAATCAGCCATCGTTGGAGCGTCCTTTGCCCAGCAGGCGGACAAAGCCATCGGCGCCGGTCGCAGCGGCTCTGCCGGCGCCGGGCTTGCCCGCCGGCTGGTGAACGCGGCTCCCTTCATCGGCCTCGCCGCCGTGCTGGCGGTGATGATCTCGGCCAACCCGGCGGTCGCTTCGATCTTCGGGCTCGACCTGCTCCTGATGCCGGCGCTGTCGCTGGTGCTAGTGACGGCGGCGCAGATGTTCATCGTCGGCGGCAGCGAGATCGATCTCGGCGTCGGCGCCTTTGCCGGCCTGGTCAGCGTGCTTTCCGCCACGCTGCTCTACGATCAGCCATGGCTCGGCGCGCTGGCGCTGGTGGCGGCGGTCGCCGCCTATGCCGGGCTTGGCGGCCTGATCCAGGCACGCAAGATCCCAGCCATCGTCGTCACGCTTGGCGCCTCTTTCATCTGGATGGGACTGGGCTACGCGCTGCAGCCGACGCCGGGCGGCGCCAGCCCCGAATGGCTGTCGGCGATGTTCAGCTGGTCACTGGGTTTCCTGCCCACCTCCATCATCTTAATCGCCGCGGTCGCGCTGGTGGTGCTGGTGATCGACCGGCTGCCGCTCGGCGTGGTGCTGCGCGGCTTCGGCAACAATCCGACCGCCATGATCCGCTCCGGCTGGTCGCCGACGCGCTATGCGCTGGTGCGCTACCTCGTCGCCGGACTGTTCGCGGCTGCCGCCGGCCTGTCGCTGACCGCGATCAACACGGCAAGCGATATCAATTCCGGCAATTCGTTCACGCTGCTCAGCGTCGCCGCCGTGGTGATGGGCGGCTGCTCGCTGCTGGGCGGCGTCATCTCGCCGGTCGGCGCCGTCGCCGGGGCGGTCACGCTGGCCTTGATCGGCGCCTTGCTCGGCACGCTGAACGTGAGCAGCGACTTCAACGCGGCAACGCAAGGGCTGATCCTCATCGCCCTGCTGACGCTGCGCAGCCTGACCGCCGACCGCAGGAGCGAACAATGAACGGCCTCGCCGCCTTCAGCCTGTGGGCGCAGAAGAACCGCTGGGTCTGGTCGGCGATCGGCGTGCTCGTGCTTTGGCTGGTGCTGTCCATCGTCACCAACCGGTTCAGCCTCTCCAGCCTGTCGGGCATCATTCTATCGGCGTCGTTCCTGACCGTTGTCGGCATAGGCCAGATGTTCGTCGTCACCACCGGGCGCGGCAATATCGACCTTTCGGTGGCGTCGGTGATCACGCTCAGCGCCTTCGTGGCGCTGCTCACCATCAAGGGCCAGGATGCCAACCTCGCCATCGGCGTGGGTGCGGCGATCCTGCTCGGCCTTGCGGTCGGCGGCTTGAACTCGCTGCTCGTCGTCGGGCTGAACATACCAGCCATCATCGCCACGCTGGCGACGGGTTATGTGCTGGCGACGGCAACGCTGCTGTCGAACCGCGCCATATCGGGTTTCGCCGTCAGCCCGCTCTTGAAGACGCTGGCGACGGGCCGCGTCTCCGGCGTGCCGATCATGGCCGTCATCGCCATTGTCGGCGTGGCCGCGACCGCGTTCGTGCTGCGCTACACGGTGTTCGGACAGTTGCTGTCGGCGGTCGGCCAGAATCGCACCGCCGCGCGACTGGCGGCGATCCGCAACAACCGGATCATCGCGTCGGCGTTCATCATCTCGGCGGTGCTGGCTTCGCTCAACGGGCTGCTGCTCGGCGCTTATATAGGCGGCGCCTTCCTCGAAATGGGCCAGCCCTATCTCCTGCAGTCGATCGCTGCGGTGGTTCTGGGCGGGACGCTGATCTTCGGCGGCTCGGCCAGCGCCGTCGGCACGCTGTTCGCCAGCATCCTTTTGATCCTCATCGTCACCACCATGCAGATCGTCGGCCTGCCGCCAGGTGCGCAGGACATCGTGCAAGGCATCGTCGTCATCTTCGTTCTGGCGCTGGCCGGCCGCCAGGTGCTGTCGAGGCGAGCCGCCGTCGACCGCGCAGGCGACGACGGCACGCTGAAATCCGAGTGATGATTTCTCTTGCCAAGCTGTGGTAGAGTGATCATACCAGTAGATAAGGTGACGATCGGCAATGCCGGCGTCCGCGACCAAGGAGCAAGGGCTAGATGACGACGATTGCGCTGTTCGGTGCCGGTGGCAAAATGGGCTACCGCCTTTCGACCAATTTCCGCGGTTCGCCCTATACAATCCGCCATGTCGAGGTCAGCGAGGCCGGGCGCGAGCGGCTGAAGACCGGACTGGGCTTCGACACGGTCAGCGCCGACGAGGCGCTGGAAGGCGCCGACGTGGTGATCCTGGCCGTGCCGGACACCCATATCGGCAAGGTCGCGGCCGGCATCGAGAGCAAGCTTGCGCCGGGCACGATGGTCATCGTGCTCGATGCCGCCGCACCGTTTGCCGGCCATCTGCCTAATCGTCCCGACCTGACCTACTTCGTCACCCATCCCTGTCATCCGCCGATCTTCAACGACGAGACCGACATGGCGGCCAAGAAGGATTATTTCGGCGGCGTCAAGGCCAAGCAGCACATGGTCAGCGCACTGATGCAGGGACCGGAGGCCGACTACGCCAAGGGGGAGGCTATCGCCAAGATCATCTGGGCGCCGGTAATGCGCTCGCACCGCGTTTCCGTCGAACAGATGGCGCTGCTCGAGCCGGGACTTTCGGAAACGGTGTGCGCCTCGCTGCTGGTCGTCATGAAGGAAGCGGTCGACGAGGTGGTGGCGCGCGGCGTCGACCAGCAGGCGGCACTCGACTTCCTGCTTGGCCACATGAACGTGCTCGGCGCCGTCATCTTCGGCGAAACCAAGGGGGTGTTCTCGGATGCCTGCAACAAGGCGATCGAGTTTGGCAAGCCGGTGCTGATGCGCGACGACTGGAAGCGCGTCTTCGAGCCCGAAGAGATCGCGGCCAGCATCCAGCGGATCACTTGAGCGTCTCTAGGTACAGATCTGCCTTAGGTACAGATCACCTGAATTTGTGGTTGACTCATCATACCAGTTAGCTAAGCTAATGTTCGCTCGGATCACGCTTCGCCGGGAGTTCGATGCTGAGACGGGTGGAGGATGGGGGAATAGGAACTTGCCTTGGCGGAGCTGGTGGGCTTGAGCCCGGGCGTTCCGCAACCTTCACACGCTGACGAATTCAAACACAGACAAGTGGCTCGAACGATCGAGACACAGGCTTTTCAAACGGGAGGACTTCATGAAACTGACACGCAGAATGACGCTTGCCGCCTTCGCCGGCGTGCTGGCGCTCGGCACGGCGATGCCCGCCTACGCGGCGGACCTCATCGCCATCATCACCCCATCGCACGACAATCCGTTCTTCAAGGCGGAAGCCGTCGGCGCCGAGGCCAAGGCCAAGGAACTCGGCTACGAGGCGCTGGTGCTGGTGCATGACGACGACGCCAACAAGCAGTCCGAGCTGATCGATACCGCGATCGGCCGCGGCGCCAAGGCGATCATCCTCGACAATGCCGGCGCCGACGCGACCGTCGCCGCCGTGCAGAAGGCCAAGGACGCCGGCATTCCCTCCTTCCTGATCGATCGCGAGATCAACGCCACAGGCGTTGCCGTGGCGCAGATCGTCTCCAACAACTACCAGGGCGCCCAGCTCGGCGCGCAGGAGTTCGTCAAGCTGATGGGCGAAAAGGGTAATTTCGTCGAGCTGGTCGGCAAGGAATCCGACACCAATGCCGGCATCCGCTCCAAGGGCTACCATGACGTCATCGACGATTATCCGGACCTGAAAATGGTCGCGCAGCAATCGGCCAACTGGAGCCAGACCGAGGCCTATTCCAAGATGGAATCGATCCTGCAGGCCAACCCCGACATCAAGGGCGTCATCTCCGGCAACGACACGATGGCGATGGGCGCCTATGCGGCGCTCGCGGCGGCGAACCGCAAGGATGTCATCGTCGTCGGCTTCGACGGTTCGAACGACGTGCGCGATTCCATCACCTCGGGCGGCATCAAGGCGACGGTGCTGCAGCCGGCCTACGCCCAGGCGCAGATGGCGGTCGAACAGGCCAACGACTTCATCAAGAACAAGAAGTCGCCCGAGAAGGAAAAGCAGCTGATGGACTGCGTGCTCATCAATGGCGACAATGCCGCCAAGCTGGAAACCTTCGCGCTGAAGAACTGAGCCGGCACGATATAATTGCGAGGGGCGGACACGCGTTCGCCCCTCAGTGCTTTATTTTGATGCAATTCCGGACGGGAAACCGTTTCACAGTTTTCCTGGAATTGCTCTAATTTCACGTTCCGGGTGCTTTTGACCGCCATGCCGAAGACATTGACCTGGCTAACCCCTTTTAGTTGGCTGACGCTTGTCGCGCTCGCGGGCCTTGGCCTCGGCGGTTGCAAAATCCTGCCGACGCCGGTGGCGCAGAGTGAAAACAGCGCGTCTGCCTTTAACCCGGACAAGATGGTCGAGGACATCTGGACCCCGAAGGTCATCCCCTACCTCAGGCAGAAGGCTGGGCCGTTCGCCGAGGTCCATGCCTTGGCGAAAACCGATCCGGCGGCGGCCGGCGCCAAATACGGCAATCCAAGAAAGCAGGCGAATTCGCCATGGACCTTCGCGGTCCGCGTCGAGGGCAAGATCGTCGCCGCCAACACGCAGTCGCGCGCGGCAACGATGGATGTCGACGTGGACGGCGACGACAAGGCCGATGCGCGCGTCCAGATCGGGCCGGCGATACGCGGCACTGCACTTAGAGACAGCCTCGATTTCGTCCAGTTCAACGACTTCACCAATCAGATCGACTTCGCCCAGTTCGGCAAGGCCTTCAACGCCTATGCCGGTAAGACCGTGCTGTCCAAACTGCCGCGCGAGGCGCTTGAAGGCCGCACCGCCAAGGTGATCGGCGCCTATACGATCGAAGGCGGCCAAGACCTGCCGCTGGTGACTCCGGCGGAGGCCGAGATCGGACCGAAGCCATGAGCCCCGCTCACGAGGTTATCCTGAAGCTGGAGGACGTCTCGAAGGTTTATGCCGGCACGGTCGCGGTCAAGCAGGCGAACTTCGAGGTGCACAAGGGGGCCGTCAACGTGCTGGTCGGCGAAAACGGCGCCGGCAAGTCGACGCTGATGAAGATCATCGCCGGCGTCGAGCAGCCGACCCTCGGCCGTATCCTGCTCGAAGGCGAAGAGGTTTCCTTCTCCTCGTCGGGAGACGCGGTCGCGCGCGGCATCGGCATGGTGTTCCAGGAGTTGAACCTGTTCGGCAACATGACCGTCGCCGAGAACATCTTCGCCACACGCGAGATCTCCAACCGCCTGGGCAAGATCGATCGCAAGGCACAGGAAAAACGGGCGGGCGAATTCCTCGACCGGCTAGAAGCCGGGATCCGGCCCGAGATGCTGGTCGAGGACTTGCGCATCGGCCAGCAGCAGCTGGTCGAGATCGCCAAGGCGGTTTCGCTCGACGCCAAGATCCTGATCATGGATGAGCCGACCTCGGCGCTGAGTGCTACGGAAGTCGAAATCCTGTTCAAGGTGATCGCCGACCTCAAGGCGCGCGGCGTCGCCATCGTCTACATCTCGCACCGGCTGGAAGAACTGATCCGCATCGGCGACACCGTCACCGTGCTGCGCGACGGCCGCATCACCGGCCAGGAGGAAATGAAGAACGTCGACACGCAGTGGATCGTGCGGCAGATGATCGGCTCGGATGCCAAGGATTTCGCCAAGGCCGACGGCCACCAGCCAGGCGAGGAAATCTTTCGCGCCGAGGAGATCTGCCTGCCGCGCGTCACCGGCGGGCTGGCGGTCGACCATGTCTCGCTGTCGCTGCGCGCCGGCGAAATCCTCGGCATATACGGGCTGATGGGCGCCGGGCGCAGCGAATTGTTCGACTGCATCATGGGCCGTCACGGCCATGCCAGCGGCCAGATCTTCATCGCCGGAAGGCAAGTGAAGGAGCGCGACACGACGCGCCGTATCCAGCGCGGGCTTGCACTGATCCCCGAGGACCGCCAGCGCGAAGGGCTGGTGTCGATCCTCTCGGTGGCCAGCAACCTGACGCTGGCGAGCCTGTCGCGTTTCGTGCGCCTGTTCCATATCCGCGGCGGCGCCGAGCGGCAGGCGGTGATGCAGATGGTGCGGGAACTCGCAATCAAGGTAGCCGACCCGGCGCAGGAAGTCTCGTCGCTGTCGGGCGGCAACCAGCAGAAGGTGGTGATCGGCAAGGCGCTGCTCACCGGACCGAAAGTGCTTCTGATGGACGAGCCCAGCCGTGGCATCGATGTCGGCGCCAAGGCCGATGTCTTCCGCACCATGCGCAAGCTTTCGCGCGACGGGCTGGGCATCCTGTTCGCCACCTCCGACCTCGACGAGGTGATGGCGTTGTCCGACCGCATCGCGGTGATGAGCAATGGCAGATTGACCGGCATGTTCGACCGCGCCGAAGCGACGGAGGCGGCGATCGTCGCCGCGTCGGCGCTGGGCCACGGACCGGCCGCACATGGGGAGCAACGCTGATGACTGACATTCCGGCCAAGGCGACCGCTCCTTCCGCCTCCGGCGGCTCCGCGTTGCTGACACTGATGAAGCTCAGGACCTTTATCGCGCTGATCGCGGTCCTGGTGTTCTTCTCGATCGCCGCGCCGAACTTCCTGTCTGCGGCGAACCTGATCCTGATGGCCAAGCACGTGGCGCTCAACGCCTTCCTGGCCATGGGCATGACCTTCGTCATCATCACCGGCGGCATTGATCTTTCGGTCGGCTCGATCGTCGGCCTGTGCGGCATGGTGGCCGGCTATCTCGTGCTCAACGGCATCGACCTGCAGATCGGCTACACCATCTATTTCAACGTCGTCGAGATCGCCCTGATCACGCTTCTGGTCGGCATAGCGATCGGCGCCGTCAACGGGCTGCTGATCACCAGGCTCAACGTCGCACCCTTCATCGCCACGCTCGGCGTGCTCTATGTCGCGCGCGGTTTCGCGCTGCTGTCCTCCGACGGCCGCACCTTCCCCAACCTGGTCGGCAAGCCGGAACTCGGCACCACCGGCTTCGGCTTCCTCGGCGCCGGCCGGCTGCTCGGCCTGCCGGTGTCGATCTGGATTCTGATCGTGGTGGCCCTGGGGGCTGCCTATCTCGCGCGCTACACCCCGCTCGGCCGGCACATCTTCGCCGTCGGCGGCAATGAGCGGGCGGCGCGGATCTCGGGCGTGCGCGTCAACATGGTCAAGATGTTCGTCTACATGTTCTCCGGCTTCTGCGCGGCGATCGTCGGCCTGATCATCTCCTCGGAGCTGATGGCCTCGCATCCGGCGACGGGCGAGAGCTTCGAATTGAACGCCATCGCCGCGGCGGTGCTCGGCGGCACCTCGATGTCGGGCGGGCGCGGCACGATCGGCGGCACCATAGTCGGCGCCTTCGTCATCGGCATCCTGTCGGACGGGTTGGTGATGATGGGCGTAAGTTCGTTCTGGCAGATGGTGATCAAGGGGCTGGTCATCATCGTCGCCGTCGTCGTCGACCAGGCGCAGCGCCGGCTGCAGCAGCGCGTCACCCTGATGCAGATGGCCAAGGCGGGTTGAGCATGGCGAGCTTAAGTGGAGCGCTGATCGGCTGCGGCTTCTTCGCCGTCAACCAGATGCATGCCTGGCACGACATAGAGGGCGCTTCGATCGTCGCTATCTGCGACCGCGATCCCGAGCGGCTCAAGATAGTCGGCGACCAGTTCGGCGTGACGCGGCGCTACACCGACGCGGCGGAACTTTTCACCGCCGAGACGCTCGACTTCGTCGACATTGCCACCACGGTCGGCAGCCATCGGCCGCTGGTCGAGATGGCGGCCGCGCACGGCGTTCCCGTGATCTGCCAGAAACCATTCGCGCCAACGCTTGGCGATGCCAAGGCGATGGTGAAGGCTTGCGCGGATGCCGGCGTGCCGCTGATGGTGCATGAGAATTTTCGCTGGCAATCGCCGATCCAGGCGGTGCGCGCGGTGCTCGACAGCGGCGAGATCGGCACGCCCTTCTTCGGACGCATCTCCTTCCGCTCCGGCTATGACGTGTTTTCCGGCCAGCCCTATCTCGCGACGGGCAAGCGCTTCATCATCGAGGACCTCGGCATCCACATCCTCGATATCGCCCGCTTCCTGCTCGGCGATGTGTCGAGCCTGACCGCGCGGACCAAACGCATCAACCCGGCCATCGCCGGCGAGGATGTCGCCACGATCCTCATGGACCACGCTGGCGGCGCCACCTCGGTGGTCGATTGCAGTTATGCGACCAAGCTTGCCGTGGAGCCTTTCCCGGAGACGCTCATCGAACTCGACGGCAGCGACGGCACGATCCGGCTGGCGCAAGGCTATCGGCTGACCGTCACCGGCAAGAGCGGAACCAAGGTGAGCGACGTCTCGCCGCCGCTGCTGCCCTGGGCCTCGCGACCGTGGCACAACATCCAGGAAAGCGTTGCCGCCATCCAGCGGCACTGGGTCGACTGCCTTGCATCAGGCCAGGAACCGGCGACGTCAGGCGCGGACAATCTGAGGACATTCGCCCTGGTCGAGGCTGCCTATGCGGGTGCCGCCAGCCGAGAACCGGTGCAGATCGACGCGCTGCTCAGATGACGGCGGACGCTTTCCAGCTCTACGGCACGCGCGCGGCCGAGCCCAAGCCGGTCACGCTGCGTGCGGGCGCATTGAGCGCGGAACTGGTCAACGGCAATTTGCGCACCATCCGCCACGGCGGCACCGAAGTGCTGCGCGCCATCGCCTATATCGTGCGCGACCGCGACTGGGGCACCTATGAGCCCGACCTGACGGACCTGACCATCGACCAGAAGGACGACCGTTTCTCCGTCGGCTACGCGGCAAGCTGCCTCAGTCCGGACGGCAGCCGGCTCGGCTTCCACGCGACGATCGAAGGGTCCGCCGACGGCAGGCTGGTCTTCGATGTGACCGTGCTCCCCGAGAGCGATTTCGAAACCAACCGCTGCGGCTTCTGCATCCTGCACCCGATCGCCGGCCTCGCCGGCAGCCCGGTGACGGTCGAGCACACCGACGGCAGCGTGGTCGAGACGGAATTCCCCGATCTGATCGACCCGTGGCAGCCGTTCAAGGATTTGCGCGCCATCACGCATCAGGTCCGGCCCGGCGTTGTCGCGCAATGCCGGATGGAAGGCGACGCATTCGAGATGGAGGACCAGCGCAACTGGTCCGACGCCTCGTACAAAACCTATGTGCGGCCGCTGGCGCTGCCATGGCCCTATGTGCTGCCGGCCGGGCAGGCGCTGCGCCAGACGATCAGCCTGCGCATCACCGGCGATGCCAATGTGCCTGCCTCGGCGGCGCCGGCCGAACCGGTCCGCGTCGAGCTCGGGCAAGCCGGCGCGAAGCTGCCCGATATCGGCATCGTGGTCTATCCCGAGGAGATCGAGGCGGCACTTGCCGACCTGCCGTTGCTGCGAGGGCTCGGTCCCCGGCAACTGCTTTTCCACTTCGACCCGACGCGTGGTCACGGCCTCGAGGCGCTGCGCGCCCATGCCCGGCTGGCGGCCGCCTATCCTGTTTCGACGACGCTGGAGTGCGTGGTCGCTTGTGCCGGCGATCTGGACGCCGAACTTTCCGAGATCGCCGACACGGTGCGCCGGGCAGGCCTGCGGCTCGACGCCATCGCGGTGTCGCCTGCGGTCGACCGGCAATCGACGCCGCCGGGCAGTGCCTGGCCGGCATGCCCACCGCTCGAGGACGTCTACGCGGCCGCCCGCCGGGGCTTTCCCGGCCTCCGCCTCGGCGGCGGCATGTTCAGCTATTTCACCGAACTCAACCGCAAGCGTGTTCCAGCCGGCCAGCTCGATTTCATCACCCACTGCACCAATCCGATCGTGCACGCCGCCGACGATCTCAGCGTGATGCAATCGCTGGAGGCGCTGCCCTTCATCACCCGGTCCACGCGGGCGATCTTCGGGACAAAACCGTACCGGATCGGACCATCGACGATTGCCATGCGCCAGAACCCTTATGGCGGCGCGACCAAGGACAATCCTCAGGGACAGCGCATCGCCATGGCGAACCGCGACCCGCGCCACGCCGCGCAGTTCGCCGCCGCATGGACGATCGGCTATGCCGCGCGGGTCGCGCCGGCGGGACTGGAGATGCTGACTCTGTCCAGTTTCGCCGGACCGTTCGGCGTGGTCGCGGGATCGGGCGAATCCGCCGCAGAGGGATCGCCGCGGCCGATTTTCCAGGCCATTGAAGGGCTTTGTGAGTTGGCCGGGCTGACGCATGTTTCCGCCACGACGAGCGACGAGACGCGGGTGCTGGCGCTGGCCGGCCGCTCCGCGTCGGGCGAGACCGTCGTCTGGCTGGCGAACCTGACACCGAACGACATGCGGGTCGACGCTTCCGCGCTTGGCCAGGGCGATCTCGTGATGTCTCCCTATGCGATTACCAGGATCGGCTACTTCTCGGAATTCATCACATAGAGCGCACGCGAGCGCTCGAGGTGCTTGATCATCGCCTTCTCGGCGCCGTCGGCATCCCCGTGCTCGATGCGGTCGATGATCTCTTCGTGCTCGGTCAGCGTGTATTTTTCCTTGCCGGTCCAGATCAGCATTTCGGTGTGGTATTCCTTCAGCCAGCCCAGCGTGGCTTCGCTGACGGCGACATAGATCGGATTGCCTGAAATGGACGCGATCTGGGTATGGAATTTCATGTCGGCGGAGATGAAGGCTTCGGAATCGCCGCGCGCGGCGCGCTGCTCGGCCACGGTCGCCTTCAGCAATTGCACATCCTCTGATTTGGCCCTTTCCGCGGCTTCCCTGACCATGCCGCGCTCGAAGAAGATGCGCGCGGTCTTCAGGTGCTCCAGCGTGTCCCGGGACGAGGACAGGATGATCTTGGCCGCACCGTCGACCTGCTTGATGATCGACTTGGCGGTGAGTTGCAGCACCTTGGCGCGCTCGCCATGCGAGATGGCGACCAACCCCATATTGCTCAGCGCCTGCATGGCCTCGCGGATCGCCGGCCGGCCGACCTCGAAGCGCTCCATCAACTCGCGTTCGGACGGCATGTCGTCGCCCGGCTGCAGTTCGCCGCTGGTGATCAGCCGCTTCAGTCTTGCAAAGACTTCGTCGGAAAGTTTGCGCCGGACGATCGGCTCCGAACGGTTCATCGTGACGAATCACTCCCTGGCCCGGTTCCTGTTTAGCATTCCCGGCAGGATTACCGGAATGCCCGCGCCTGGAGCGGGTTCGCTCCAGCTTTGCCGCAGCCCACCGCTCTTGTCGAGGCGCGGATATTTCTTGCAATACTTATGTACTCATTATACCAGATTTCCTGCGCGACGAAACTTTTTTCGAACCCTTTTCGAGCGGCCGACCGACCATGATCACGCTTACCTATCGCATCGAAACCCCTGGCAGCATCGAGGCGCTGGCCGCCAAGATCGCCAGCGACCAGTCGACCGGCACCTTCGTCGCGCTGCCGGGCGAGACCGAGGAGCTGAAGGCGCGCGTGGCGGCGCGCGTGCTGGCGATCCGGCACCTGCCGGATGCCACGCAACCCTCTCTCCCGGGATCCGGCAGCGGGCCCTTCCGGCGCGCCGATGTCGACATCGCCTTCCCCTTCGACGCTATCGGCACCGACCTGTCGGCACTGATGACCATTGCCATTGGTGGCACCTATTCGATCAGGGGCCTGTCCGGCATCCGCGTCATCGACATGAAGCTGCCGGAACAATACCGGGGTGCCCATGCGGGTCCACAGTTCGGCGTTGCGGGCAGCCGCGGGCTGACCGGTGTCGAGGGCCGCCCGATCATCGGTACCATCGTCAAGCCGGCGCTTGGTCTCAGGCCGCACGAGACGGCCGCGATGGTGGGCGAACTGATCGAGGCCGGCGTCGATTTCATCAAGGACGACGAGAAGCTGATGAGCCCTGCCTATTCGCCGCTGGCGGAGCGGGTGAAGGCGATCATGCCAGGGATTCTCGACCATGAGCAGAAGACCGGCAAGAAGGTGATGTATGCCTTCGGCATCTCGCATGCCGATCCCGACGAGATGATGCGCAACCACGATCTTGTGCTCCAAGCCGGCGGCAATTGCGCGGTCGTCAACATCAACTCGATCGGCTTCGGTGGCATGGCTTTTCTGCGGAAGCGTTCCGGCTTGGTGCTGCATGCCCATCGTAATGGCTGGGACATTCTCACACGCCACCCCGGCCTCGGCATGGACTTCAAGGTCTGGCAGCAATTCTGGCGGCTGCTCGGCGTCGACCAGTTCCAGATCAACGGCATCGGCTCGAAATATTGGGAGCCGGACGATTCCTTCATCCGCTCCTTCGAGGCAGTGACGACGCCGCTGTTTTCATCAGACGATTGCGCGCTGCCCGTGGCCTGCTCGGGCCAATGGGGCGGCCAGGCACCCGAAACCTATGAGCGCACCGGCCGCACGGTCGACCTCCTCTACCTCTGCGGCGGCGGCATCGTCAGCCATCCGGACGGACCCGGTGCCGGCGTGCGGGCCGTGCTGCAAGCCTGGCAGGCGGCGGTCGAGGGCATTGCGCTGGCGGACTATGCCCGCGATCACATCGAACTGGCCCGATCGATCGAAAAGTTCGGCGACGGCAAGGCAGCATGAGCATGGCCGCGCAAAACCTGCTCCTCAGTTATTATGGCGACGACCTTACCGGTTCGACGGACGTCATGGAGGCGCTTGAGCTCGGCGGCGTTCCGACGGTGCTGTTCATGAACCAGCCCGATCCGTCCTTGCTGGCGCGATTTTCGCATTGCCGCGCGGTTGGATTGGCGGGCACCAGCCGAAGCGAAACGCCGCAATGGATGGAGGAAAACCTGACGCCGGCCTTCGAATGGCTGAAAGGCCTCGGGGCGGCGATCTGCCACTACAAGATCTGCTCTACCTTCGATTCCAGCCCGGCGGTCGGCAGCATTGGCCGCGCCACCGAAATCGGCAGGCGTATTTTCGGCCGAGCGAGCGTGCCGATGGTGGTCGGGGCGCCGCAGCTCAAGCGCTACACCGCCTTCGGCAATCTCTTCGCGGCATTCCGCGGCGCGTATTTCCGCATCGACCGGCATCCGGTGATGAGCAGGCATCCGGTGACGCCGATGGACGAGGCCGACCTGCTCATCCACCTTTCGCGCCAGACCAGCCTAAGTTCCGGTCTGGTCGACCTGGCGGCGCTGCAGGCGAACGATCTCGCGCGAACGGTCGACCAGGTCCTGCAAGACAAGGACATCGTCCTGTTCGACGTCGATAGCCTCCAGACTCAGCGGCGGGTCGGCGAACAGCTTTGGCGCATCCATGAAAAGGGCCATGGTTTTGTCGTCGGATCCTCCGGCGCCGAATATGCCTTGCTTGCCGAGTGGGCCGCCAAAGGCATCGTGTCGGGGCATGCGGCATTCGCGTCGCCCGGTCCGGTGGATCGGCTCGCCGTGGTGTCGGGCAGCGTCTCGCCCACCACGGAAAAGCAAATCCGCCACGCACTCGCCCACGGGTTCGACGGTATTGGGATGGATGCGATGCGGCTGGTCCGCGAGGGCGCCGGCGAAGCGATCGAGCAGGCGGTCGCGGCCGGGCTGGCGAGCCTTGCCAAGGGCCGCAGCGTCATCCTCTACACCGCGCTTGGTCCACAGGCCGATCGCGGTGCCGAGATCGACCGGATCGAGGGCGCCCGCAATACGCTCGGGCGGGCACTGGGGACCATCCTGCGCCGTCTGATCGCCGAGCAGAAACTCAAGCGCGCGGTGATCGCCGGTGGCGATACGTCCAGCCACGCGCTCGGACAATTGGCCATCGACGCGCTGACCGTGCGCATGCCGTTACCGCAATCGCCGGGATCTCCGCTCTGCGTCGCCCATGGCGGCGGTGAGATCGATGGCCTCGAAATAGCGCTGAAAGGCGGCCAGGTCGGCACCGACGCCTATTTCGAGACGATCCGGCTGGGAAGCTAAGCGACGAGCCAAGCCGTTCAATACAACGGCTTGCCCATGTGCTTCGGCGTCGGCCACTGCGCCGTGATGCCGGGTTGCACCGGCCGTTCGAGGTAGGTCGCCAGAACCACGTAGCTGCGCGTCGAGGTGACGCCGGGTGTCTCGTAGAGACGCAACAGGAGGCCTTCGAGCGCCTTGGTGTCCTCGGTGCGCACCTTGAGTAGTACGCATGTATCGCCGGCGACGGTGTGGATCTCCTCGACCTCGGGATATTCCGAGATCGCCATCAGTTCAGGGGTCTTGCCCCAGCCGCTGGTGTCTATGTGAACGAAGGTGAGCAGCGGCTTTCGCACCGCGTTGGGATCGATGATGGCGGCCGTGTTGCGAATGGCGCCGCTGCGCCGAAGCCGCTTGACGCGCTCGTGCGCTGCCGGCGGCGACAGGCCGACGCGATCGCCGAGTTCGGCATAGCTGACGGTCGCGTCTTCGACGAGAACGCCTAATATTTTTCGGTCGGTCGCGTCGACATCCCGGGCCGCCGGCCTGTTCCGCGGAATGCCATCTGTTTCTTCATCCATAGCGGTATTCCCGATTGTCACGGAATTTAATACGGCCATTATGATGATATGTCGAACAACGATCAAGCTACAGCCTTGGGCGCGGACACCAGGCCGCCCATCCCGGCCCTCGCTTATCTCTTGACCGGGTGCATCGCCGTGATCGGCTCGAATTCGCTTGTGCTAGGCCCGATCGCTCCGGCAGTGGCCGTGTCGTTCTCGACCAGCGTCCCCATGGTGATGATGGCGGCGGCCGCGTTCGGCCTCGGCACATCCGCGAGCGCCCTGTTCCTGGCACGCCATATCGACCGGCTCGGCGCGCGGCGGATGCTGCAGGCGGCCTTGCTGCTGCTGGCATTGGCCTTGGTCGCCAGCGCGGTCGCGCCAACGGTGAGCGCGCTGGTTGCCGCGCAGCTTGTCGCTGGGATCGCCGCTGGCGTCGCCATGCCGGCAATCTATGCCAGTGCCGCGGCCATCGCCCCGCCTGGGCGGGAAAGCGGCACGATCGGCGTGGTGCTGACCGGGTGGACGCTCAGCATGGTGGCCGGCGTTTCGCTGTCGGCGGTGCTTGCCGATCTCGTGCACTGGCGCGCCGTCTTTGTCGCCGTGGCCGTGCTGGCGGCGCTGGCGCTTGGCGGCCTCAGCGCATCGTCGCTCCCGGATGTCCGGAAGGCCGGACCGGCGCCCGCCCCGCTGGCGGCGTTGAACATCCCCGGCATTGTGCCGCTTCTCATCGCATGCGGCGCCTTCATGACCGCCTTCTACGGTGTCTATGGCTACCTTGGCGACCACCTCCACAGCGGGCTGGGGCAGCCGGTCAGCGCCAATGGGCTGGCGGCCCTCGCCTATGGCGCGGGATTTGGCACGGCGGCGCTCTTCGACGGCATCATCGACCGGCTGGGCGCCCGACGCGTCATGCCCTTTGCCTACCTTCTCGTCGCCATCGTCTACGTGGCGATCGCCGCGACCAGCGGCAGCTATGGCTTGACGCTCGCCATGGTCGCCGCCTGGGGGCTTGCCAATCATTTCGGGCTGAACGTGCTGGTGATGCGCCTGTCGGCGCTCGATCCGTCGCGACGGGGCACGATCATGGGGCTGAACAGCGCGGTGACCTACCTCGCGGTGTTCGTCGGCACCACCGGCTTCGGGCCGCTCTATTCCGGCTTCGGCTTCGCCACATGCGCGGCAGTTGCGGCCTTGCTGATGCTGATTGCCGCTGGCGCGGCGGCATGGCGCACACGCTAGAACGATCCGCCTGTTGCATTGCTCCAGTCGGCAAAACGTGATTGGCCAAGGGCACCTGCTGCGTTGACAGCGGCCCCACCATCCTCCCATACAAAGCGCGTTAATGTTCTCAGGGCGGGGTGAAAGTCCCCACCGGCGGTAACGGCTTCGGCCCAAGCCCGCGAGCGCTTTCCGCTATCGGAGAGGTCAGCAGATCCGGTGTGATTCCGGAGCCGACGGTTACAGTCCGGATGAAAGAGAACGAAACGGAAGACGGACCGCCCCGGCGGGCCGCATTTCGTATCGTGCGTCCTGATTCTGGTTCGAAACGGAAGGATGGACCCATGAATCAGCATTCCCACAAAGACTATGAAACAATCCGCGTCGCCGTCATCAGGGCGCGCTGGCATGCCGACATCGTCGACCAGTGCGTGCAAGCCTTTGGGGCGGAACTGGCCGAGATTGGCGGCGGACGCTTTGCCGTCGACATCTTCGACGTGCCCGGCGCCTACGAAATTCCGCTCCATGCCAAGACGCTTGCCGGGACCGGCCGCTACGCCGCGATCCTCGGCACGGCATTCGTCGTCAATGGCGGCATCTACCGGCACGACTTCGTCGCCAACGCCGTTATCGACGGCATGATGAACGTGCAGTTGTCGACCGGCGTGCCCGTGCTTTCGGCGGTGCTCACGCCCCACAATTTCCACGACAGCACCGAGCATCATCGCTTCTTCTTCGAGCATTTCACGGTCAAGGGGAAGGAAGCGGCAAACGCCTGTGTGCAGATACTCGCCGCGCGGGAAAAGATCGCGGCCTGAAGCGGCGCTGCCGGGGTGGAAATCCCGGTAACGGGCTGTAGTATCCCGGAAAATACTGAGTTCGGGAGGATGCCGGTGCAGACCAAGAAGATCATCAATGACGGCAACCGTGCCGTCGACGAAATGCTCGAAGGGATCCTGGCCGCGCATCCTCGCCATCTCGGGAGCGTGGACGGCAGTCCGCGCTCGATCATCGCCCGCGATGGACCGAGGCCCGGCAAGGTCGGGCTGGTGATCGGCGGCGGCTCCGGCCACGAGCCGACCTTTCTCGGCTTTGTCGGCAAGGGGCTGGCGGACGCGGCGGCTGTCGGCAACGTCTTTGCCTCGCCGCCGCCCGATCCGATCCTCGAATGCACCAAGGCGATCAGCGGCGGCGCCGGCGTGCTGTTCATGTACGGCAACTATGCCGGCGACGTGATGAATTTCGACATGGCGGCCGAGATGGCCGCCATGGACGACATCGAGGTGCGCACGGTGCTGACCACCGACGACGTCGCCTCGGCGCCGCGTGACCAGCGGCGGAAGCGCCGTGGTGTCGCGGGTAATTTCTTCATCTTCAAGGCGGCCGGTGCCGCCTGCGACCTGATGCTCTCCCTCGACGAATGCGAGCGCGTCGCGCGCAAGGCCAACGACCGCACCTTCACGATGGGCGTGGCACTGTCGCCCTGCTCGCTGCCGCAGACCCGGCGGCCGAATTTCGAGATCGGCACGGACGAGATGGAAATCGGGATGGGCATCCATGGCGAACCCGGCATCGCCCGCGGCAAGCTCGGGACCGCCGACGAAATCACCGACGAGATGCTGGACAAGATTTTCGCCGAGATGGCGCCGAAGCGCGGCGACAAGGTCGCGGTGCTGGTCAATTCGCTGGGTTCGACGCCGCTGATGGAGCTCTACATCATGAACCGCCGGGTCAAGCAGAGGCTCGACGCCATCGGCGTTTCGGTCCACGCGACCTGGGTCGGCAACTACTGCACGTCGCTGGAAATGGCCGGCGCTTCGGTGACGCTTTTCCATCTCGACGAAGAATTGCAGGCGATGCTCGACCACCCCTGCGACTGCGCCATGTTCCGTGCCGGCTGAGGAGCGCTCCATGACCATCGCCGCGTTCGACCTGAAAAGAATGTTCGATGCGATCGCCGTGGCGATGGAAGCCGACAGGGACCGGCTTTGCCAGCTCGACGGCGTCATCGGCGACGCCGACCACGGCATTGCCATGGCGCTCGGGTTCAACGCCGCGCGCGATGCTCTGGCATCGCTCGACCTTACGGCGGCCGAGCCGACCGCGCTCCTCAACGCCGCGGCGAAATCGTTTCTCAATGCCGTCGGCGCGTCCTGCGGCCCGCTCTATGCCACCGCCTTCATGCGCGCCGCCGCCGCCGTCAAGGGCAAGGCGACGCTGGCGGATGCCGATGTCGTCGCGCTGCTGCAGGCCATGGCGCAAGGCATCAAGGATCGCGGCAAGGCCGAAACCGGCGAAAAGACAATGGTCGACGCCTGGCAACCGGCGGCGGAAGCGGCCGGCGCCAGCAATGCAGCAGGAAAAAACCTTGCCGAAAGCCTCCAGGCCGCTTTTGCCGCCGCCGAGCGCGGCGCGGAATCGACCAAGGACATGATCGCCGCCAAGGGCCGCTCGTCGCGGCTCGGCGAGCGCTCGCTCGGCCATATCGATCCCGGTGCGGCTTCGGCCGTCACCGTCATCGGTGCGATGCGCGACAGTCTCGCTTAGCCCTTCGCCGCGTCGAGCTTGTCGATCGCCTGGACGTTGCCGGCCGACGGTCCCTTCTCGTCGAACTCCGAGGCCAGCCAGGTATCGACAATGGCCTTGGCGAGTTCCGGGCCGATGACGCGGGCGCCCATGGTGATGATCTGGGCGTTATTGGATTTCGCCGCGCGTTCGGCCGAATAGGTGTCGTGGGTGAGTGCGGCGCGGATGCCCGGCACCTTGTTGGCCGAGATCGAGACGCCGATGCCGGTGCCGCAGAACAGGATGCCGCGATCGTTCTCGCCGTCGACGATCGTCTGGGCAAGTTTCCGCGACAGATCGGCATAGAAGCCGGCCTGGCTGAGGTCGCTGACGGTGAGCCCCGGCTTGGTCGCCAGATGCGCTGATATGACGTCGAGCAGCGGCTTGCCGGCGCTGTCGGCTCCAATGGCTATTTTCATTTTTTGTCCTTTCCAGTTCGATGATTCAGATGGCGGCCGACGCGCGGCGCAGGATGTCGATGTAGCCTTCGGCCTGCCAGGCCGAGCGGCCGATGAACAAGCCGTCGATGTTGGGCTGGGCGATCAGTTCCGCGGCATTGCCGGGATTGACGCTGCCGCCATAGAGCACCGGCGGCACGGACGGCAGCAGACCCCCCGCGACCTTCTTGATCAGCGCCTGCTGCTTGTCGGCATAGTCGGAACTGGCCGGAATGCCCTTGTCGCCGATCGCCCAGACCGGCTCGTAGGCGAACAGGATTTTTGCTCCCCTCGCCTCGCCCTCGAGGAATTGCAGTGCACCGTCGACCTGGCTGGTCAGCACCGCATCGGCCTTGCCGCCTTCGCGCTCGGCCAGCGTCTCGCCGACGCAGATCAGCGGTATCAGTGCGTGCTTGACCGCCGCCGCCGTCTTCAGCCCAACCGTGCGGTCGGTCTCGCCGAAGTGCTCGCGCCTTTCGCTGTGGCCGAGTTCGACCAGGTCTAGGCCACAATCGTTCAGCATCACCGGCGAGATCTCGCCAGTCCAGGCGCCGGCGTCGGCCCAATGCATGTTCTGCGCGCCGACCTTGACGCGCGTCGTCGACAGCGCCTGCCCGACCTCTCGCACCGCCGTGAAAGGCGGGACGACGAAAGGCTGGATGCGATCGTCGAAAGCCGCCACGAAGCCGGCCAGTGCGCCTGCAAAATCAAGCGCCTCGACGAGCGTCTTGTTCATCTTCCAGCTTGTACCGACCCAGTAAACCACGCGTACACCCCTTGATCCTCAATCCCTGTTTGATCGTCAATCCTTGTCGGCAACCACCCTCAGCGAGACGCCAGCCGCATCCAGCGTGTCGCGCATCCCGGGCTCCGGCTCGCGCCCGGTGAAGACGGCGTCGAAAGCCTTGAGATCGGTCAGGAAATGCAGCGCGCTGCGGCCAAACTTGCCGTGATCCACCAGCAGATATTTGCGTGTCGCCGCGGCCATCATCAGTCGCTTGGCCTGCACCACTTCCTGGTCCTGATGGAAGGCGGAGGCGCCATGGATGGCGGACGACGACAGGAAGGTGACGTCGGCACGCAGCGACCGCAGCGAAGCCTCGGCGAGCAGGCCGAAGAAGCCGTGGAATTTCTTCGAGTACTGGCCGCCGAGCGCGATCAGGTTGATGCCCGCGGCACCGGCCAGGTCCTGGATGACGGCGAGATTGTTGGTGATCACCGTCAGCGGCCTGAGATCGGCGAGATACCGCGCGATACCGCCCGCGGTCGAGCCGTCGTCGATGATGACCGTCTGGCCGGGTTCGATCATGGTCACGGCCGCCGCCGCAAGGCGCTGTTTTTCCCCGATCGCCTGCTTCTGCCGGTAGCGGAAATCGCTTTCAAAAAGGCTGCTCGGCTGGATCGAGGCGCCGCCGCGCACCTTGCGCAGCAAACCGCTCTCCTCGAGCTCGTCGAGGTCGCGATGCACGGTCATCCTGGAGACGCCAAAGCGGGAGGCAAGATCGTCGACGCTCGCCGCGCCGGCGTCCACCAGGAAGTCCATAATGCCTTGGCGTCTGTTGTCGCTCTTCATTCTCGCCGACCCGCCAACGCAGAACCCTGGCTCCTTGATCGAACGAAGATATAACAGATATGATCGCATAGGTATCATGATTTTTGTGATAATGGGATATTTTCGTGGGATATTTCGCCGGCTTTTATCGCGCCGCTGTAACAAGAATTGCTGCCGGGACGGTCTGTCACGGTTGCGGTTGCGCGGGATTCCGGCCAGAAGCATCGGTGGGCTGAACGATGCGCGGGCGGCCCGCAACCACAGTTCGAAACCAGATACGGGAGACTAATCGTTGGCTCGCATCACACTGAGACAATTGCTCGATCACGCCGCCGAATACGGCTATGGCGTGCCGGCCTTCAACATGAACAACATGGAACAGGGCCTCGCCATCATGGAGGCTGCCGAGGAGACCAAGTCCCCGGTCATCCTGCAGGCGAGCCGCGGCGCGCGCGCCTACGCCAATGACGTGGTGCTGGCCAAGCTGATCGACGCGCTGGTCGAAATCCATCCCGACATCCCGGTCTGCATGCATCTCGACCATGGCAACAACGAAGCCACCTGCGTCACCGCGATCCAGCACGGCTTCACCTCGGTGATGATGGACGGCTCGCTCAAGGAAGACGGCAAGTCGCCAGCCGACTATGCCTATAATTCCAGTATCACACGGCGCGTCGTCGACATGGCGCATTGGGGCGGCGTGTCGGTGGAAGGCGAGATCGGCGTGCTGGGCTCGCTCGAGAGCGGCGGCGGCGAGCAGGAAGACGGCCACGGCGTCGAAGGCGCGATCAGCCACGACCAGCTCCTGACCGATCCGGTGCAGGCCGAGCAGTTCGTGCGCGACACCCATGTCGATGCGCTGGCGGTGGCCATGGGCACCAGCCACGGCGCCTATAAATTCTCGCGCAAGCCCGACGGCGCGGTGCTGGCGATGAACGTGATCGAGGAGATCCACCGCCGCTTGCCGAACATGCATCTGGTCATGCACGGCTCGTCCTCGGTGCCGGAGGACTTGCAGGAGATCATCAACAAATATGGCGGCCAGATGAAGCCGACCTGGGGCGTCCCGGTGGAAGAGATCCAGCGCGGCATCAAGCATGGCGTGCGCAAGATCAACATCGACACCGACAACCGCATGGCGCTGACCGGCGCGATCCGCAAGGTGCTGACCGAAAATCCCAGCGAGTTCGACCCGCGCAAATATCTGACGCCGGCGATGGCGGCGATGAGGAAGCTCTGCAAGGAGCGCTTCGAGCAGTTCGGCACCGCCGGCAATGCGCCGAAGATCAAGCCGCTGCCGGTTTCGGAAATGGCCAAGCGCTACAAGGCGGGCAGCCTCGATCCGAAATTCGCCTGAGTTCGATCCGGTTGCATTTTATGGACAGGAGCCGCATCGGCTCCTGTCTGATTTCTATCCGTCCTTCGGCGAAATCCCCGCCCTGCCGGCGTCGATGAACGGTGCCCAATAATCGACCGACTCGCGGATCATGGCGACCACCTGATGGTCGACCGGCTCGCGCTCGCGGAAGGATAGTTCCAGGCAGATTTCGTTGTCGGTGCCGCCGCCGCGTCGCACCGTCTCCAGCAGCTTCTCAGGCGTGATGCGGCCGTCCTTGTTGTGGGCCGCGGTGAATGGCCAATGGCCGCCCTTGTTCATCGACGATTGCTTGATGTGGATGATCGGGGACTTCAGGGGAAAAGCTTCGGCCCAGGCATAGGGATCGATGTCGGCCGGATTGGAGGAAGTGACGTCGCCATGATCGATGTCGACCATCATCTCCAGCGGAATGGCCATGCCGGCCGCGTCAATCGCGTCCTGCAGCATCCGGCAATTCTCGATCGTGTGACCGAATTCGCGACCGACCGACATCGGCTCCCAGAACAGATAGGTCAGGCCCGCCGCCCGGGCGTGGTCGGCGACCTCGCGCCAGCAGTCCAGCGCGATGTCGAACAGCCTGGCGCGACGGGCGGGGTCGTCATAGTCCCGATGCGTGAAAATGGCGAACTGCGTGCCCATGCCGCCAGCGCCAAGCTCGGCCGAGATATCGGCGAAGGTCTTAAACCAGTCGACATAGTAGCGGCGCACATCGGCATCCGGATGGCCGAAATGGTTCAGCCGGCCATAGGGGCCGGTCATGCCGGAGGTGACGCGCACGCCGGTGCGATCCAAGGCGTTGCGGAACAGGCGGACGAACTTGACGATCGTCGCCGCCGGCCAGCCTGGGTTGACGAATTCATGCGTGAGCTGAACGTCGCGAATGCCGATCTCATAGGCGACGGTATCGATCAGATCGTCCGGCTCGGCGAAGCGGTTGACCAGCGGATTGGTGTTGAGGGAGAGCGTGAAAGCCAAGGTCGCGATCCCTTCAACGCCGGCGCCGAACAGGGGCAATGAGCGTCATCAGCCTGCCCTTGCCTGCCGGCTGGCGCACCAGTGCTCGAAGGCCGACTTCTCCTCGGCGGACAAATGCAGGCCATGCTTGGTGCGCCGTTCGAGAATGTCGGCCGCGTCTTCCGCCCATTCCTGTTCAAAGAGGTAGTTCGCCTCGCGCTCGAAGAAATCCTTGCCGAAGCACCGCCCCAGTGCGGCGAGCGATCGGGCGCCGCCGACCACGGACCGCGTCCTGGTGCCGTAGAGCCGGCCGTAATGCTTGAGCAGCGATGCCGGCATCCATGGATACTCGCTTGCGAGGTTGCCAAGAAACTGTTCGAAGTCGGCATTGGCGATGTCGCCGCCGGGCAGATGCGCCCTCGCGGTCCAGGCTTTGCCCATGCTGGGAAAGAACGGTGCGATCCTGTCCAGCGCATGCTCGGCCAGTTTGCGGAAGGTGGTGATCTTGCCGCCGAAGACGGAGAGCAGCGGCGCCTGCGCGTCCGGCGCGTCGAGTTCGAAAATATAGTCGCGCGTCACCGCGCTCGGATTGTCGGCGTTGTCGTCATAGAGCGGCCGGACACCGGAGAACGAATGGACCACGTCGCCCCGCGCAAGGCCGCGCTTGAAATAGCGGTTGACCACCTTGATGAGGTAATCGATCTCGCTCTCATCCGCCCTCACATCCTCGGGCCGGCCCTCGTAGGGGATGTCGGTGGTTCCGATCAAGGCTAGATCGTTCTGGTAGGGATTGATGAAGATGACGCGCTTGTCGTTGTTCTGGACGAGATAAGCCTGCCTTCCCTCCCAGAATTTGGGCACGACGATATGGCTGCCCTTGACGAGGCGGACGTTGCGCCTGGAGTTCTGGCCGGCAACGCGGTTGACGATGTCGTTGACCCAAGGGCCGGCGGCATTGATCAGCGCGCGGGCCCGTACGCTGGTCTTGATGCCGGTCCTGACGTCGCGCATCTCGACAACCCAGAGGCCGCCCTCGCGGCGGGCCGCGGTGCAGGCGGTACGGGTGAGGACCTTCGCTCCCCGTTCGGCGGCGTCGAGCGCATTGATGACGACGAGGCGGGCATCGTCGACCCAGCAGTCGGAATATTCGAAGCCGCGCTTGAAACTGTCCTTGATCGGCGCGCCCTCGGGCGCGGTGCGCAGGTCGAGCGTCCGCGTGGCGGGCAGCCGCTTGCGGCCGCCGAGGTGGTCGTAGAGGAAGAGGCCGAGCCGCACCAGCCATGCCGGCCGGTCGTCCGGGCTGTGCGGCAGCACGAAGCGCATCGGCCAGATGATGTGCGGCGCCGATTCCAGCAGCACCTCGCGCTCGATCAGCGCCTCGCGCACGAGGCGGAACTCGTAGTATTCGAGGTAGCGCAGACCGCCATGGACGAGCTTGCCCGAGCGTGAGCTGGTGCCTTCGGCGAGATCGTCCTTTTCGCACAGGATGACGGAAAGCCCGCGGCCGGCGGCGTCGCGCGCGATGCCGGCGCCATTGATGCCGCCGCCAATGACGAAGAGGTCGACTATGTCAGGGCCGACGCTCATCTTGCCGTCGCCCCACTGCCTGATTTTCGCATCATGGCCATCGCTCTCAGCACGGATTGACCGGAGGCAGGCCGGCCAGGTAGCGGCGCACTTCCTCGGCGGCCTGCTCGGCGGCATAGGTCACGGTGCGCACCGAAGCGCCGGCGATATGCGGCGTCAGCGTCACGTTGGGCAGCTGCAGCAAGGGCCAGTCCGAGGGCACCGGTTCGACCGCGAAGGTTTCCAGCATGGCGCTGGCGATCTGCCCTGAAACCAGCGCCTCGTAGAGTGCGTCGTAGTCGACCAGCGGGCCACGCGCCGTATTGACGAAGATCACGCCCGGCTTCATCCGCGCGATGGTGTCCTTGCCGATCAGACCGCGTGTCTCCTGCGTCACCCGCGAATGCAGCGTGACCACATCGGAGCGCGACAGGAGGTCGTCGAGCGCAACCAGTTCGACGCCAGCGTTGCGATCCTCGGCGCTCAGTTGCACATAGGGATCGCTGACCAGGACGTGGCAGCCGAAGGCGCGCAGCAGGCGCACCACCTTCGTGCCGATATTGCCGTAGCCGACCACGCCGACGGTCATTTCGCCGAGCTCGCGGCCGGTGCGGTCGGCGCGGTAGAGATCGCCGCGCCATTCCCCCTTGCGCAAGGCCTCGTGGCCGACCCGGATCAGCCGCGTCTCGGCCAGGATGGCGCCGATGGTAAACTCAGCCACGGCAGTGGCGTTGCGGCCGGGCACATTGACCACGGTGATGCCGTGCACCCTGGCCGCTTCCATGTCGATGTTGATCGGGCCGCCGCGCGACACCGCGACCAGCTTGAGCCGCGGCAGGCGCCGCATCATGCCCTCCGACAGGGGCGCAAGCTGGGTGACGAGGATTTCGGCATCGTCGATGAAGTCGACGACCTCGTCGGGATGGCCGAAATATTCCTTGACCTTGTCGAGGCCGAGCGCGGCGTTGCCGAACTCCATCGGCTCGTCGGGCCAGGCCGTCTGCAATGTCCTGATATCGAGGTCGCCACTGGCCACCTTCTCGATTTTGGCGCGAAACACCTCCGGCAGCATGAAGTTGTCGCCAATGATCGCTATTTTCCTCAGCATACTCGACTTCTCAATTTTCCTGCGATGTCGCCATGGCACGCCAGACCGGCCGCAGGGCCTGGTGCGCCAGCATGTAGGACGGGGTCATCCTGTCGTAGATCGCGGCGAGATCCGGGTCGCGCGGCTCGGCCTCGCCGAGCAGCGGCGTCACCCATTCGCCGACGCACTCGTCCATGGAGGCGTATTGGCCGACGCAGACCGCCGCGATCATTGCGGCACCGGCCGCACCGGCCTCCTCGCGCGCGCTGGTGCGCGTGTCGGCACCAATGGCCGCACCCAGGATCTTGCGCAGCGCCGGGCTTCTGGCGGCGCCGCCGGTCAGGCGAATTTCGCGTGGCAGCGGGCCCATGGCGGCGTAGCAATCGCGCGCCGCGAAGGCCAAGCCCTCGAAGACGGCGCGCACCAGATCGGCGTAGCCGTGACGCGACGAAATGCCGACGAAGCCTGCCCTGGCATTGGCATCGACGAACGGTCCGCGCTCGCCGGCTTCCGACACGTAGGGCTGGTAGAGCAGCGAAGCCGGCTGCGAGGCCGCGATCCAGGCATCGACCAGCGCGATCATCTCGCCATTGCTGCGGGTTATGCCTTGCGAGGCGAGGATGCCGGAAGCGAGGCCAAGCACCCAGTCGATGTTGAGCGTCGCCGCCATGTTGGACTGCATCTGCGCGAAGACGCCCGGCGCCGGCATCGCCATCGTATAGCCGGTCGCCGCTTCGTTGAGCTGCACATCATCAGGGGTCTCGGCCAGCCGCATGTGCATGCCGGTGGAACCGATGATCGAGCAGCCGGGCTTGCGCTCGCGGTCGAGGAGGCCGGCGCCGAGCGCGGTGCAGACGACGTCGACATAACCGAGCACGACGGGTGTGCCGGCAAGCATGCCGGTGACTTCGGCGGCGGCCGGCGACAGTCCGGCGCTGTGGCTCGTGCCGTCGACGATCGGCGGCAGCAGGTGCCTGAGATCGGCGACGCCGAGGACGTCGAGCACGTCCCCACTGTAGTCACGGGTGCGGAAGTCGCCGAAAGTGAAGGTCCCTTCGGACGGATCGGTGGCGCGTTCGCCGGTCAGCTTGAAATAGAGCCAATCCTTGCAGTGGAACGCGGTCGCCGCCTTGCCGAGCATTTCGGGCATGGTGCGTTTCATGAAGGCGAACTGCGAGCCTTGCTGGCAGGCGGCGAGCCCGCTGCCGGTCTTCTCGAAGCGCAGCCGGTCATCGGGCCGCGCACGGATTTCCTCGACGACGCCGGCGGCGCGCGCGTCGAGCCAGAGCCAACCCTTGGCCACCGGCTCGCCCTTGCCGTCGATCAGCCAGGTGCCGTCGCCCTGCCCGGTCACCGCGATGGCGACGGTCCGGCTGGCGAGATCGGGCACCTTGTCGGCAAGCTGGCGCAAGGTGGTGGCGGCATCGGCCCATGTGCGGGCCAGATCCTGTTCGGCGCCGCCGCCCGGCAGCGTCTCGTAATGGTTCGGCGTTGCCGCGGCCGCGATCTGGCGGCCCTTCGTGTCGAAAGCGATGGACTTGATGACGGAAGTGCCGGCATCGATGCCTATTAATAGATCGCGCATCATGCGAGCTCCATGCCGTGCGAGATCGCCTTGCCGCTCGCCTGGTCGAAGACGTGCAGGTTCTTCGGATCGATGCTGACATTGATGGGCGCGCCGAGGTCGAGCCGGGTGCGGTCATGCTCCACCAGGACCAGCGAGCCGCCGGCGAAGTCGGCGGCGATGTGGGTCTGGTCGCCGAGCCATTGGTTGGCCGAGACCCTGGCCGGAACACCCTCCTTCGAGCGCCTGACCGCATAGGGCCTGATGCCGATGACCACCCGCTCGCGGCTGAGCAGCTGGTCGCGAACCGGAGTGCTGAAGGCGTCCTTGTCGTAGTCGAGCGACAGCCCGTCGGGCAGCTTGAGACTGATGCGGCCGGCGGTCGTGCCGACAAAGGCTTCGAAGACGTTCATCGGCGGCTCGCCGACGAAGGTGCCGGTGAACAGGTTCGCAGGGCGCTCCTTGATCCGGTCCGGCGTGTCGAACTGCTGCAGCACGCCGCCCTCCATCACCGCGATGCGGTCGGCCAGCGCGTTCGCCTCGGTCTGGTCGTGGGTGACCAGGATCGCGGTCAGGCCGCGTTCCTTGATGAAGTGCTTGATGCGGCCGCGCAGCACGGCGCGAAGCTGCGGCTCGAGCTGCCCCATCGGCTCGTCGAGCAGATGCAGGTCGGCCTCGCGGATCAGCGCCCGGCCAAGGCTGGCGCGCTGCTGCTGGCCACCCGAAATGGAGCTGGGATAGCGCTCCAATATGTCCTCGATCTCCAGCAGCTTTGCGATGCTGGCGACCTTGGCGTCGACCTCGCTCCTGGGCAGCCTTGCGGCCTTGAGGGCAAAGGCCATGTTCTCGCGCACGGTGAGCGGCGGATAGAGCGAATAGCCCTCGAAGGCCATCGCCACATTGCGTTTGACCGGCGGCAAGGTGTGTACCTTGCGGCCGGCGACCGCGATCGCGCCACGCGACACCTCCTCGAAGCCAGCGATCATTCGCAAGGTCGAGGTCTTGCCGCAGCCCGACGAGCCGAGCAGCGCCACGATTTCGCCCTTGCCGATCTCCATCGTCAGGTTCTTGACGGCGTGAACGCCCCTGTCGATCGGGCCATAGAATTTGTCGACGCCTGATATGGTGAGCGCGCTCGGGCTCATGCCGCTTCTCCGTTGCGCAGTTTGACGACATTCCTGGCGCCGATGCGCTCGCCACTCGCCCGATCGAACAGCAGGGCGCTCTTGCCGTCGACGGCGATATGCGCCTTGCCTTCGCTGCGCCCCGGCGTTCCGGCCGGGCGCGAGACCAGGATTTCACGGCCGCGCACGGTGCGCACCAGGGTGACGATCTTTTCGTTGAGCGGCGTCTCCGCCTCGACCGTTACCGGAATGGCGCCGGGTTCGTTTTCGCCAACGAAATGCAGGGCCTCGGGTCTCAGCCCGATGATGCAGTCGCGGCCGATGGCGGCCTCCGGAGCATCGGCGAGATGGACCTGTACGTTGGACAGGCCGACATAGACCCCCCGGGCATCGCGCCCGGGCTTGACGTCGAGCAGGTTGATGGTCGGATCGCCGAACAGCCGCGCGATCTCGACGTTGGCCGGCTCACGATAGATCTGCTCGGGCGTGCCAAGCTGCCTGATGACGCCTTGCGACATCACCGCGATGCGGTCGCCGAGCGCCATGGCTTCCTTGTAGTCCTGGGTAACGTAAACGACGGTGGCGCCGCGATCGGCGAGCAGCCGCGGCAGTTCGAGCCGCATCTCGAAACGCAGCTTGGCGTCGACATTGCGCAAGGGATCGTCGAGCAGAAGCAGCGGCGGCGAACCGACCAAAGCGCGGGCAAGGGCCGTGCGCTGCTTCTGGCCGTTGGAGAGCGCGCGCGGCTTGTGGGAAAGCACATGGCCGATCTTCAACAATTTGGCGACGCTCTCGACACCGGCCTTGATCGCGCTCTGCGACGAGCGCTTGGCCGCCAGCGGCGTCGCGATATTGTCGAAAGCGCTCATATGCGGAAACAGCGCGAAATTCTGGAACGCCATGCCGACGCCGCGGAATTCCGCGTCGACATCGGTCATGTCCTCGCCGCCGATGAGGATCTTGCCTTCGTCCGGATCGATGACGCCGGCGACCAGCCGCAACAGCACAGTCTTGCCGGCGCCCGAGGGACCAAACAGCACCAGCGTTTCGCCATCGGCGACGGTCAGCGACAGATTGTCGAGGACGGTCTGGCTCTTGTAGCGCTTGACGACGTTTCTGAGTTCGAGGCTGGCCATTTCTATCCTTTCACCGCGCCGAGCGACAGGCCCTCGACCAGATAGCGCTGTGCGTAAAGGGCGAGCGCCAGCGTCGGCGTGATCGACAAGACTATGGCCGCCGAAATCTGGCCGTACTGGATGCCCGATGAAGTGATGAAGGCCAACGCGCCGACCGTCACCGGCTGCTTGTCGGCCGAAGCCAACACCAGCGCGAAAACGAAATTGTTCCAGGCGAAGATGAAGGCAAGCAGGCCGGCCGCCGCGATGCCAGGGCCGGCGAGCGGCAGCGCGATCTTGCGGAAGGTGGCGAACCAGGAATGGCCGCCGATGCGGTAGGCATATTCGATGTCGGCCGGAATATCCTCGAAATAGCCGCGCACGATCCACAGGATCAGCGGCAGGCAGATCAACTGGTAGACCCAGATCAGCCCGATATAGGTGTTGGCCAGGCCGAGCTTCTGGAAATAGAGGGTCAGCGGCAGCAGCACCAGAAGTGCCGGCGCGAACTTGAACGACAGCAGCGTGAAGGCGATGTCTTCCGAACCGCGAAATTTGTGGCGCGCGAAGGCGTAGGCCGCCGGCACGCCGAGCAGCAGTGAAACCGCCACCGAGGTCACCGACAGGAATACCGAGTTCCAGAGGTTGCGCATGAAGGCGATGTCGAGCGTGCCGGCGGCCGTCATCAGCTTGCCGGTGATCAACGCCGTGTAGTTGGCGAGCGTCGGTTCGAAGATGAGCTGCGGCGGGATGCGCAGAATGGTCTCGTTGGTCTGGAACGACATCATGAAGATCCACAGGATCGGGAACATGAAGAAGATCACGACCAGCGTCAGTGCCGCGCCGCGCAGGATGCGTTCGAAAAGCGAGGTATGTTCCATCGCCGCCTCCTATGCCTGGCCGCGGGCGCGTTCGCGCAGCCTGAGCCAGTTCTTGATGAAGATGTTGGAGAGGAAATAGGTGATCGCCCACAGGATGATCATCAGCGCCGCCGAGCGGCCGACATTGGTCGACTGGAAGAAGTTGAGATAGGCCTCGACCTGGAACACGGTCAGTGTGTCGCCCGGCCCGCCCTGTGTCATGGCGTAGATGATGTCGAACTGCTGGATGGAATCGAGCAGGCGAAACAAGGTCGCCGTCAGGATGTAGGGCGTCAGCATCGGCAAGGTGATGCGGAAGAAGACGAAGCTCCTCGGCACGCCGTCGAGCGCGGCGGCCTCGAAGGGCTGCGTCGGCAGGCTGCGCAGGCCGGCAAGCAGCAGGATCATGATGAAGGGCGTGTAGACCCAGATGTCGACCAGCACGACGGTGAACAGCGCCGTCGACGGTGACGACGCCCAGCGAAAATCCTGCAGCCCGATGAGGCCGGCGAGATAGCTCAGCACGCCGAAGCCCGGATTGGTCATCAGCTTCCACATCAGTGCTGCCAGTGCGGGCGCCGTCATCAGCGGCATCAACAGCATGATCGAGATGAAGTTGTTGAGCGTCGACCGCTTCTGCAGCAGCAGCGCGATGGCGAGACCGAGAAGCAGTTCCAGCACGACCGTGGTGCCGGCATAGAGCAGCGACACTTTCAACGTGTTCCAGAATTTCGGGTCGGTGAAGAAGGAGATGTAGTTGTCGCCCCAGTTGAACTGGCGCGCCCAGGGCTGGCTCAGACGATAGCGTTGGAACGAGTAAACGACCGAGGTCAGGAACGGGATCAGGATGCCTATGCAGACCAGCAAGGCCGGCAGGCTGAGCACATAGGGCAGCACCCGCTTGCTGATCCTGAAGCCAGATGGCTTGAGCCTTTGCGATACCACCGCAGTCATCGAGCTGCTCCGTTGTTGCTGTCGCTTCGCCCTGCCGGCCGCCCAAGGGAGCAAGGCGGCCGGTGGGGCGAAATGGCGGTCACCTTTCGGCACCGCATCGCAAACATGAAAGATGTGGCGAGGGCCGGACCGTCAAGCAGCCGGCCCTCGTTGCGACTTAACCGAGGCCGGCTTCCTTGAGCTGGCCGTTGATGCTCTCGGCGAGCTTGTCGAGGCCCTCGTCGACCGGCACTTCCTTGGCCACCATCTTTTGCAATGTCGCCGCCCATTCGGTGGTGAGGTCGAAGAACAGCGGCTGCGCCGTGAACTTGATCGAGGCGCCGGGTGCCGAAGCGTCGAACATCTCGACATAGCCAGGGTAGCTCTTGTTCAGCTTCTCGCGGAACATCTCGTCTTTCCACACCGATTGGCGAACCGGATCGACGAAGTCCATCTTGGTGGCGCCGAACAGGCCGTGCTCGGGGCCGGAGGCCCATTGCAGGAAGTACCAGGTCGCGTCCTTGTCCTTGGAGAAGTTGGACATCGCCAGCGACCAGATCCAGATGTTGGGCGTCGAGGCCTTGGCTGCCGGATTGGCGGTGAAGGCGGCATAGGCGAGCTTGCCGGCCATCTTGTTGTCGCCGCCATTCATGAAGTAACCGAGGCAGTCGGCGTCGAAGATCATCGCCGAGGCGCCGGCGCCGAGATCGGTGCCGACCTGGTACCAGGTATAGGTCGACCAGTCCTTGGGGCCGCTCTCCTGGATCATCTGCACCCATTTGGCATGGAAGGCCTTGGAGCCGGCGGTGTTCATCGCCGCCGCGAGCTTGCCATCGGCGGAAACGGTCAGGTCCTTCTCGTTGAAGTTCGAGTAGGCCGACAGGAAGCCCGGATGGATCGTCGCCCAGGAACGCGAGCCGCGAACGCCAATGCCGTAGACGCCGCCGCCAATATCCTTCTGCAGCTTGGCCGCCGTCGTGATCATCTCGTCAAGATTGCCGGGAACGCCGACGCCGGCCTTGTCGAACATGCCCTTGTTGTAGGTGATGTTGTTCTGCTCGAAGGCCCATGGAATGCACCACTGCTTGGCGTCCTCGGAGCCCAGCGCGCCGCCCGGCTTGCCGTTCCAGGCGCACGACGATTTCACGCCCGGCAGCATATCGTCCCAGGCATAGTTCGGGTTGGTCTTGGGCGGGTCCTTGATCCATTCGTTGAGATCGGTGATCCAGCCGGCTGGGCCATAGGTCCAAGTCATGTAGGCGCCGGTCATGAAGGCGTCGTATTCGGGCGAGCTCGCCGACAGCGCCGCCGTCACCTTGTCGAAATAGACATCTTCCGGGAAGACGTCATAGACGACGTTCATGCCGGTCAGCTTCTTGAAGTTCTCGAGGTCGGCGATCATCGCATCGGCATAGGGATGCTTGTTGAGCAGGAGCTTGATGGTCTTGCCCTTATGCGCCTGCCAGTCGAAGTCGGCGGCGAGCGCGCGGGTCTGGCCGAGGTTGAGCAGCGTGCCGGCGGTGCCGGCGGCGAGACCCATGGCACCCAGGCCCTTGATCAGTCCACGGCGGTCGACTTGTCCGCGCAGGAAGGCATCTATCAGGTCTTTCTCTTTCTCATGCATTTCGTCTTCTCCTCCACAGGGTAGTTTCAACTGGACTGTTGCCGGCTACCCGACCGGCGTCTCTTCCACGAGCGATCGCGCCGTGCGCTCGTCCGTTATCAGGCCCTTGAGATAGCGCCCCTCCAGCACCGACTTGATTGCGCGAACCTTAATCCTGCCGCCGGCGACGGCGACAATCCGGCGGCTGGCGATATCCTCGCGCGCCAGTGCCAGCGCCCGGTTGGAAACGGTCGTCGCCACTGCCTTGCCGGCCTCGTCAAAGAAATGGCCGAGCAATTCGCCGACACCGCCATTGCGACGGATCTCCTCCATCTCGCCCTTCTCGATCATGCCGGTGGCGACAAGCGAAGCCTCGCGTTCGGCGGTGCCGATGCCCGCAAACAACAGGTCGGCGGATCTGGCGAGATCGAAGACCTCACTAATGCCCTTCTGGCCCAGCAGCACGATGCGGTCCTCCGCCGTGTTGGCGAACATCGGCACCGGCATCACATAGGCTTCGGCACCGGTGCGTTCGGCGAGACGGTGGATGACATCATGCGGGTTGGCCGAGAATTTCCGCGTCAGGCCACCAAGCAGCGAGACGAAACGGATGCGGTCGGTGGTGGTGCGCGGCAGATATTCCACGCAGGCCGCGAGCGTGCGGCCATGGCCGACGCCGATCAGCGCCTGCTCGCCGCGCTCGATCTCGCGCTTGAGGAACTGCGCGCCGGCGATGCCGAGCGCCTTGAGCGGCAGATCCTCGGAATCGAAATCCGGAACCACCTCGCAATAGTCGAGGCCGTAGCGGCGGGACAATTCGTCCTCGAGCTCGACGCATTCCGACACTTCGCCGTCGATATAGACCTTCACCAGGCCTTCCTGGTTGGCCTTGGTGATGAGGCGGTGCGCCTTGAGGCTGGTCAGCCCCAGCCGCTTGGCGACCTCGGACTGGGTCAGGCCGCCGGCGTAATGAAGCCACGCGGCCCGCGCCGCCATGCTGGCATCATCGTCCCGCAAAAGGCCGTTTCCAAAACCAACCACGTTTCCATCCCGGTGATATTTTTATCAGTTGCTGCAAAATTTTTCACACGGATCGGACGAAGTCAAGCGCCACCTTCAAATTGCATGGCGTTTGGTCGGCTGCCGCGCGACGGTTCGCCGGGAACCTCAGGAAGGCAAAAAGGTTCTTACATCGACAGCCCGAGGTCGCGACGTACCGGCCAGCCGCAAGCAACGTCGTCAGCGAGGGCGCCGAAATCCTGAGAAAAATGGAGGGCGGAGCACCAGCGCCGCCCTGACAGGGCGATGTTCGAGCCGCTTTGCTGCGATATGCCACTTCATCCGACATGGCCCGATCTTGTCGCCCGGTTGCTGCTTGCGCTGCTGGCTGGTTTCCTCATCGGCCTGAACAGGGAAGCGCGCGGCCACACCGCCGGGCTTCGCACGACCATCCTGGTCGCCCTGGCGGCCGCTGTGGCCATGATCCAGGCCAACATACTGCTTGATACCACGGGCAAGGGAATGGACTTCTTCGCCAGCATGGACGTGCTGCGTCTGCCGCTTGGCGTGCTGACCGGCGTCGGCTTCATCGGCGGCGGCGCCATCCTTCGGCGCGGCGATCTCGTGACTGGAATCACCACCGCGGCCACCATGTGGATCATGACGATGATCGGACTTGCCGTTGGCGGCGGCCAGTTTGGTCTTGCGGCAATTGCGACCGTGCTGACGCTACTGACACTTCAGGTGTTGAAATGGGTCGACCTCAAGTTGCCGCGCGATCACCATGCGATCCTGTCGGTTTCCTGGGCAAAAGAATCCCCACCTGACCTTCCGGAGATGGTGCGGCCGCTCGGCTACGGCGCGCGCCTTGCCAAGATCGAGCATGATCCCAGCCGCGACCGCTTCGTGTACTCGTTCAATCTCGAATGGAGGCAGTCCGACGCCGCCGAACCCTCGACGGAAATCCTGGCGCTGGTCGCGCGCGAATGCGAGATCGAGCGATTCGAGTTCATCGGCGAGAAGGCGTCCTGAAGAGCAATTTTTCCGCCCCGGGGAAGCGGCAGATACCGCGGGTCGCCTGCCCGGGAGGTCAATCGAAGAGAAAGGTTACTGCAAGATCCGTGCGGCGGACGGCACGGAATGGCCATGTGCCATGCCGGCATCGGCATCACCCTCGCTGAGCGAACGATCGAGGCCCGTCGCCACCACCGAGACCCTGAAGCGGCCTTCCATGCTCTTGTCGAAGATGGCGCCGACGATGATGTCGGCGTCCTCATAGACCTCTTCACGGATGCGCGTGGCCGCCTCGTCGACCTCGAACAGGGTCATGTCCCGGCCGCCCGAAATCGACACCAGCACGCCCTTGGCGCCCTTCATCGACATTTCGTCGAGCAGCGGATTGGCGATCGCGGCTTCCGCCGCCTTCATCGCCCGGCCGTCGCCCGAAGCCTCGCCGGTTCCCATCATGGCGCGGCCCATGCCGCGCATCACCGATTTGACGTCGGCGAAGTCGAGATTGATCAGGCCTTCCTTGACGATGAGGTCGGTGATGCAGCTGACGCCGGAATAAAGCACCCTGTCGGCGATGACGAAGGCATCGGCAAAAGTGGTCTTGGCATCGGCGATCCGGAACAGGTTCTGGTTGGGAATCACGATCACGGTGTCGGCGGCCTCGCGCAGCCGCTCGATGCCCTCTTCCGCCATCTGCATGCGGCGCCTGCCCTCGAAGGTGAACGGCTTGGTGACGACGCCGACCGTCAGGATGCCGGCCTTGCGCGCCGCCTGGGCGATGATCGGGGCCGCACCGGTTCCGGTGCCGCCGCCCATGCCGGCAGTGACGAAACACATGTGGGTGCCGGCCAGATGATCCATGATCTCGTCGAGCGATTCTTCGGCCGCGGCACGGCCGATCTCGGGCAACGAGCCGGCGCCAAGGCCTTCCGTGACGTGCGCGCCAAGCTGGATCAGCCGCGTCGCCTTCGACATGGTCAGCGCCTGGGCATCGGTGTTGGCGGCAATGAACTCGGTTCCCTGAAGCTGTTCCACGATCATGTTGTTGATCGCGTTGCCGCCGCCGCCGCCGACGCCGATCACGGTGATCTTGGGTCTCATCTCGGAGATTTCCGGCTTCTTGAACTCGGCCATGCCTGCTTCTCCTTCGCCAATTGCGTGCGCTTCACGACCCACAAGCAGACTGCCTGCAAGACATTGCAATCGAGCGGCATGACGCGAATCAGTCCGTTCGGATGGGTACCCCAAAAAGCCAGAGAGCGGCCGGACGTGCAAGTGCGTGAAGGTCAAGTTTTGTGATGAAGAGGCCGACCTTCGAGAACGACTGTCCGGTTTCGGACGATCGCGATAATGTCGTCGTGGATCAGGCACCAAGCGGATGCCTGCGACGGATGCCTAGAACTCGCATTTGCCGAGGCCATCGATGGCTGAGCGAGATTTCTACGGACTTCATCAGCAAGCAAGGCCGAGGGGATATATGCGCCCTCCAGACCCAAAGGTATGAAAGAATTGTCCAGTTTGCCATCAATGAGAGTGCGACAGCCGGGGAGAGTGCGACAGCCGGGATCGCGACGCGGATTTTTGCGGCGATGAAACGCCCCGTCGACCACGGCGCCATGGCCGTCTCAGGCTATACCGTTCCTTGGCATACAGCGGCAGGAACACCAGTCGCCCTCCATGTCTCGTCGTCGCGGCCGGTACGCGACGTGCACGTCGTGCGGCTCGACACGCAAGCGGCCGAGCCGATGGGCTGGCGCGTCGAGCCGACGGGAAATGCCGTGTCCCGTCGCGATTTCGATCACGGATCCTTCCTCAGGGTCGCGGCGGCGGAACTTGCCAAGGCCACCGAGATCGAAGGCGTCGCCTTCGAAGTATACTTGACCCGCAACGATGGCGCCCGCGTGCTGTTCGAAAGCGGAAACCTGCGCCTCGGCTTGCAGGACGGGCGGCTGATATCAGGCGACGACGGCAACTCGCCCGATAGCGACGTGGTCTTGCCGGCAAACACCTGGCTCAAGGTCGAGATTTCGTCGAACGACGGCGCGACCGTGCTGCGGATCGATTCGGACGATCTCCTGTCGCCGTTTCGCCTGGATCGTCGATTCGACCTGCCGTGGCGGCTCCTGACCGGTGACATGGTCTTCGGCACCAGCACGGCAAACGATGTCAGGTCGCTCAACGCGAAATTCTCGACGATCTCGCTGCAAACCGCGGCTGGCCGTATCGCCTGGACGTTTCCGACCCTGCTGCCGAGAGGCCCGCTCGCCTCGACAGGCACCGATCGCGTCCTCTTCCTGGAAACGGTCAACCAGCCCGCCTTCTGCATGACCTCGCGCCGCTGGGACGGGTCGAGTTTCGACCCCCGGCTGGTGCCGTCGCATTACGACGCCGTGCATTGCCACGACGACGACATGGAGGCGTTGCAGTGGCCGGCCTCATACCAATTGCAGGTTCCCGCCGAGGCGCCCGCCGGGGTCTATGCCTTCGAGGTCGGTCACGATGAAGGATCGGAGCGTATCGTCTTCTTCATCACTTCGTCGGAGCGCCGGGCGCCGTTGTTGTTCCTGGTGCCGACGGCCACCTATCTCGCTTACGCGGACGAATTCCTGCCGGCGCATCTCTACGAATGGATGTGCGAAGATCGCGGCCATCGCTTCGCGATCGATAACAATCTGAAGTCGCTCTACGACTATCACAGCGACCTCAGCGGCGTGTCGATCTGTTCCACCAGGAAGCCCAAGGCGACGCTGCGTGACGACTACAAGTATCCGCTCTGCGGCTGCCCGCACAATCTGCCGGTCGACCTGCATTTTCTACGCTTCTGCCACAACAATGATATCGCCTTCGATCTAATCACCGACCGCGACCTGCACGAACTGGGTCTTGCCGGCCTGCAGGAGTATCAGGCGGTCATCACCGGCAGCCATCCCGAATACATGTCGGTCGAGATGGAGCATGCGCTGCGCCAATTCGCGGCGGCGGGCGGCAGCATCGCCTATCTCGGCGGCAATGGCTTTGCCGGTAAGGTGGCGTTCCAGGACGATCTGATGGAATTGCGCCGCTCGCCGCTCGAGGCGGGCCGGACCTGGGACGGCCCCATCGCCGAACAGTCACTGTCGATTACCAACCAGCCGGGAGGCTACCTGCGCGCCAGCGGGCGCGGCGAGTTCTCGCTGACCGGCGTCGCCATCTCGCTGATGGGTTTCGATGGCGCGCGGCCTTTCACGCGTACGCCGGAAAGCCGTCAGCCCTCGGCCGCGTGGTTGTTCGACGGCGTCACCAGCGAGACCTTCGGCGACGAGGGCATCGTGCTTGGAGGCGCCGCCGGCTACGAGGTCGATGCCACCGACCCGCATCTGGGCACATCCCCCGACACCATGGTCATTGCCCGCGCGACCGGATTCCCGGACAGCTTCGTCCATGACGCGACGCGCTGGTACGAAGGAGGTGACAGAGAGCGCGACGAGCGCCGCTGCGCGGAGATGACGCTGCGCCATCTGCCCTCGGGCGGTCTGATCTTCTGCGCGAGTTCGGTCGCCTGGTGCGGCGCCTTGCCCGCGGGCGATGCCATGAACGACGTCGGCCGGATCACCAGGAATTTGCTGACGCATCTGGCGCAGGAAAAGAGCGGGCCGGCTCCGGATCGATAGCCGGAAAGGAAGGCAGCCCGCCGCACCGCGCCGGCTCCGGCGGTTGGCTTGCCGCGCAACGATCGAAGCGTCTATCATGCCTGATCAATCGGCGGCTTGGGTGTTCCCGCCGTGCCGGGCCTAAGCTTTGTCCGCGGCGCGTGTCGTCAGGTCATTTTCAGAACGGATGAAGGTGCGCCCCGCCAATGGCCGGCAGAACACATTTCGGTTTGACCGCCGTCGACACCGTGCCCTTGCACGAGAAGGTCTATCTGGAGCTTGTGCGAGCCCTGATGTCGGGCCAATTCCTGCCCGGTCAGAAGCTGACCTCGCGCAGGCTCGCTAGGGAACTCGGCACCAGCGACATGCCGGTGCGCAGTGCCTTCATGCGGCTGCAGGCATTGCGGGCACTGAGCCCGATGCCGAATGGCAGCGTCGAGGTGCCGGTGATCTCGGCCGAGCGGTTCTCGCAATTGACCGCCGTGCGCACACTGCTCGAAGGCCCGGCGACCGAGCTTGCGACGAAACTGATCAACGGCAACAATCTGCGGGCGATCCGACGCCATTGCACAGAACTGACCCTGACGGCCCGCAAAGGCGATATCGGCGACTATCTCAGGAAGAACCACGATTTTAAGTTCTCGATCTATCGCCATTGCGGCAACGAGCAGATGATCTTCCTGATCGAGACGGTGTGGATGCAGGTCGGCCCGTTTCTCAGAAACCTCGCCGTGGGATTCGAGGACGACCTCTCCTCCATCCTGGATATCGACTATCACGAGGAAGTCGTTGCCGCGATCGAGGCGCAGGACGGTGCGCGAGCGCGGGCGGCCATCGTTCGCGACATCGACGAGGGTGCTGCCCACATCCTGCGGCAGGTCAGATTCCCGGAAGCGAGGAGCTAGGCCGGTGTCTCCTGGACCCCAGATGCCGCTTGGCTTTCCCTTGCCTTGTCGCTATGTTGCGATCGCAGATCGCGCAATTGGTTCCTGAAATGCCTCCCGACATACCGGCTAATGACTTGAAAAAATGAAGGAAACTTTTCCGACCGATGTCGGAGATGCCTTCATGAACTCATCAGCCGCTTTGTCGTAAAAATAGGGTGCTCGCCTCAGACGCGACACCGCAGGGAACCAGAGGTTTGAAATTGAGCGATGCAATTGCGGACGTTTTGAACTGGCTTGAAAGCCGAAGCGACATCCAGAGCCTGAGGGCCGCGGTGTGCGACCTCAACGGCATCATGCGGGGAAAACGCATCCCCGTCGAGCAGGCCCGCAAGGCACTGGAGGGCAAGCTGCGCATGCCCTACTCGCTAATCGGGCTCGATGTCTGGGGCGAGGACATCGAAGGCAACAGCCTGGTCTTCTCGACCGGCGATGCCGATGGCCTTTGCCAATGGACGGGTCGCGGCATTCTGCCGGTGGAATGGACGGCGCATCCGACGGCGCTCGTCCCGCTCTGGCTCGCCGATGAGAGCGGAGCGCCCTATCTCGGCGACCCCCGGCGGGCACTGGCTCGCATCCTCGGTCGCTACAAGGCGCTCGGCCTGACGCCTGTCGCGGCGACCGAACTCGAATTCTACCTGGTCGATCCGCAATCGCAGCGGCCGGTCGGACCGGTCTCACCGGTCACCGGGCGGCGTCTCGATTCCGACGCGGCGCTGTCGATCGACGAGATCGACGATTTCGAAGCCTTCATCCACGACATCTATGAAGCCTGCCGGGCGCAAGGCATTCCCGTCGACACGGCAATCGCCGAAAACGGCGTCGGCCAGTTCGAGATCAACCTGAACCATGTCGCCGACGCCTTGCGGGCGGCCGACGATGCGGTGTTGTTCAAGCGCACGGTGAAGGGCATTGCCCGCAAACACGGCTTTGCCGCCTGCTTCATGGCCAAGCCCTATGGCGATCGCGCCGGCAACGGCTTCCATGTCCATTTCAGCCTGGTCGATGCCGATGGGCGCAACGTATTCGACGACGGCACCGACCAGGGTTCCGACACCATGCGGCACGCGGTCGGCGGGCTGCTGGCGGCGATGGCCGAAAGCACGCTGGTGTTCGCGCCGCACTTCAATTCCTACCGCAGGCTGCGCCCGAGATCCTACGCGCCGACCGCGGTCGCCTGGGGTTACGAGAACCGCATGGTCGCGATCCGCATCCCCGGCGGCCCGACCGGCGCGCGCCGCATCGAACATCGCGTCTCGGGAGCCGACGCCAACCCCTATCTCGTGCTTGCCGCCATACTGGGCGCCGCGCTGATCGGCATCGAGAAGCAGATGTCGCCAGGCGACCCTGCGGGGAATGACGGGCAAGGCGTTGCCCCGGCCAAATTGCCGCCGGACTGGGCGTCGGCGATTGCAACCTTTGAAGGCGGGACGCATGTGGCGGAGATCTTCCCGGCGATTCTGCGCGACTCCTTCGTCGCCTGCAAACGCCAGGAATTGAATACGTTTGCCCTCAACGTCAGCGATTTCGAGATCGAGACCTATCTCGAAAGCGTCTGAGGCCTTTACGACGAGCGCTCGGCCTTCAGCACCGTGACCGCCGCCTCGCTGTTGTGAACGTAGTCGTTGGCGTCGGGCTGCTTCTGTACCAGCAGGATGAACAGAAGGTCGGTCAGCGTCAGCTGCGCGTCGCGCGCGGTGATGGAGGAAGAGCGCGCGCGTTCCTCGTCGGCGAGGGTGTAGAGGCGGATGTCGGCGACGCGGCTCAGCGGATTGTCGTGCAGGCCGGTGACGGCGATCACCGTCGTGCCACGCTTGCTGGCAAGCTCCGCGATACGCAAGGTTTCGATGCTGGCGCCGGAATAGGACAGCGCGAACAGCACATCGTCAGGCCCGAGCGTCGAGGCGTTGGCCATCTGGATGTGGCTGTCGCTGTCATGCAGCACATTGCGGCCGAGCTTCATCAGCTTGTATGAAAAATCGCGCGCCACCAGCGAGGAGGCGCCGACGCCGACCAGATGGATGCGCCGCGCGCCATCAAGCAGGTCCAGCGTCCTGGAGAGGATGCGCTCGCTGTTGGCGGCGACGGTCTGCTGCATCGACAGCAGCTTGCTGCCGATCAGCTTCTTCAGGATGACCGGAAAAGTATCACCCACCTCGATCGAGCCATGGATGACGCCGGCCGGCACCTGCCAATCCTGCGCCTTGGCCTCGCTGACGGCGAGCTTGAGCTCCTGATAGCTGGCATAGCCGAGCTTCTGGCTGAACTTGACGACGCCAGACTGGCTGCGGCCGATCTCGGCCGCAAGTGCCGCCGTCGACAGCCTCAGCATCTGGTCGGGATTGTCGATGATATAACGGCCGATCTCGCGATCGCCGGGCGCCATGCCGTCGAGCTCGGCACTGATCCTGCTTAAGACGGACACGGAAACCCCTCGCTCTTCACTGCAAGACGAGGAATAAATTATTCCAATTTTGATTGACAGCCAAGAACGCAGAATTAATTCTCGACCGACCCGAGGTCATCGCTCGGGATCCCGGGTAGGTCACCGGACGTGGCCGTCAAGGTTTCAGCCATGGACAGATTGCGGATCGTCGGCGGACAGAGACTGGAAGGCGCGGTCACCATATCGGGCGCCAAGAATGCCGCTTTGCCGCAGATCGCGGCCGCTCTTCTCAGCCCCTACCCGCTGGAACTGACCAACCTGCCCGATGTGACCGACGTCGAAAACATGCTCGGCGTGGTGCGACTTCATGGCGCCGAAATCACCCGGTCCGCCCATGCCGCCACAATCGACACAAGTACCGCCGTTTCCAAGGAGACCTCCTACGACACGGTACGAAAAATGCGGGCGACGGTGCTTGTCCTGGCGCCGTTGCTGGCGCGGTTCGGCCATGCCCGGGTTTCGCTGCCGGGCGGCTGCGCGATCGGCGCGCGGCCGGTCGACATGCATGTCGCCGCACTCGCCGCGCTTGGCGCCAGGATCGCCGTCGAGAACGGCCTGATCGTCGCCTCGGCCCCGAACGGGCTGACCGGCACGCGCATCGTGCTCCCCTCGCCATCGGTCGGGGCGACGGAAACCGCCATGATGGCGGCGACCGCGGCCAAGGGCGAAACCGAGATCCTGAACGCAGCGCGCGAGCCGGAAGTGGCCGATCTCGCCGCCTGCCTCGTTGCCATGGGTGCGCGCATCGAAGGCGCCGGCACGCACCGTATCCTGATCGCGGGCGACACCAGCTGGCACGCCGCCAGGCACGACATCATCCCCGACCGCATCGAGGCCGGCACTTATGCCATCGCGGCCGCCATCACCGGCGGCCAGCTCGAACTGACGCACGCCCGGCTCGAGCACATGGCCTCGGTGGTGCAATTGCTGGAGGCGACCGGCGTCAGCGTCTGGCCAGGCGATCGCGGTCTGATCGTCTCGCGCGACCGGCCGCTCAAGGCCGCGGATCTGACGACGGAACCCTATCCGGGCTTTCCGACCGACCTGCAGGCGCAGTTCATGGCGCTGATGTGCTGCGCCCAGGGTGCGTCGCTGCTGCGCGAAACCATTTTCGAGAACCGCTTCATGCATGTGCCCGAACTGATGCGGCTCGGCGCCAACATCAAGCTGCAAGGCACCATGGCGCTGGTGCGCGGCGGCGAGAAATTGCACGGCGCGCAAGTGATGGCCACCGATCTGCGGGCTTCGGTGTCGCTGGTGCTGGCGGCGCTGGTCTGTGAAGGCGAGACGACAATCAACCGCGTCTATCACCTCGACCGCGGCTACGAGCAACTGGACCGCAAGCTGCGCCTGTGCGGCGCCGGCATCGAGCGGCTGGGCGCATGAATACCGAAGCGGATTATTTTCTCGGCGTCGATGGCGGCGGCACCGGTTGCCGCGCCCGTCTCGAGGACGCGCAAGGCACGGTGCTGGGACAGGGCCTGTCGGGGCCGGCGACGACGCGGCTCGGCATCGAGGCAGCCTGGACCTCCGTCGCGAAAGCTTTCGGCGCGGCGATCGAGGAAGCAGGTTTCGCGCCAGCCGAAACCGCCAAGATCCATGCCGGCATCGGCCTTGCCGGCATCGGCCGCAAAGGCGCGCTTGAGGCGTTGCGGGCAATCGCGCATCCCTTTGCCAGCATCGACTTCGTCAGCGACGGCATCGGTGCCTGCCTTGGCGCGCATTCCGGCCGGGACGGCGCCATCGTCATCGCCGGGACCGGCTCGATCGGCCTCGGCTTCGTCGAGGGCCGCGACCTGCGCGCCGGCGGCTACGGGTTTCCGATCTCCGACGAGGGCAGCGGCGCCGACCTTGGATTGAAAGCCGTGCAACTGGCATTGCGCGCCCATGACGGCCGCCACGAGCGCACGGCGCTGCTGGCGGAGGTCATGCAGCGCTTCGCGGGCGACCCGATGGAGGCTGTCGCCTGGATGGACCGCGCCAGCGCCACGGACTATGCCGCGCTTGCACCCATGGTGATGCGCCATGCCGACCAGGGCGATCCCGTTGGGCGCCGCATCGTGCAAGGTGCCGCCGAACAGATCGACACGCTGGTGCGGGTATTGTTCGAAAAAGGCGCGCTGCGCGTGACGTTGCTGGGCGGCCTCGCCAGCCCGCTGGAGCCCTGGCTTTCTCCCGATGTGCGCCGCCGCCTGAAGCCCGCCGACGGCGACGCCGTATCCGGCGCGATCATTCTTGCCAAGCGTTCGGTTTGCAAGGGATAGCCAGCACGGACAGGAATAAAATATTCCAAATCTCTGTTGACGATGTGAATATCAAATTCTAAAAAGTTAACAAAGAAAAACTGCGATGACGGACCCAAGGTCCGTCTGCACTGGTTGCCAGGCGATCGATGCCGGGCGCCGTGCGGCAGAACTTTTGAAAGCGCTGGGATGACCGAGCAAGGGTTGATGTCTGAGCTGGATCGCTTGGTTTCCGAGGGTCGGAACCCAAGGACCGTCGACATCGATCTGCTGCCGACCCTCGACGTGCTGCGCAGGATCAATGACGAGGACAAGATCGTCCCAGCGGCCGTCGAAAAGGTGCTGCCCGAGATTGCCACCGCGGTGGACCGGATCGTGCTTGCCTTCCAGAGGGGCGCACGCCTCATCTACATGGGCGCCGGCACCAGCGGCCGGCTTGGCGTGCTCGACGCTTCGGAATGCCCGCCGACATTCGGCGTGCCCGAAGGCATGGTGGTCGGCCTGATTGCCGGGGGGTCCGACGCGCTGGTGCGCTCGCTCGAAGGCGCCGAGGATGACCCGAAGATGGGCGCCAAGGCCTTGCAGGGGATCGGACTCACACCCGACGACGTGGTGGTCGGCATCGCGGTCAGCGGACGCACGCCCTATGTCATCGGCGGGCTGACCCATGCCAGGCAGATCGGCGCAACGACGGTCGCCCTCTCCTGCAATCCGGCATCGGCCATTGCCGGTATCGCCGACATCGCGATCTCGCCGGTCGTCGGCCCCGAAGTGCTCACCGGCTCGACGCGGCTGAAATCGGGAACCGCGCAGAAGCTGGTGCTCAACATGCTGACCACGGCCTCGATGATCCGGATCGGCAAGAGCTACCAGAATCTGATGGTCGACCTGAACCCATCGAACAGGAAGCTGGTGGCCCGGGCGATCAGGATGGTCATGCAAACGACCGGCTGTACCGCGCCGCAGGCGCGGCAGGCGCTCGACCGGACCGGCAAGGACGTCAAGTTGGCGATCCTGGTGACCATCACCGGCCTCGACGTGGACGCGGCGCGGGCCGCTTTGTCCAGGGCCGGAGGGTTCCTGCGAAAGGCGATCGGCGACGAAGCGACCTGAAGCCGCTTTAGACAAGAGGGCGTCAAGCCGCATAGACTGGGCCGACACTCCATAGCATGTGTGCCTTGGAAGCGGCCCTCGGAACTGCAAGGCATCGAGTTCAATAGTGGGAGACGAGAATGGTTCATCTTACAAGAAGGCTGCTTTCGGGCATCACCCTTGCCGCGATGCTCGGCATCGCGACGGTTTCGGCGCAGGCGGCGACGCTGCACATGGCCTGGTCCCAGGACGCCACCGGGCTTGATCCGCACAAGCAGACGGCCTTTTCCTCGCTGCGGCTTTTGGAGCTGATCTATGAGCCGCTGGTGCGCGTCGACGCCAGCCTGCGGATCATTCCCGCCATCGCCTCCTCCTGGGAGTTTTCGAAGGACGGCAAGGGGCTGACCTTCAAGCTCGATCCCAAGGCGAAATTCCAGGACGGCACCGCCGTGACATCCGCCGACGTCAAGGCGTCGTTCGAGCGCATTCTCGACGAGAAGACCGGTGCCGCCGCCCGCGCCAACTTCCTGTCGATCGCCAGCATCGACACGCCGGATGCGGCGACCGTCGTGTTCCACCTGTCGCAGGCCGACGCACCTATCCTGACGGCGATGAGCGACGTCAACGCGGCCATCGTTCCGGCGACCGAGATCAAGGCCGGCTCGATCGGCACCAGGACGGTCGGTTCGGGCCCGTTCAAGCTCGACAAGTGGGATCCCAACGCCAAGGAAGTCTTGAGCGCCAACAAGAACTGGGCCGGCGGCGCGACCGGCGTCGACGGCATCGAGATCAGTGTGCTGCCCGACGAGGCGGCGATCCTCGCCGCCATGCGCACCAAGCAGATCGATTTCGCCTTGCTCAACGATCCGCTCGTCGCCACGCTGGTGCCGAAGGAAGCCAACTTGCAACTGAACCGCGTGCCGGTGCTGGCCTACAACGTGCTGCAGCTCAACCCGTCGCGGAAGCCGATGACCGAGCTCAAGGTGCGCCAGGCGATCTCCTGCGCCATCGACCGGCAGGAGGTGCTGGACACCGCCGCGCTGGGCGAAGGCAAGGTCACCGGACCGCTGACCATCCCGGCGCTGGCCACCGATCCCAGCCAGTTGTTCTGCTACAAGCGCGATGTCGAAAAGGCCAAGAAGCTGATGGCCGAGGCCGGCTTTGCCGACGGCTTTTCGGCGACCGTGATCGGCGCCACGGGCGAGCCGCCGACGGCAGCGGCCGAAGCCCAGGTCATCCAGTCGCAGCTCGCCGAAATCGGCGTCAAACTCGATATCAAGATGATGGAGCTCAACGTCTATGTCGACGCCTGGCTGAAGGGCGATTTCGACATGGCGATCGCGCTCAATGGCGGCCGGGCCGACCCCTATACCATGTACAACCGCTACTGGACCAAATCAGGCAATCTGCAAAAGGTGGCGAACTACATCGACGACACGCTCGACAGCCTGATGCAGCAGGGCCGCGCAGAGACCGATCCGGCCAAACGCAAAGCGATCTTCGCCGAATTCGAGAAGCACCTCGCCGAAATGTCGCCGTGGATCTGGCTCTACACCTCCTATAGCTATACGGCGCAACAGAAGAACATATCCGGGTTCGTGCCGACGCCGACCGGCACGCTGTTCAGCCTGAGCAAGGTGACGATCCAGTAGCTTCGGCAACGGGACGAGAGGTCTTCCTGGCGTGAACTATCTCCTGCGACGGCTGGCGACGTTTCCTCTCGTGCTGCTTGGCGTGTCCATCCTGGTCTTCGTCGCGATCCGGATGGTGCCCGGCGATTCGATCACGGCGATGCTGGGCACCGAGGCCGGCCTGCTGACGCCGGCACAACGGGATTCGCTCGCCGCCTATTTCGGCATCGACCAGCCCTGGTTCGTCCAGTACTGGCGCTGGATCGGCGGCATCCTGCACGGCAATTTCGGCATATCCGTCACCTATGGCAGGCCGGTTCTCGACGTCATCCTCGAGCGCTTCCCGCTGACCTTGGAGCTGGCGCTCCTCTCTATGATCATTGCACTTGCCGTCGGCATGCCGGCCGGCATCTACGCCGCCACTCACAACGAGAAGCTGTCCGATCTCGGTGTGCGCGTCGTCGCCATGATCGGCCAGTCGACGCCGAGCTTCGTGCTTGGCTTGCTGATCATCTACACGCTGTCGGCGGGCTTCGGCGTGCTGCCGGCGATGGGCGAATTCGTGCCGCTCTGGCAGGATCCCTTGCGCAATCTCAGCCAGTTGATCCTGCCCGCCATCACGCTCGGCTTTGCCTTCGCGGCATCGGTCACCCGCATTGCGCGCTCGGCAATGCTCGACGTGTTGAGCGACGATTATGTGCGCACCGCGCGCAGCAAGGGCGCTTCGGCGCGCAGCGTCATCTGGCGGCATGCGCTTCCCAATGCGCTGATCCCTGTCGTGACGCTGAGCGGCATAGAATTCGGCTACCTCCTGGGCGGCGCCGTCATCGTCGAACAGATCTACGCCCTGCCCGGCCTCGGACGCATGGTGCTCGACGCGATCCTGCAGCGCGATTACGCGCTGGTGCAGGGCAGCGTGCTGTTCATCGCCTTCAACTTCATGATCGTCAATCTCCTGGTCGACCTCGCCTATGTCGCGCTCGATCCGCGCATCCGGCTGGGGGAACAGTGATGCGCATCCTGCGTGCCATCTTCGGCCATGGCAGCGGCCGCATCGGCGGCGTCATCGTGTGCGTCTATCTGCTGCTTGCCATCCTCGGCCTGCTCGGGCTGACGCCGCACAATCCGATCACGCAGTACCGTATCGACCGGCTGCATGCGCCCAGCGCCGCCTACTGGATGGGCACCGACCTGTTCGGCCGCGACGTCGCCAGCCGCCTGATGGCGGGCATCGGCCAGTCTTTTACCGTCGCCTTCTTCTCGGTGGCCTTCGCGGCGCTTGCCGGAACGATCCTGGGGTTGGCCGCCGCCTGGCTCGGGCGCCGCTGGGACGGCGTCGTGATGCGGATCATGGACGTGCTGCTGGCCTTCCCGGCGATCCTCCTGGCGCTGCTCATCGTCACCGTTGCCGGCCCCGGCACCTGGACCAGCGTCGTTGCCATCGGCATCGTCTACACGCCGATCTTCACCCGCGTGGTGCGCGGCCCCGCGCTGTCGCTCAAGACACGCGAATTCGTCGATGCCGCGCGAACCTTCGGCAGCAGTTCGAGCTATATCGTCACGCGCCACCTGCTGCTCAACCTCGTGGCGCCGTTGACTGTGCAGGTGACGCTGGCGCTCGCCTGGGCGCTGCTGACCGAAGCCGGCTTGAGCTTTCTCGGCCTTGGCACGCAGCCACCGGCCGCGTCGCTCGGACTGATGCTGAGCGACAGCCGCAACCTGATGGAGACGGCACCCTGGCTGCTGATCTTCCCAGGCCTGGCGATCATGATCAGCATTCTGGGCTTCAACCTTTTGGGCGACGCCTTGCGCGACATCCTCGACCCGAGGATGCGGAGCGCGTTCGCATGACCCCGCTCTTGTCAGTCTCGGACCTGCGCGTCGGCTTCGGCCGCGACCCCCGGGCCAACGAGGTGGTGCGCGGCGTCGGTTTCGATATCGCCGATGGCGAGACGCTGGCCATTGTCGGCGAAAGCGGCTCGGGCAAGTCGGTGACGGCGCTGTCGATCAACCGGCTCGTCGATTTCGGTGGCGGTCGCATCACTGGCGGCTCGATGAAGCTCAAGCGGGCCAATGGGACCGTCTTCGAGTTGACGACCGCGACCGAACCGCAACTGACCGGCATTCGCGGCGCCGAGATCGGCATGATTTTTCAGGAACCGATGACCTCGCTCAACCCGGTGCTGACCATCGGCACCCAGATCGAGGAATCGTTCCGCCTGCATCGCGGCCTGACCGGCCGGCAGGCTACTGCGGCAGCCAGGGACGCACTCGACCGCGTGCGCATTCCCGATGCCGCAAGGCGGCTGAAATACACGCCCAACCAGCTGTCCGGCGGCATGCTGCAGCGGGTGATGATCGCCATTGCACTGGCCTGCAACCCGCGCCTGCTGATCGCCGACGAGCCGACGACGGCGCTCGACGTTACCGTGCAGGCACAGATCATGGCGCTGCTTGCCGAGCTGAAGCGCGAAAGCGGCATGTCCGTCATCTTCATCACCCACGATATCGGCCTGGTTGCCGGCATCGCCGACAAGGTGATGGTGATGCAGAACGGGCAGGCCGTCGAACAGGGTGAGCTCAACCGGATCCTCGACAGCCCCCAGCATCCCTACACCCAGCATCTGCTGCACGCCGTGCCGCATTTCGCCAGCGGTCGCGCGACGCGCTCGGATGGGCAACGCGACAACGGCGCGAGCGCCGAACCGGCCTTGAAGGTCGATGGCCTCGTGGTTCGGTTTCCCCTCAAGAGCAGTTTCTTCAGCCGCGCCACCGGCGCGGTGCATGCCGTCGACGGCGTCGATTTCGACCTGATGCACGGCGAGACGCTGGCCATCGTCGGCGAAAGCGGTTCGGGCAAATCCACTGCCGCCAAGGCGGTGCTAGGGCTTGTGCGGCCGGCGCGCGGCGGCTTCTCGGTCGGCGCCCGAGCGGCCTCGCCGAGGCGCAGCGCCAGGCCCATACAGATGGTATTCCAGAACCCTTATGCCTCTCTCAATCCAAGGCTGACGATCGAGAGCATTCTGGCGGAACCCGTGATCGCCACCGGCGGCCGGGTGGATGCCGAAACGCGGGCCAGAATGGCGCGCCTGCTGGAACGCGTCGGCCTGCCCAAGAACAGCCTCGAGCGCTATCCGCATGAATTCTCCGGTGGCCAGCGGCAAAGGCTGTGCATTGCGCGCGCGCTGATGCTCAACCCGTCCGTCGTGGTCCTCGATGAAGCAGTGTCGGCGCTCGATGTGTCGGTGCAGGCCAAGGTGCTGGAGTTGCTGGTCGACCTGCAGCGCGAGTTTGGGCTGGCCTATCTGTTCATCTCGCATGACATGGCGGTGGTCGAGCGGATCGCGCACCGCATCGCCGTCATCTATGCCGGCCAGATCGTCGAGATCGGCGACGCACAGTCCGTGCTGTCGAAGCCGAGACATTCCTATACGAAGAAGCTCATATCAGCCGTTCCGGCTATCGACCGTCGGCGCGAGCATTTCGAGATCGACACACGCCAGGTGCCTTCGCTGGTGCGCCCGCCAGGGTTCGAGCCGGCGCCGGCGAAGTGGGAGCGGTTTGGCGGGGATCACATGGCGAGGGTGGAGGTGTGATGGACGGTGCACTGGGATATGCAAGGTCGGCGGGACAGCACCCCCCTCTGGCCTGCCGGCCATCTCCCCCGCAAGGGGGGAGATTAGCAGCTTCGGCATCCCGCCCCTTCCTGCGACGTCGGCGATTGGCGAAAGCCGCTATTACGGCCAATCTCCCCCCTTGCGGGGGAGATGTCCGGCAGGACAGAGGGGGGTGCGAAGGATCGCCGACTTTTCCGTTTGACGACATGCCCACGTGCGGTGGCCGGCATTGAGCCCCCTTGCCCAGCTCTTCGATCGCGCGTTCCAACCGCTCGCAGCGGCAGTGGCGGCCAAGCGCATTCCCGGCGGCGTGCTCGGCCTCGTCGGTGGAAATGGCGAGCGCATCACCAGAGCGATCGGCTCCGCGCAGCTTGTGCCTAAGGTCAGGCCGATGACTGTTGAGACCTGGTTCGACCTAGCGTCGCTGACCAAGGTGATCTTTACCACGCCGCGTATCCTGGCGCTGGCGCAGGACGGCATCATCGATCTCGACGCGTCGCTGATTTCCCTGCTTCCCGACCTTCGCCAGTATGACGCGAACGCATGGGAGCGGAAGGTGACCTTTCGCCAGTGCCTGGGCCACCAGACGCCCTTCCCGGCCGTCGAGCCGATCTACACCTATGGGCGCGACCCCGAACTGCTGCGCGCCTTCGTCCTGCAGCGCGAATGGCGGGCGCGCGACCCTGTCTATTCCGACATCAACTTCATCCTGCTCGGCTTTGCGATGGAGCGGCTGTCGGGCAAGAGCATCCGCGCCGTGGAACCCGGCCCGGGCTTTGCCTGGTTCGCGGAACCCGATGCCGCCGCGGCGACCGAGGACTGCACCTGGCGCCATCGCGTGCTGTCCGGCGAGGTCCACGACGACAATTGCTCGGCGCTGCAGGGCGCCGGCCATGCCGGCCTGTTCGGCACGGCCGCTTCGGTGCTCGATTTCGCCTGGGGATTGCTGGACGGAACCGGCGCATCCGAACGGTTGATCGCGCTGATGCGCGAGCCCCTGTCGGCCACCCGCACCCATGGCTGGGAGCGCCCTTACCAAGGCTGGTCCGGCGGTGCGCTGTGCGGTCCGGGAACGATCGGCCACACCGGCTTCACCGGCACAGGATTGTGGATCGACTTCGACAAGAGCAAGGCGTGGACCTTGCTTACCAACCGGATCCATCCGACACGTCATTTCGACAGCGGCATCGTTCAGCTTCGGCAAGCGGTCGGCGACCTCATCAATGGAGCTCAATGATGGAACCAATCTGGGCCGTCGGCCTGATGACCGGCACGGTGCTTGACGGCAACATCGATGTCGCCCTGATCAAGACCGATGGCGAGCGGATAGACGATTTCGGCACTTACCGGCTGATGCCCTATCCCGCGTCGATCCGGTCGCTGCTGGAAGAGACGCTGGCGGCGGCGCGGGCCTGGAATTTCACCGGGCCGGAACCTGCGATTTTCCGCAAGGCCGAAGAGGCGCTGACGCGCGCGCAGTCGGCGGCGGTGAAGGAACTCGTGGAAGGTTACGGCATGACGATGGCCGAGATCGGGGTCGTCGGCTTTCACGGCCAGACCGTGCTGCATCGCGCGCCGCAGGTCGGACGGCTCGGCCAGACCCGGCAGCTCGGCGACGGCGAGCTCATGCATGCCATCCTCGGCACCAAGGTCGCCTACGATTTCCGCTCGGCCGACATGCGCGCCGGCGGACAAGGCGCGCCTTTGGCCGCTGCCTATCACACCGCGCTGATGCGCGGCGCCGGCGCCACTGGCGAGGTGGCGGTGCTCAATCTCGGCGGCGTCGCCAACATCACCTGGTGGGACGGCGCCGACAATGTCATCGCCTTCGACACCGGCCCCGCCAACGCGCCGCTCAATGACTTCATCAAATCGAAGGGGCTCGGCGAAATGGACCGCGACGGCGCGCTTGGCGGCGCGGGAAAGGTGGACGAAGCCCGGCTCGCCAAGCTGTTGCAGCATCCCTATCTGACCAAGGCCTATCCGAAATCACTCGACCGTTTCGATTTCGGCGCGGCCATGGCCGACAGCCTGAGCGCCGAGGATGGCGCGGCCCTGCTCACCGCCTTCACCGCGTCCGCTGTCGGCAAGGCGCTCGACCTTCTGCCCAGCCGGCCGAAGAAGCTGGTGGTCAGCGGTGGCGGTCGCCACAACCCGACAATGATGGCGATGCTCGCCAGCCGCGCCGGGGTCGAGGTCGTGCTGGCCGAAAGCCTCGGCTGGAGCGGCGACGCGGTGGAGGCGGAGTGTTTTGCCTTCCTCGCGGTTCGCGTGCTGCGCGGCCTGCCGATCAGTTTCCCGAGCACGACGGGCGCGCCGCGGCCGATGCGCGGCGGAAAGCTGGCTGGCTGATCAGTCGACCAGTTTCTTCCGCAGGAAGACGCGGCTGCGGCCGACAGGGAAATCGGCCAGCGTCCCGAAAGGCTGGTAGCCTTGCCTCTGATAGACCTTGGCGGCGTTGGGATTGAATGTGTCGATCCAGGCGTTTTGGCAGCCGCGCGCCACGGCTTCGCGTTCGGCCGCGTCGAGCATCCGGCCTGCCATGTGCTGGCCGCGCAGCCCTTCGTCGACCCACAGCCACTGCACGTAGAGCCAGCCCCAGGCGGTGTAGCCTGAAATGCCGGCGACGATCGCCCCGATCTCGTCGCGCACGAACACCGCCAGCGCCTTCTTTTCGGACGCGCCGACATCGCCGTCGTTGAACGCCGTCAGCCGTTCACTGAGAAAGGCGAGTTCTTCCGGCAGGGGATCGGCGGTCGTTTCAAGTGTCGTGTTCATGGCTTTCGCGATACTCGCTTGGAAAGATCAAGAGGGACGGAAATCAGATGCGGCGATGCCATAGCGCTTGAGCTTGTCGTAGAACGTCTTGCGCGGCACGCCGAGCGCGTCGATGGCGCCGCGCACGTCGCCGCCATGGTCGCGCAGCGCGTCGCGGATGAGCTGCGCCTCGTAATGCCCGACCCGCTCCGGCAGTGCGGCGGCGGGCGCTGGCAATCGTGCGGGCGAGAACCTGGTTTCGTCATCGGGACCAAGACCGAGCGCGACGCGATCGGCGAAATGGGCGAGTTCGCGCACATTGCCCGGCCAGTCGTGCGACTGGAGATGATGGCTCACGGCGGCGTTCACCTTGGCGACAGGCCGGCCAAACCGTTTCGCCGCCTTGCCAAGGAAGTGGCCGAACAGCATCTCGATATCGCCGCGCCGCTCGCGCAGCGGCGGAATGCGCAGCGTCACCACGTTGAGGCGGAAATAGAGATCCTCGCGAAAATCGCCGCGCTGGTCCTGCCGGCCGAGATCGACCTTGGTCGCCGCGACGACCCGGAGATCGAGGCGCCTTGTTTCGTTCGAGCCGAGCGGGGTGAGGCTGCGCGTCTCCAGCACCCGCAACAGCTTGACCTGCAGGGCCGGCGGCATGGATTCGATCTCGTCGAGGAACAGCGTGCCGCCGCTGGAATGCTCTATGCTGCCGATCCGCCGTCGCTGCGCCCCGGTAAACGCGCCGGCCTCGTGCCCGAACAGCTCGCTTTCGATGACGGTCTCGGGCAGAGCGCCGCAGTTCAGTGCCACGAACGGCTTTGCACGCCGCCGGCCCCACCGGTGCAGGAGGTCGGCCACCACTTCCTTGCCGGTTCCGGTCTCGCCCTCCACCAGCACGTCGACGTCCATGTCGGCGATCTGGCGCAAGGTCTCGCGCAGCCGCCTTATGGCCGGCGCTTCGCCGATCAACGGCATGCCGTCCGCGGCAAGTGCGGCGGCTTCGCGGAGCCGCCGGTTTTCCATCACCAGCCGCCGCTTCTCCGATGCACGCTTCAGCGCCTCGACCAGACGCTCCCCCGCATAGGGTTTCGGAATGAAATCATAGACCCCATCCTTGAGCGCGGCGACCGCAAGATCGACATCGCCATGCCCGGTGACCAGGATCACCGGCAAGTCGGGATCAACAGCCTTGACGCGGTCGAAGAGTTGCAGCCCATTCATGCCGGGCATGCGGATGTCGCTGACGACCACACCCTCGAAGTCCCTGTCGACGACACCAAGCGCTGCCTCGGCGGCGTCGAGCCCGATCACCGTGAAGCCGGCAAGTTCGAGCAGTTGCGTGGTGGCATGCAGCAGATCCGCATCGTCGTCGACGAGCGCGACCAGCCCCGATCCCTGCGTCATTCGATCCGCCTCAAGTCGATGGTGAAGGATGCGCCGCTGGCGGTGTCGGGGTCGAGCCGCAGCGTGCCGCCCAATTCCTGGGCGATCTCCTGCGAGATCACCAGGCCAAGGCCAAGCCCCTTCTCCTTGGTGGTCTGGAACGGCATGAACAGATTGCCGGCGGCTTCCGGGCCGAGGCCGGGACCATTGTCGCGCACCGAAATCAGCACGCGGTCTCCGCGTTCGGCGAGGTCGATCTCAATGCGGGGATCAGGCCGGTCCTTCATGGCGTCCAGCGCGTTCTGCAACAGGTTCACGAGGATCTGCTCCAGCCGGATGCGGCTTGCCATCACCAATGGCGATGCGGTGCCGCCCGGCTTGACGATGGTGACGCCGGAATCGCGGATGCGGCCGGACAGCAGCGACAGCGCGCCCTCGATCGCCTCGCGTACCGGCAAGGGCGAGGCAGCGACGCCAGGCCGTCGCGCAAAGGTGCGCAGCGTGCTGGTGATCGCGCCGATGCGCTCGGTCATCGAGACGATCGAGGTCAGGTTGCCGCTTGCCGGTTCGGTCTTGCCGGCCTCGAGAAAGCCGCCGGCATTCTCGGCATAGGTGCGGATGGCGGCGACCGGCTGATTGATCTCATGCGCCACGCCGGCGGCGATCTGGCCGAGGATGGAGAGCCGGTTGGCCTGGGCAAGATCGTCGCGCAGCCGGCGGACCTTGGCCTCGGCGTTTTCGCGCTCGGCGATTTCGCCGGCAAGGGCCGTGTTCGATCGCGTCAGTTCGGCGGTCCGGGAACTGACCCGGCTTTCGAGTTCGGCATTCATGCGCGCCAGCGCCTCCTGCCGCAGCCGGCGTGTGCGCCGGCGCCGGGTGAACACATAGGCAAGCAGCCCCATCAGCAGCAGCCCGAGCAGTGTCGTCAGGCGTGCCGTGTTGGCGGCGGCGGTCAAGGCGGCATCGGCGGGCGTCAGCAGCCACAGGCGCCAGCCGGGGACGGCACCGGGCAAGTCCTGCACCACCTCGACGAACCGGCGCGATTTTCCGGCTTCTTCGATCGTCGCCAGGCCGTCACCGGCGCCACGCCGTATCGGCAGCGGCTCGAAGGCGGCGTCGACCAGTTGAAGCTGGTCATGCGCCGCGGCGGCATCCGCGGCGGAGAGCGGCGCCAGCGCATGGAACCGCCAGTCGGGCTGGCTGGTGGCCAGAACGACGCCGCGCTCGTCGGTGACGAAAACGAGAAAGCCGCTCGCCCGCCAATTGGCTTCGACACCGCCGAGTTCGACCTTCAGAACCGCGACGCCAAGCGGTTTGCCACCGTCGTCGACACGGCCGGCAAGGTAGAGTCCCGGCTTGCCGCTGATCGTGCCGAGGCCATACTGGCTGGCCGCGCCCTTGGCCATCGCATCGGTGAAATAGTGGCGAAAATTATAATCGATACCGACAAAGCTGTCCGGCTGGCCGGCATTGCTGGCCGATATCGCCATGCCCGCCGTGTCGATGACATAAATGGCGGACGCCGACGCATCGCCGGCTATGGCCTTCAGCTTGGCGTCGAGCGCTGTTTCCTCGACTTTCCCGGCGCGGCGCAGCGCATCACGCACCGCATCGTCGCGCGCCAGCACCAGCGGCACGAGACGTTGCTTTTCGATTTCGCCGGTCAGGGTTCCGGCCGCCAGCGGCAAGGCGGCCAATGCCCCGTCGCGCAGGTCATCGGCGGCCTGACCCTCGGCGATGCGCCCGGCGGTGGCAACCGCGCCGGCAAGCAGAGCGAGCGCTATTGCCGCAAACAGCCAACGGCCGCGCAGGCGCGCTACCGCTTCGCGCAGTAGGTCGCGGCCGGCAAACCCCGGGGATCCGCTATCGATGCGCTGTTGTGGCGTCGGCCCTCTCCCTTTGCTCCCCGGCTTTGCCTCCAGTCTAATGCGAAATTCCGCCCAGGCAAACAAGACCTGTGCGGGAATCCGCACAACTCCCCGTCAAAGGCAAGGCAGGAACGGCTGAACCCAGGGATTCCGGCCTATCCGGCATCTGGCACAGCGCTTGCAAACATCCGTGCAGCGGCGGGCGACCGGAACGCCGCGATGGGAGAAGTCACGCAGGGCGGGTTCCGTCCATCCGGCCAGGGAGAGTTCGATGCATATCGCAGACCAATCCGCCGCGCCCGCCGCGCAGCGCAAGCCCCTCTATGCCCAGCTCTACGTGCAGGTGCTGGTGGCGATCACCGTCGGCATCCTGCTCGGCCATTACTATCCGTCGATCGGCGAGAGCATGAAGCCGCTCGGCGACGCCTTCATCAAGCTGGTCAAGATGATCATCGCCCCGGTCATCTTCCTGACGGTCGCAACCGGCATCGCCGGCATGAGCGACCTGCAGAAGGTCGGCCGCGTCGCCGGCAAGGCGATGCTCTACTTCCTCACCTTCTCCACGCTGGCGCTGATCATCGGCCTTGTCGTGGCCAATGTCGTGCAGCCAGGCGCCGGCTTCAACATCGATCCGGCGACGCTCGACGCCTCGACGGTCAACACTTACGCCGCCAAGGCACATGACCAGTCGGTCACCGGCTTCCTGATGAACATCATTCCCGGCACGATCGTCGGCGCCTTCGCCGACGGCGACATCCTGCAGGTGCTGTTCTTCTCGGTCCTGTTCGGCATCGCGCTGGCGCTGGTCGGCGACAAGGGCACGCCGGTGCTCAATTTCCTGCAGGCGCTGATGGCGCCGATGTTCAAGCTGGTCAGCGTGCTGATGAAGGCAGCCCCGATCGGCGCGTTCGGTGCGATGGCCTTCACCATCGGCAAATACGGCATCGGCTCGGTCATCAACCTCGCCATGCTGGTCGGAACCTTCTACGCGACCTCGTTCCTGTTCGTGTTCGTCGTGCTCGGTGCCGTCTGCCGCTACAACGGCTTCTCGATCCTGTCGCTGATCCGCTACATCAAGGAGGAGCTGCTTCTGGTACTGGGCACCTCGTCGTCGGAAGCAGCCCTGCCCTCGCTGATGGAGAAGATGGAGAAGGCCGGCGCCAAGCGCTCGGTGGTCGGACTGGTCATCCCGACCGGCTATTCCTTCAATCTCGACGGCACCAACATCTACATGACGCTTGCCGCCCTGTTCATTGCCCAGGCGACGAACATCCATCTGTCGATATCAGACCAGATCCTGCTTTTGCTGGTGGCGATGCTGTCGTCCAAGGGTGCCGCCGGCATCACCGGGGCAGGCTTCATAACCCTGGCCGCCACGCTTTCGGTGGTTCCCTCGGTGCCGCTCGCCGGCATGGCGCTGATCCTCGGCGTCGACCGCTTCATGTCGGAATGCCGGGCGCTGACCAACTTCGTCGGCAATGCGGTGGCGACGCTGGTGGTGGCGCGCTGGGAAGGCGAACTCGACGAAGCGAAGCTGGCGAGAGCGCTGGCTGGGACCGCCGACGACAGCCTGCCGGCGGACATCGTTCCCGCCGAGTGATCCACGGTTTCATACGACGGACAATGGCCGCAAGCACGCCGCTTGCGGCCATGGTCATGTTTCATCGCTATCAGGCGGCTTTGCGCAGCGGTGGCACGGCCTTGCCATCTGCCACGAGGGGTCGCAGCGCGACGGACCGGCTTGCGGCGAGACAGGACCGCGCCAGCTTGAGCTCAGCCGTTGAAGTCCCTCCGCGTGTCCGGATATGTGCTTGGGCCGACAGGCATGGGAGCCGCCAACGTGCCCAAATCATCGAACAGGACGAGGCTGGCCGCGCCGACCAGCCCGGCATGGCGGCCGAGCCGGGCCTGGACGACCGGCACGTCGCGATAGGCGCGCATGGCGCGCTGGCGGATGGTCGCCCCGATGACGGGCGCCATCAGGTCGAAGCCATTGGCGATGCCGCCGCCAACGACCAGCACGTCGGGCGAATAGAGGTGCAAAAGGTTGGTGAAGCCGACGCCCAGCCAGCGCGCCTCCTCCTCGAGCAGAGCCAGAGCGAGGTCGTCCTGCAGCCCTGCGGCCTCGACCACGTGGCGACCCGTGACCTCGGCGTTGGCCGAGAGGCGGCGCAGCGTCGAACCGTCCAAAGGAGACGTTGCGGCATTGGCGCGGCGGCCGAGCGCGGTTCCCGAAGCGATGGCCTCGAAGCAGCCGACGACGCCGCACACGCAGCGCTCGCCTTCGTTGGTGATGGTCATGTGGCCGATCTCCGCGGCAAGACCGCGACGGCCGTGCAGGATGCGTCCGTCGGCGACGACGCCACCGCCGATCCCGGTCGAGACGGTGACGAAGACCAGGGAGCGCGCACCGTGGCCGGCGCCGAAGCGCCATTCGCCGAGCGCTGCCGCATTGGCGTCGTTCTCCAGCCGCACCGGCAGGCCGAGCCGCCGCTCGAGGATGTCGGCCAGCGGCACGTCCTGCCAGCCGGCCAGTGTCGGCGGTCCGACGGCGATGCCGGCCAGCGGATCGAGCGGCCCCGGTGCGCCGACGCCGACGCCGAGGATCGACAGCCCCGGCGTTTCGGCATGGACGGTCGCGGCCAGCGCCTCGATCTGGGCGATCACCACGTCGGGGCCGGCCTGCGCCTGCGTCGGCACAGCCGCGAAGGCCAGGATCTTGCCGTCACGGTCGACCAGGGCGGCACGAAGCTCGGTGCCGCCAAGATCGATCGCGAGGGCGACTTCAATGCTCATCAGGCCGCGACCTTCAGACCACGCAACCAGCCGATGCGGCCGGCGAGATCCTTGTCGCCGAAAGCGAGCGAACCGAGCACCACGGTCTCGGCGCCGGCGGCGCGCAGCAGCGGCACGGTTTCGTGGCGGATGCCGCCATCGGCGGCGAGCACCACGGCCGACTCACGACCAGCGTTCCTCAGGATGGCGCGGGCTTCGCCCAGCCTGTCACAGGCCTTCTCCGACAGGCCCTGGCCCTTGACGCCGATCGCGGTTCCAAGAAGCGTGACGAACGCCACTTCGGAGACGAAAGGCTTCATCGCCTCTACAGGGGTCTCCAGCCTCAGCACAACGCCGGCCTCGGCGCCGAGTTCATGCGCCAGCCGCACCGCGCGCAGACCCGCCTCGCCGTTCTCGGCATGGACGCTGATCATGTCGGCGCCGGCCTCGATGAACTGGCGCGTCTGTTCTTCGACGATTGCTTGGTCGACCATCAGATGGACGTGGATGGGCCTGGCCGTCAGTTTGGCGATACGGGCGACGAGATCGGGGAAGAACAGGAAGGACGGCGCGAAATGGCCGTCCGCGACGTCGATGTGGTGCATATCGGCATAGGGTTCGATGCGCTGCAAGTCGCTCTCGAAATTGGCGAGATTGGCCGACCACGATGAGAATTCGGCGATCAGACGGTCGCGCGGCAGTGCGGCGATGGCGGCCGGGCCTGACAAAGGTTTCGAGATCATGATTGGTCCTGGTTGTTGAAATTTCTATCGAGAAAGCCGCCGATGGCGGCGCGGATTTCGGTGAAATGGCGATCCTTGTCGAGGGCTTTCGGCGTCACCTCGGTGAGGGCGGCGCCGGGGATGGTCTCAGCCAGTTCGCGGGCGGTCGCCAGGGGATGGACGAGGTCTATGCCGCTGCCGACGACGAGCGTCGGGATTGCGAGGCCGGTCGCCATCGCCCGCGTCACGCCAGGCCCGTCATTGGCGATCGCCTGCATCACCTCGGCAAAAACGCTCGCGTTGTCACGCGCGAAGAAGCCGAGCAACGAGGCGAGATTGTCCGGCGCCTCGCTGCGAAAGCGGGCCGCCGTTGCCGAAGCCGCGAAGATGTCGCGCGCCTCTTCCAGCGGGTGGTCGCGGATGAGTTCCGCCACTTCGACGTAAGGGCGCATGTTTTGCGGGGCCGCGTCGAAGGTCCAGGCCGGGCGCACCAGCACAAGAGCGGTGACGCGAGCCGGGTGGCGGGCCGCCAGGTGCAGTGCAATGGCGGCGCCCATCGAGATGCCACCGGCAACGAAGCGCTCAATGCCAGCTGCATCGGCAGCGGCGAGCACATCGTTGGCGAACATCCCGATCGAAAACGGACGCTTGCCGCCGGCACCTGAGCCGCCCTGCGCGCGGCATTCCACAGTCAGCCGGCGGCGCGACGGACTGTCGGGAAAGTTCAGCGCCACCTGCGCGGCATCGCCGCCGAGGCCATGCTGGAAGACGATGGGAAGCCCCTGCCCCGTGTCGAAGACGTGGAGCGCAGCGTCGTCGCGCAGCATGATCGTCGGCGCGGCACCCATCAGAGCAGCCCCCGCAGGATGGTTGCGACGCCAGGAGCCTCGTCGGCGGACAAGCCGTGGGTGACGAGCGCGCCATCGAAACCCACCCCCTTCAGCCGCGCGACGAAATCCGGGAAGTCGACGACACCCTGGCCTGATGTGGCGAAGCGGCCGTCGGCAAAACGATCCTTGGCGTGCGCTATGGCGATGTGGCCAGCGGCCTCATCGATCGCGGCGGCGACGATGGCTCTCGCTTCATCGGGCTTTGCATGCTCGAACAGGTTGGCGGGGTCGAGCACGATCTTCAGATGCTTCGAACCCATCTCGGCGATCAGCCGGGTCGCATTCATGGCCGAGGTGACGATGTTGGCCTGCTCGGGCTCGATACCGAGATCGATGCCGGCCTCCTCGGCCAGCGCCAGTGCCTTCGCCATTTCGACGGCCATGTCGAACCAGGCCGACGGATCGGCATTGTCGGGATGGTATGCCCATTGGTCGGCTGCATTGCGCGAGCCGGTGCAGAGCGTCACCAGTGGGATGTCGAGCTTGGCTGCAGTGTCGATGACCACCGCCAGGCGCCTCAGCCCGTCGTCGCGCGCAGCCTTGTCAGGATGCGCCATGTTGTAGGTGCCCGACAGCGCGGCCAGCGAAACGCCTGACGATCGCGCGGCGGCACCAATGGCGGCGACGGCATTCGCCGGTACGGCATCCGGCATCGACGGCAGGCCGGCGCAGGCGAGATTGAACTGCGTCGTCTCGTAGCCGGCCTGCTTCACGGCAGCCAGCACGGTGGCCGGGTCGGTGCCCGCAAATGTCTTGGCGAAGATGCCGAGGCGCATCAGACCGCACCCGAAACCGAGGCAAGCTCGATCCGCTCGCCAGTCTCCACAGAGCGCGCAATCGCCACCATGGCGCGGATCGACGCGATGCCGTCCCCGACATTGGCGCCGCGCATCGGCGCGCCGGTGAGCACGGTGTCGGCAAGGCCCTCGAGCTGGCGGCGGAAGAAGTGGCCGTCGGCGCCAAGCGGTTTTCGCGAGGTCGCGTCCTTCTCATGGAAGATGTCGACCTCGCTGGCGCGGAAATACCAGGGGTTGAAGGTCCTGGCGATGACGGAGCCGTTCTCGCCATAGAGCTGAAACCCTTCGTGCCAGTCCATGCGCACGGCCACGGTGAGGTCGAGATGGCCAAGCGCGCCGCTGGCGAATTCGGTTTCGACGAACCAGCAATAGGCGCCGAAGCGCTCGTTGAGGCGGGCGCGCACGGCAACGATGTCGCCACAGAGGAAGCGGGCGGTGTCAACCAGATGCGATCCGTGCGCCAGCATGAAATATTGCCTGAGATCAGCCTTGGGATTTCCGCCGGGCTTTTTCGCGAGCTTGCTGGTGACGGGCAGCGGCTGCACGGCGTCGGTGTTGGTGTAGCGGTGGGTGGAATCGCAATACCAGGCCTTCAGTGCCAGAACCTCGCCCATCTCGTCGCGGACGAAGTCGCGGGCGGCCTCCAGCGCCGGATCGAAGCGCTTCATGTGGCCGACCTGCAGCACCTTGCCGGAGCGTTTCACCGCCTCGGCCAGCGCCTCGCCTTCCTCGACCGAGGTGCCGATCGGCTTTTCGCAGAGAACATGCTTGCCGGCATCGAGCGCCTTGATCGACATCGGCACGTGATAGGCATCCGACGTGGCGACGATGACCGCTTCGAGCTCGGGATCGGCGAGCATGGCGTCATAGTCGGCATACATCTTCTTTGGTTCATAGGTGGCGTCCATCCGGGCGAGCAAATCGGGTGCCGCATCGCAGATGGCGTAAAGGTCGGCATTGCCGGCCTTGACGCAGGATTCCAGATGCGCGAACTGGGCGATCGGGCCGCAGCCGAGCACACCGACCCTGAGGCGTCTGTCCTGTTTCTTGATCATCGTCTCAGGCCCCGTAGCCGCGCATCGTCCGGCGGTTGGTCTTGACCGCGCCGGCCGGATCGGTGGCGGCGGTGTCGGATTCTTCTTCCAGCACCAGCCAGCCGTTGAAGTTCGGCGCGGTACCGGCGATCTCGATGACTTTAGGCGTGTCGCAGACGCCTTGGCCCAGCATCGCCCAGGTGCCGTCGGCATCGACGTCCTTGAGGTGGATGTAGCGGATGCGGTCGCGGTAGGTGGTGAGCGTGTCGGCCATGTCCCTGTGACCGCGCAGGATGTGACCGGTATCCGGCACCCAGCCGACCAGATCGGGGTCGAGCAAGGCAAAAATCGCGTCGTAATCGGCGCGGTCGAACAGCAGCGTGTTGTGGTGCGAACTCGGATGCACCGCCACCTGGACACCCGCCTTGCGGCCGAGTTCGCCGGCCTTGTTGTAAACCTCGGCCGCGACAGCGAATTTGTCGTGGCGTGGCCCGTCGGAGACGACGGTGGCCGAGCCCATCGACACCAGCGCATCGGGAAAGTTTGCCACGAAATCGATCCAGCGCCTGGCGGTTTCGAGATCGGTGCCGATCCCGTCCTTTAGCGTGAAGCCGCTCCTGGAGCCGAAGGCGAAGGAAACGAGCGCCAGACCGGACGACTTCAGCGCGGCGGCGAACTCGGTGGGTTTGCCGGCATAGTGGCCGATCATGGTGTCGGTGATCTCGATGCCGGCATAGCCACCATCGGCGATCGCCTTCAACAGATCGTCGGGGCCGCCGGTGAACCGGTCTCCCAGCATTTCCCAGGTGAAGGTCTGGCAGCCGACTTTGAGGTCTTCCACGTTCATCCTTTCATTCCTTGATCCCGCCCATTCCTTGATGCCGCCCTGCGTCAGCCCTTCGGTGATGGAAGAACGGCACGAGTGCAATCAGCGGAACGGTGACAACGGCAGAGGCGCGGCGATATCGCCCGCCAGCAGACAGGGTCCAATCATCCATTGCAACACACGGACCCGTCAGTCTCCTTGGGAGGGACATCCTATTTGACCGAGCCTGGGTCATGCGGATTCGAGCAAGGGCGTCAGCGGGACCTCCAATGCCTTTTCGCTGTGATCACGGACGATGGCCTGCCCGGTCCAATACGCAGCCAGCTTGATAGGATCGGGGCCATGGTGATCTATGCCTGAACCCGTCGCGATCCCTTGGCCGCCCTCGAAATATCCGAGGCCGAATGACCCACGGGCTTTGGCGCCCGCGATCGGCTGGTTTTCATGTCCGTCATTTTCTCCTCCCAGGGCCAGCAGCCTCCCGACACCGCACCAGCATTTCCGCATGTTCTATAAAAATTTTACGCGCGTCAATATTTGAAACGTTGTATAGCCATTTCGAGCCCGATCCGGCACCGTCGCGACGATCGGGCAGACGTGATCGCATTGGGAGGTACGACAGAATGCAGGCAAACTCACAAGCCAAACTCGGCATCGGTGTCATCGGATGCGGCAACATCTCGATGACGTACCTGCGCAATGCCGCGCTTTTCGGCGGCATCGAATTGCGCGCCTGCGCCGATATTTCAGCCGAGATGGCGGCGCTGCGAGCCAAGGAATACGGTATCCGGCCCCTTGACGTCGATGCGCTGCTGGCCGATCCCGAGATCGACCTCGTCCTCAACCTGACCATTCCGGCGGCGCATTTCGATATTTCATTCTCCGCCCTTTCGGCGGGAAAGCATGTCTTCACTGAAAAACCGCTCGCAACCTCGGCCGGCGACGGCCGCCGCCTGGTGGCGGAGGCGGCCAAACGCGGCCTGCTGCTCGGCTCGGCTCCGGACACTTTCCTTGGCGCAGCCGGACGCAAAGCGCGCCGCCTGATGGACGAGGGCGCCATCGGCCGCCCTGTCACCGGCACCGCCTTCATGATGGGGCGCGGCATGGAGCACTGGCACCCCAACCCGCAATTCTATTATCAGCCGGGCGGCGGCCCGGTGTTCGACATGGGTCCCTATTATCTGACCATGCTGGTCAATCTGCTCGGCCCGGTCGCACGCGTCATGGCGATGGTGACACGCGGCCAAGAGGAACGCCTGATCACGGCCGAAGGGCCGTTCAAGAACACCAAATTCAAGGTCGGCACGCCGACCAGTGTGCTGTCGCTGCTCGAATTCCGCTCCGGCGCGACCGTCACTTTCGGCGCGTCATGGGATGTCTTCAGGCATTCCAATCATCCGATCGAACTGCACGGCACGGAAGGCTCGCTGCGGCTGCCCGACCCGGATACGTTCGGCGGCACGGTGTCGCTGTCGGAACGCGGCGCCGACTGGAAGGATTTCGCCAGCGAAGGCGAACTCTACGGCGCCTGCAACTGGCCTTACGCGGCGCCCGACCGCGCCAACTACCGCATGCTCGGCGTCGCCGACCTGGTGCGTTCGCTGCAGACAGGCGCGACGCCCCGCGCTTCCGGCAATCTGGCGCTGCATGTGCTGGAGATCATGGAAGCGATCCTGCATTCGGGCGAGACGGGGAGTTCGGTCGCCATAGCAGGTGACGTCGTCCAGCCGGCCCTGCTTGGCGAAGACGAAGCGCGCGGCCTGCTCGCCTAAGCGTTCCTTGTTTTCACGCAATCCGGACGGAAAACCGCTGCACACTTTTCCTGGAATTGCTTTGACGGAGATGACGATGACGCTCGACCCAGATGCGCTGCGTGCCCTGGAAATCGGCCGTGCCGCCGGCGGCGAACCCTTCGAGAATGACAGCGTCGCGGCGGCGCGGGCCACGTACAGCGCTTCGTTCCCGACGCTGCAGGGCGAGCACGAACAGGTCGCGGCAACCGAGCAGCAGCAGATCGACGGGCCGAACGGTCCGGTGACGATCCGCATCCATCGCGGTATCGGCGCGCCGCGGACCGGGGCGCGTGCCGTGCTCTATCTGCATGGTGGCGGCTGGGTGATCGGCAATCTCGCCTCGCATGACGATATCTGCCGCTGGCTGGCCAATCTCGGCAACGCCGTCGTCGTCTGTCCCGATTACCGGCTGGCGCCGGAGCACAAGTTTCCCGCCGGGCTCGAGGATTGCGCGGCAGCGCTGCGCTTCATGGCCGCTGGAGAACTCGGCATCGACCCGACCCGTATTGCCGTCGCTGGCGACAGTGCCGGCGGCAACCTTGCCGCCGTGCTGGCATTGCTCGCCCGCGACAGGCTGGCGCCGCCGCTCGCCGCCCAGACCCTGATCTACCCCAACACCGATGCCCGCCAGACGGCGGACAGCTACCGGCGTTTCGGCGACGGCTTCGGACTCACCGCCGCCACCATGGCCTGGTTCCGCGACCACTATGTGCGAACGCCCGATGATATCGCGGACTGGCGCGTATCGCCGCTGCTGGCCTCCAGCCTCGCCGGCGCACCGTCGGCCTTCGTCGTGATCGCCGGCCACGACATCCTTGCCGACGAAGGCACGGCCTATGCCGAGCGCCTGCGCGCCGACGGAGTGCCGCTGGCGTTGCGACACTGGCCGGGTCAGATCCACGGCTTCGTCTCGATGGGCCGCCACATCCTGGCCGCGCGGCAAACGGTAAGCGAGGCGGCGGCCTGGCTCCGCCTACAGACGCCGGAGCCGATCACTCAGGCCGACTGACGCATCACCAGGGTGGCGCCAAGCTTGACGTTGCGCGCCAGATCATGGCCGGACGGATCGGCCTCGTCCAGCAACGCCAGCAGGATCTCGACGCTGCGGCCGGCCATGGCGGCGAAGTCCTGTGCCATGGTGGTCAGCGCGGGACAGGTGTAGCGGCTCAACGGATGATCATCGTGGGCGGCGACGCGAAAATCGCAATCGGCGCGGCGGCCGATCTTCAGCCCGCGCGAAAAGGCGGCCGCCATCACACCGAAGGCGAGACGGTCATTGGCGCAGAGCAGCGTGCGGGCCGGCAGGCCGCCTTTCTCCAGCGTCCTGTCCATCCATTCGTGGCCGATGCGCTCGAAGTCCCAGCTATAGTCGCCCGCCGCCTTGAGAACGGTGGGCTCCAGGCCCGCGGCCTGCATCGCGTCGATATAGCTCTGCAGGCGTTCGCCCGAATTGTGGTTGACGTGCGGGATGTCGACATAGACAGGCGGTTCGCCGGACCGGCAGAGATAATCGACGATGGTCGAGGTGCTCTGGTGGTTGTCATTCCCGACGAATGGCGTGTCGCCTTCGATATAGGTGTCGAAATAGACGATCGGGATGTCCTCGCTCATCCGTTCGAAGACGCCGGGTTCGGAGACCAAGCCCAAGGGCGCGACGATAGCACCCGCGACCTTCAGCGACGTCAGCGTCCTGACCGATTCCGCCTCCAGTTTCGGCGAACCGTGCGAGGAGATGACGATCGGCCAAAACCCTTCGTCGCGACAGCGCCGTTCGATGCGGCTGACCATCTCGGCGTAGAACGGATCGGTGATCGCCGGTACGACGATGCCGACATTGCGGGTGCGCTTGCGGTTGAGGTTGCGGGCAAAAACATTCGGCTGATAGTCGGACGAACTAAGCGCCGCCTCGATGCGCGCCCGGGTCGCCGGCTTCACGCTGGCCGGATCGTCGAAATACTTCGACAGGGTCGGCCGCGAAACGCCGGACGCCCTGGCGAAATCATCCATCGTCCGGTGGGTCTTTTCCGCCATCTATATTTCAGGCCCCTTATCCTCGATGCCAGCCTTAACGCTCTGGCGAGAATCAGTCTTGCGATCGTCGCGGTGAGGCAGCATTGCTTGAGCCAACTTATTCAGTCAAATTTCCACGGTTTCCAGTACAACGCAGAAGCATTGCGCACGTCAAATTATTTATTGACGCTCCGAAAACGACAACTTAGGTTTTGAACATGCACGGATAAAGGAATTTCTGGCCAAGCGGAGGCCGTCCGTCCGGCAGATGGTGAGGACATGAAGAAACTGGTTTGTGCCGGCGAGATCCTGGTCGAGATCATGGCCGAGCGGATCGGCCAGAGTTTTCGCGCTCCCGGCCCGCTGGTCGGTCCGTTTCCCTCGGGCGCTCCCGCCATCTTCGTCGATCAGGCGGCGCGGCTCGGCCAGCCGGCGGGGCTGATCGCGGCAGTGGGCGACGACGATTTCGGCCATTTGAACATCGAGCGCCTGCGTGCCGACGGCGCCGACATCTCGGCCATCACCGTCCATCAGGGTGCCGCGACCGGAACCGCCTTCGTCACCTATGAGAGCGATGGCAGCCGGCACTTCGTCTACAACATCAAGCAGAGTGCCGCCGGCCTGATCGAGATGGGCGCGGAAGCGCGCGCGCTGCTGGCCGGCGCCGACCATTTTCACGTCATGGGGACATCTCTGTTCTCGCCCGAGGTGATCGAAATTGCCCGCAACGGGATCGAAGCCGTCAAGACGCGCGGCGGCACGGTCTCTTTCGACCCCAACATCCGCAAGGAGATGCTCGATCTACCGGGCATGCGCGACGCCTTGCTCTTCGTGTTGTCAAAGACCGACGTGTTCCTGCCGAGCGGGCCGGAACTCTTCACCTTTGCCGAGGCAAACCACGAGGAAAGTGCGGTACGCGAAATGCTGGACCGCGGCATCTCCACTATCGTCGTCAAGAAGGGCGCGCAGGGCGCCGTCCACTACGACCAGTCAGGGCGCACAGCCTCACCCGGCTTCGTCGTCGAGGAAATCGATCCGACCGGCGCCGGAGACTGCTTTACCGCGGCCTTCGTCTCCTTCTGGCTGCGTGGAGAGGCACCGGAAAGGGCACTGCGAATAGCCAATGGCTGCGGCGCGCTGGCGGTGACGAAGAAGGGACCGATGGAGGGTATCGCCTCGCTCGCCACCGTTGAGGCGTTCATCGAGACCGCCCGGACCGGAGCACCGGCATGAGCCAGGCGACCGATCGACTGGCTGGCATCGCCACGCGCCGTGCGGCCGGCGAACGCTGTGGCATCGCCTCGATCTGCTCGGCCCATCCGCTGGTCGTCGAAGCGGCGCTGCGCCACGGCAAGGCGCGCGGCGCCGATGTGCTGATCGAGGCCACCTGCAACCAGGTCAACCACGAGGGCGGCTATACCGGCATGACACCGCGCGATTTCCGCCGCTTCGTCGAGACGATCGCCGGAAAGGCCGGCTTTCCCCTGGACAGGCTGGTGCTCGGCGGCGATCATCTGGGCCCCAATCCTTGGAAGCACCTGCCGGCGCCCGAGGCGATGGAAAAAGCCGCACGCATGGTGGATGCCTATGCCGAGGCCGGCTTCACCAAGATCCACCTGGACGCCAGCATGGGCTGCGCCGGCGAAGGCGCGGCACCGCCCGACGCCACCATCGCCGCGCGCGCCGCCGAACTGGCCGAGGTGGCGGAGGCCGCGGTTGAACGAACAGGCGGCACCAGGCCTGTCTATGTCATCGGCACGGAAGTGCCGGTGCCGGGCGGCGCACAGGAGGCCATGGACCATCTGGCGGTGACGACACCGGAGGCTGCGGGTGAGACGGTTCGCATCCACCACGATGCCTTTAGCCGGCGCGGCCTCGACCAGGCTTTCTCGCGGGCGATCGGCGTCGTCGTGCAGCCGGGCGTCGAATTCGGCAATGCCGAGGTCATCACCTACCGGCCGGAACGCGCCCGGGCGCTTGCCGGCACGCTGCGAGACCTGCCGCAATTCGTCTTCGAGGCCCACTCGACCGACTACCAGCCCGCTGCGGCGTTGAGCGCGCTGGTCGACGATGGTTTTGCCATACTCAAGGTCGGGCCCTGGCTGACCTTCGCGCTGCGGGAAGCCCTCTACGGCCTGAGCCACATCGCCGACATTCTGGTTCCCGATCCATCGCGGGAAAGCCTGCCGGCGGCCATGGAGCGCGTCATGCTGGCGGCGTCCGGCAATTGGAAGAATTACTATCACGGCTCCGAGGCCGAGCAGCGGATCGAGCGGCATTTTTCCTACAGCGATCGTATCCGCTACTACTGGCCTGCGCCGGCGGCGCGGCAGGCCGTGAACGCGCTGATGCAGGCGCTGGGCGAGCGCGACATCCCCTCACCCCTGATCAGCCAGTATCTCGGCCACCTCGACAGCGCGGTAGCGAGCGGATCCGTCGCGCCAAAGGCCAGGGAACTCCTCATCGCAGGCGTGACGGACGTTCTCGACATCTATGCCGGCGCAACCGGCTGATCCCGACAGTCATGGCTGCGGCACCAGGACCAGGGCGCCCGTTGGTGCGGCGCAACTCCAGACCGCGCTGCGCGTCGGCGGCGGCGTCAAGGGCTCCGGCTATGGTCGCTTCGGCGGCAAGGCCTCGATCGCCGAATTCACCGATTTGCGTTGCGTGACGATCGAGGACCCGGGCCAGCACTATCCGTTCTGACCTGGCCTCGCGTCGGGCAAGTCGCGGCGAAGATCAAACAGCCAGCGAGGGTATGAAGCGGACGCTTGCGGATTGTTTCTGGCCAGGGGCCAGCACAATGCAGCCGGTGTCGATCTCCTTGTCGCCCATCCGGTTGAAAGCATCGGTAATGTTGCTGACCGGCTCGGCGCAAAAGAACGGTTCGCCCGGCGGCGTGTAGAGGACGAGGAAGTCGAGCGGCGCCGATGCCTCGATGTCCAGCTGCCGTCCGTGTTCGGGCCAGGTAATCCGGGCGCGGCGCGCCCATCCGGTGAAGACCGTGTCGAAGTCCACTTCCGATACGTCAAAGCCGATGGATGGATCGGCGCCCACGGGCGGCGGGACATGCCGGATGGGCAGCACCTCCGCATCGGTTTCCCACATGCCTGATACCCGTGCCTGGACATGCGTCCACGGTGTCGACGGGAAGTAAGGATGGAGACCGAGGCCAACCGGCATCGGCGCGTCCGACAGGTTGCGCATGGTAATGGTCATGCGAAGCCTGCCTTCGGCCAGCGAGATCACTTGCTCGGCTTCGTAGCTCCATGGCCAGGAATCGGCGGCGTGGCGATAGCGCAGGACGATCATGCTCGCTTCATGGCTCACGACGGCCCACGGGTGACGCCAGCCATGGCCGTGCTCATGATGTGGATCGTCCGGGGCCGTGGCAATTGAATGGGGCGCCCCGCGAATTCAAAGCGGCCATTCCTTATGCGGTTGGAATAGGGCACGAGCGGAAAGCAGGCCATGGCGCCGGCATCGCCACGGCCGATCGCCGCTGGGTGAGCCGCACGCAGCCAATCCACGGCCGAACCATCCCGCCACCATCGATACGACGCCAGCGCTCCACCAGCGGCGGGAGCAATTTCGACCGTCGCGATGCCGTCGCTGATCGAGACCAGTTCCGTGTACTGCGCGACGGCCACAGCGAAATTCTTTGTCATCGGCACTCCCCCAATCCCTTGACTCCAATCCCCACGCCTATAAGACATATCATATGAATAGTATGAAGAATAGAAAATCATTCAGCACGGCCCGCACGTCACGAGTCGCGGTCGCGGTTTCCAGCGGTTCCACCGCGCTGCACGCCACCGTCGTCGAGCAGATCGGGCTGCGCATCGTGCAGGGCGACTTCCTGCCCGGCGAGGCGCTGCCTAATGCCGACGATTCCAGCGAGATGCTGGGGGTCAGCCGCACCGTGCTGCGCGAGGCGATCAAGGTGCTGGCGGGCAAGGGGCTGGTCGAATCCAGGCCGAAGACCGGCACGCGGGTGCGTCCTCGCACCGACTGGAATTTCCTCGACCCCGACGTCCTGTCCTGGCGCTATGCCGGCGGTGTCAGTGCCGAGGATGTGCGGGCGCTGTTCGAACTGCGTCGCGCCATCGAGCCGATGTCGGCGGCCCTTGCCGCGCAGCGAGCGACGCCGGCGCAGATCGCCGAGATCCACGCAGCGCTGGCCGAAATGGAAGCACTGAGCGATGACGGCGACCGCTTCGCCAAGCCCGATCTGGTGTTCCACCAGACCATATTGCGCATGACCGGCAACGAGCTGATCGGCTCGCTGGCCGCACTGGTCGAGACCGCGTTGGTAATGAGCTTTCGCCTCTCCAACGACAATCCGGAAGGGCAGCGCCATTCCTTGCCGCTGCACCGGGAAGTCGCCGAGAAGATTGCCGCCGGCGACGCACCCGGCGCGCAAAAAGCGCTGCTGGTGCTCATCGACAATGCCGAGGATGACGTGCGCCGCAGCGTCGAGAACCGCAACAAACGCCGCAACGAGCGGGGCCTGCAATCGTGACCGAGACCAAACGCAAATTGCGGTCCGAAGCCTGGTTCGGCGGTGAAGGCAAGAACGCTTTCATGCACCGCAGCTGGATGAAAAACCAGGGCATTCCCGCTGACGCTTTCGACGGCCGTCCGGTGATCGGCATCTGCAACACGTGGTCGGAACTGACCCCATGCAATGCGCATCTGCGGGCGCTCGCCGATCACGTCAAGCGTGGCGTCTATGAGGCCGGCGGCCTGCCGTTCGAATTTCCCGTGATGTCGCTGGGCGAGAGCAACATGCGCCCCACGGCCATGCTGTTTCGCAACCTGGCCAGCATGGATGTCGAGGAATCCATCCGCGGCAATCCGATCGACGGCGTCATCCTGCTTGTCGGTTGCGACAAGACCACGCCGGCGCTCTTGATGGGGGCTGCCTCGTGCAACCTGCCGACCATCGCCGTCTCCGGCGGGCCGATGCTGAACGGCAAGTTCCGCGGACAGGATATCGGCTCGGGCACGCATGTCTGGAAATTCGCCGAGGAGGTCAAGGCCGGCCGCATGCCGGTTGCCGACTTCCTCGCCGCCGAGCAGGGCCAGAGCCGGTCGGCCGGCAGCTGCATGACGATGGGCACAGCCTCGACCATGGCCAGCATGGTGGAAGCGCTCGGTATCGGCATGCCCGACAATGCCGCGATCCCGGCGGTGGATTCGCGCCGAGGCGTGCTTGCCCAGTTGGCCGGACGGCAGATCGTCGATCTTGTCCACCGCGACGTGACGATTGCAAAGATCCTTACCAGGCAAGCCTTCGAGAATGCCATTCGCGTCAATGGCGCGATCGGCGGCTCGACCAATGCGGTGCTGCACCTGATCGCCATCGCCAACCGGGTCGGTGTCGATCTCGGCCTCGATGACTGGGACCGCCTTGGCCGCGGCGTGCCAACCATTGTCGACCTGATGCCGTCGGGCCGGTTCCTGATGGAAGATTTCTACTATGCCGGGGGGCTAGCTGCGGTCATGGCGTCGCTTGATGAAGTGGGGCTTCTTCATCGCGACGCCATGACCGTCAGCGCCAAGACCATCGGTGAACTGATCGACGGCGCGCCCAATTACAACCGTGAGGTCATACGGCCGCTGCGCGAGCCGCTGACCAAGGAGGGCGGCATCTCGATCCTGCGTGGCAACCTGGCGCCCAACGGAGCGGTCATCAAGCCGTCCGCGGCAACGCCCGAACTGATGCAGCATCGCGGCAAGGCCGTCGTCTTCGAGAACATCGAGCATTACCATGCCCGCATTGACGATCCGGAGCTGGATATCGACGCCTCCTCGGTGATGGTGCTGAAGAATTGCGGACCGCGCGGTTATCCCGGGATGGCCGAGGTCGGCAACATGCCGCTGCCAGCCAAGCTGCTCAGAGAAGGCGTTTCCGACATGGTGCGCATTTCGGACGCGCGCATGAGCGGTACCGCCTACGGCACGGTGGTGCTGCATGTGGCGCCGGAGGCCGCGGCCGGTGGTGTGCTGGCCCTGGTGCGCGACGGCGATCTCATCGAGCTGGACGTCGCCGGCCGCCGTCTCGAGCTTTTGGTTTCGGACGAGGAACTGGCGATCCGCCGGCGTGACTGGAAGCCGCCGGAGCCGCCGCAGGGTGGCTACCAGAGCCTCTATGTCGAGCGCGTGCTGCAGGCCGACAAGGGCTGCGACTTCGACTTTCTCGTCGGCCGGCGCGATGCCGGCATCCCCCGGCATTCCCATTAGAGAGGCGCGCGATGACGGATCAGATCGGCAGCTACGCGACCTACCCCAGCCTGAAGGGCCGCAGCGTGTTCATAACCGGCGGCGGCAGCGGCATCGGCGAAAGCCTGGTGCGCCATTTCTGCGCGCAAGGCAGCCGCGTCGCCTTCGTCGATCTGGCCGAGGAGCCTTCACGGCGCCTGGTCGATACGATCGCGGCCGAAGGGCATGCCGCGCCGCTGTTCATTCCCTGCGACCTGCGCAATGTCGAGCAGTTGCAGGCGGCGACCGTCGAGGCGATGCGGCACAACGGTCCGATCCAGGCGCTGTGCAACAATGCCGGCAATGACGACCGCCACCAGACCAAGGACGTCACGGTGGCCTATTGGGACGACCGCATGGCGGTCAATCTGCGCCACCAGTTCTTCGCCGCCCAGGCGGTGCGCCCGCAAATGGGCTCGCTGGGCGGCGGCTCGATCATCAATTTCGGTTCCATTACCTGGATGGTCGGCGATCCCGACTGCCCTGCCTATGTCACCGCGAAAGCCGCTGTCTACGGCATGACGCGGGCGCTGGCCCGCGAACTCGGCCCCGAGCGCATCCGCGTCAACTGCATGGTGCCTGGCTGGGTGATGACAGAGCGCCAGATGCGGCTATGGCTGAACCCCGCCGGCGAACGCCAGATCGCGGAGCGGCAGTGCCTGCCCGACCGGCTGCAGCCATCCGACATTGCGCGCATGGCGCTGTTCCTCGCCGCCGACGACAGCCTGATGTGCACGAGCCAACAGTTCATCGTCGACGCGGGCTGGGTGTGACCCCGTACGGCCTCTAGGGAAGAAGGGTATTTCATGCGTCTTGTTCAGTACACAACGATCGATGGCGGCAGGCGGGTCGGCCGCGTTTCCGATGACGGCAATCGCCTGCATCCACTCGACAACACAAGCACCGTGCTGGAGCTCGCCGAAGCGGCGATCGCCCAGGGTGCATCGATCGCGGCGCTGGTCGAGAAGCGGACGGGTGCGGCCACGATCGACTATGGCGAACTGCTGCGCGGTGGCCGCGTGCTCGCTCCCGTCGACCATCCGGAACCGGCGCGCTTCCTGGTCACCGGCACCGGCCTCACCCACACCGGAAGTGCCGCCGCGCGCGACAAGATGCATGTGCTGACCCATGGCGAGGACGCCGAGGAATCGGATTCGCTGAAGATCTTCCGCATGGGCCTGGAAGGCGGCAAGCCCGGCGCCGGCAAGATCGGCATCCAGCCCGAGTGGTTCTTCAAGGGCGTCGGCACCTGTGTCGTGCCGCCTGGCGCCGATCTGCCGATGCCTGCATTCGCGAAAGCCGGCGCCGAAGAGGCCGAGATCGTCGGCCTTTACCTCAATGGGCCGGATGGCCGCCCCTATCGCATAGGCTATGCGCTGGGCAACGAATATTCCGACCATGTGACGGAGGCCGAGAACTACCTCTATCTCGCCCACTCGAAACTCCGCTCCTGCTCGATCGGACCGGAGCTTTTGATCGGCGACCTGCCCGAAGAAGTGCGTGGCCATTCCCGCATTCTGCGCGACGGCACTGTTATCTGGGAACAGGAATTCCTGTCGGGCGAAGCGCACATGTCGCATTCGATCGCCAATCTCGAACACTTCCATTTCCGCTACCCGATGCACCGCAGGGCGGGCGACCTGCACGCCTATTTCTTCGGAGCGGCGGTGATGAGCTACGCCTCCGGCGTCAAGACGGCTTCCGGCGACGAGTATGAAATCCAGGCACAGACATTCGGCAAGCCGTTGCGCAACCGGATGGTGTCGGTGCCGGACGAGGGACTGGTCGCCGTCACCCAGCTATGACGGCGATAGCCCCGGAAATTACGGTCCACCAGAACGACAATGGGAGATTAAAAATGGGACTGAAGAAAGCGTTTCTGAGACTAGCGACCATCGGGCTCGGCATCGGCCTGATGACGTCGGCGGCGCTGGCCGCGAACCTTCGCGTGCTGGCCTGGGACGGTTATGCCGACCCGGACTGGGTGAAGGACTTCACCGCCGCCACCGGCATCGGCGTCGATGTCGTCTTCATCGGCAGCGATGACGAAATCTGGGCCAAGATCAAGGGCAGCGAAGGGCAGGACTTCGACGTCTTCGCCGTCAACACCGCCCAGTTGCAGCGCTACATCAAGGCCGATCTGGTGTCGCCGATCGACATCACCAAGCTGCCGAACCAGAAGGACGTGCTGCCGCGCTTCCGTGATCTGTCTCAGGTCAGCGGCGACACCAAGGACGGCAAGGTCTACGGTATTCCGTTCTGCTTCGATTCCATCGGGCTGATCTACGACACCGACAAGGTCAAGCCGGCGCCGACCTCGATGTCCGTCCTGTGGGATCCGGCCTACAAGGGCAAGATCCTCGCCTACGACAATGGCGAGCACAATTTCTCGTTCACCGCGCTGACGCTCGGCTACAAGGATCCGTTCAACCTCGACGAAAAACAAATGGCGGCGGTCAAGGCCAAGCTGGTCGAGCTCAAGCGCAATGTGCTGAGCTTCTACACCACCGCCGACGAGGCGCAGCAGATCTACCAGAACAATGATGTTGCGCTGATCTGGGCCAATTATGGCCAGCAGCAGGTGAAGGCACTGCAGAAGATCGGCGCCCATGTCGCCTACGTCAATCCGAGCGAAGGCGCGCTTGCCTGGCTCGACAACTGGGTAATCTCCAAGGGTGTCCGCGACAATGCCGCGGCCGAGAAATGGATCGACTTCATGCTGACGAAGAAGGTCAGCGGCGCGCTTTCCGAGCGCACCGGATTCGGCAACACGGTGGTCGAGTCGAGCAGTGCGGGCGGCAACGACAAGCTGGTCTGGCTCAACAATGTCGAGGATCCGCTCAAGCGTTCGGACTTGTGGAACGAGGTCAAGGCGACGCCCTGATCCCTTCCGCGCCTGACTTCGAAGGACCCGGCGGTCCGGACGTTCCGGACCGCCGAAGCGTATGCGAGAATATCCCATGAGCCAGAACACCGACCTCTTGACGCTGCGGTCCGTCTCGAAATCCTACGGCACGGTTCCCGTGCTGCACGGCATCGACCTGTCGCTCCGGGACGGTGAGTTCCTCACCGTTCTTGGGCCGTCGGGTTCGGGCAAGACCACGGTCCTGCGGCTGATCGGCGGGCTGGAGCCGCTGACGTCAGGCGAGATCCGGCTGGACGGCCAGGACATCAGCCGCATGCCGATCAACAAGCGGCCGTTCAACACGGTGTTCCAGGACTATGCGCTGTTCCCCCATATGACCGTCTCCGGCAATGTCGGCTATGGGCTTTCGGTGCGCCATATCAAGCGCAAGGAGATCGCCAGCCGCGTGGCGCAAGCCCTCGATCTGGTGCAGCTCGGACGTTTCGCCGAGCGCTTTCCGGCACAGCTTTCCGGCGGCCAGCGCCAGCGTGTCGCGCTCGCCCGGGCGCTGATCTGCCAGCCGCGCCTGATCCTGCTCGACGAGCCGCTGGCGGCACTCGATCTCGAATTGCGCCGGCAGATGCAGGAGTTCCTGAAATCCATCCAGCGCGAGATCAAGACCACCTTCCTGTTCGTCACCCACGACCAGGAAGAAGCGATCGGCATGGCCGATCGGATCTGCGTCATGCAGGCCGGCCATATCCGCCAGCTCGGCACGCCGCATGAGCTCTACTACAAGCCGAATTGCGAATTCGTGGCGCGCTTCTTCGGCGAGAACAATCTGGTGGCCGGAAAACTCGGTCCGGTGCAAGGCGAGCAGCGACCGATCGAGACGGCACTTGGACGGCTGGTGTGCTCGATCAGCGACCAGCCGCATCTGAAGATTGCCCCGGATGGCGCCGCGGCTTTCGCGGCGTTCCGCCCCGAAGCCTTGCATCTCGCGGACGCCCGTGATGGCGCCAATCGCTTTTCCGGTGCCATTGCCGATCTCGCCTTTGCCGGCTCGTCGACGGTCGCCACGATCATGGCGGGTGCGGACGATGCCGCGCAGCGCCTGCGGCTGCGCATGCCGAGCCGGATCGACGGCAGCATCTTGAAATCCGGCGAGACGGTCTCGCTTTCGTTTGCGCCGCATGAAGGCCATCTGGTGCTGGCATGAGCGGAACCGGCTCGACACCCGCCGCGCAACGGCGACTGCCAGGGTTGGTGACGGTGCTGGCATTCGCCTTGCCGGTTATCTTCGTCCTCGTGCCGCTGGCAATCTTCCTGGTCTACAGTTTCTTCAGCGTCGACCAGGGTACGATCGTCCATACACCGACGCTCGGCAACTATGTCAGGTTCTTCACCGATCCGATCTTTCTGCCGGTGTTCTGGAACACAATCGTGCTGTGCGTATCGGTGGCCGTCATCTGCATCCTTCTCGCCTATCCCGCCGCCTACTTCCTGACGACGCTGAAGGGGCGGTGGCGCTACGCCCTGCTGATGTTGCTGCTGGTGCCACTGCTGATGAGCTACGTCATCAAGATCTACGCGATCCGCAGCATCCTCGGCCTCAACGGCTTCCTCAACAAGGCGCTGGTGGCGCTCGGCGTCCTGGATCAGCCATCGACGCTTTTCGTCTTCAACATGAACGCCATCCTCTTGACGCTGAGCCTGCTTTTGATCCCGTTCGCCATCCTGCCGATCTTCCTGTCGCTGGAGCGGATTCCGCAGACCTTGCTGCGCGCCTCGGATGACCTGGGCGCCAGCAGCCTGCAGACATTCCTGCGCATCACCTTGCCGCTGAGCCTGCCCGGCGTCGCCTCGGCGGCGAGCTTCGTCTTCGTACTGGCGATCGGCGATTTCCTGACGCCGCAGATGGTCGGCGGGATCAGCGGCTTCACCTTCGGCCGCATCCTCTACAGCCAGTTCGGCACGGCCTATAACTGGCCGTTCGGCGCCGCGCTGTCGGTGGCGCTTGCGATCGTGGTGATCGCCGCCATTCTCATTGGCGAACGGTTCGGGCGCAGCCGGGGGACGTCGGTATGAGCGCGCTGCCCCGGCCGTCCACCATCTTCCTGGCCGCGATTACGACGCTGGTCGCGGTGCTGCTCTACAGCCCACTGTTCGTGCCGATCGTGTCGTCGTTCTTCACCATTTCGCATGGCAATGTCGACTGGTCGTCGCCGACCTTTTCGACCTATGTGGCGCTGGCTGAAAACCATGACATCCTGACCGCGTTGCGCACCACGCTGATCGTCGGCGTCTGTACCGTGATCCTGTCGGTGGTCAGCGGGACGCTGCTGGCGCTCTACTATCACGGCCGCCGCTCGGGACGTTCGGTTCTGCAGTTCATCATCTTCCTGCCATTCCTGATGCCGCCTATCATCAGCGGCCTGGCGCTGCTGATCTTCTTCCGCGAGATCGGCCTCGAACGCTCGCTGCTGACGGTTGTCATCGGCCACACCGTGTTCGTGCTGGCGATCGTCTACCGCACTGTGCTGATGCGGCTGCAGTCGATGAGCCGCACGCTGGTCGAAGCATCCTACGATCTCGGCGCCAGCGGTTGGCAGACCTTCTGGCGCATCATCCTGCCGAACCTGTCGAGCGCCATGGTCGGCGGCGCCATCCTGGCCTTCGCGCTGTCGTTCGACGAGACGATGATCACCATCCTGGTCACCGGCACGCAAAGCACGCTGCCGGTCCGGCTGTGGGCGATGATGCGGCTAGGCTTCTCGCCCGACATCAACGCGCTGGTGGCGCTGATCCTGATGTTCACCGTGCTGCTGTGCGTGCTCGCCGCCCGTTTTCTCATTCCCAGGCAAATGGCGACGGAACGTACCTGAGTTTCAAACGGTTGGGTCAAGGTCGAAGACTCGTCCGGGATTGAGGATGTTCTTCGGATCGAGCGCCGTCTTCAGCCGCCGCATCGTGGCGATCTCGGCGTCACTGCGCACCAGATTCAGCCACTGCTTCTTGTCGAGGCCGATGCCATGCTCGGCCGACACGCCACCTCCGGCCGCCGCCACGCCGCGATAGATGATACCGTAGGCCGCCGCCGGGTCCGCCGTCAGCACCTGATAGTGCAGGTTGCCGTCCCCGAGATGGCCGAAGACGTAGATGTCGGCACCGGGATCGACCGCGCGGATGGCGGCATCCGCTTCTTGCAGGAACGCCCCCATTCGCGCCAACGGGATGCTGATGTCGACGCCGATCAGGCCTTTCATCGAAAACAGGACGCGGTTGGCGTCCTCCCGCACATCCCACAGCGCGCGGAATTCGCGCGGCGATTGGGAGACGACAACATCGTCGACGACGCCGTCCTCGACCGCCTGCATCAAGACCTCGGCGAAGCGCTCGCCGTCACGTTCTGGCTCACTGCCCTGGATTTCGGCCAGCACATAGACGGGTGATCCGGCCGGAAGCGGCGCCGGCATGGCCATGCTGGCGACCATGACGTCATAGAGCGGCGCGATATTGACCTCATAGGCGGACAATAGCGGGCCGAGCTTTTGCCGCAGCAGCCCAAGCAGGCCAATCGCCGCATCGAGCGAAGGCAGCGCGCAGAAGGCGTTCACCTCGGATGCGGGCTTGGGATGCAGCCGGAGCGCGGCGCGGGTGACGACGCCAAGCGTCCCTTCCGCGCCGATGAAGAGTTGGCCGAGGTCGTAGCCGGAATTGTCCTTGGGCAGGCCTTTGAGCGACGTCAGCACGGTGCCATCGGCGAGTACCGCCTCCAGCCCCAGCACCTGTGCCCGGTACATGCCATAACGCAGCACGCGGATGCCGCCGGCATTGGTGGCGATGTTGCCGCCGACCGTGGCGGAGCCGCGCGCGCCGATATCGACGCCGAACATCAGCCCGGCGCCGTCGGCCGCTTCCTGCACCGATTGCAGCGTCGCGCCAGCTTCGGCGACGATGGTGGCGGTTTGACGATCCGGGGCGGCAAGGCCGGTCATGCGTTCCAGCGATAGCACGACCTCGCCCGGCTGGACGCGGGCGCCACCGGCCAGCCCGGTGCGCCCGCCCTGGACGACGACCGGCTGGCCAAGAGCGTTGCACGCGGCGAGTGCCGCCGCGACATCCTCGGCATCGCGCGGGCGCAGCACGGCTTCGGGAAGCACGCCGAGCTTGCCGTCGGGATCGTCACGATAGCGCTGGTCCACGTCGGAGCCGGCGAGCATGCCGCCCGCGCCCAGCCTGTTGCCAAGCGCGGAGAGAAGCCGTTGTGTTTCAGGCGACATCCGGCTCAGGCGCCTGCGTGACAAGGCGCATCGTCAGCGTCCAACAACCGGATGGCCCGATGAGTATCCTTGTCCAGCACGCTCGCCATCCCTTGAACTGCAGCCGGCCGATCCTATTCGCGCCCGCTTGTCGTGCAAGCGATATCGACCTGTCTCAGACTATGCCGGCATCGATCGCGATGGGCGAGATCGATGCCGGAAGTACAGCGACGGCTTACTGAAGCTTGGCCTGCAGCGCGTTGACGTCGTCGGTGGTCATTTCACCATCGGTCGTCACCTTGCCGTCGGCGATCTTCCACAGCCGGAACGGGCCGGTGATGTCGCCAAACTTGTCGAAGACGACGGGACCGATGACGCCTTCATAGCGGATCGGCTTGCCGTCCTTGATCAGGCCGAGCGCCTTGGCGAATTCTTCCTTGCCGGCATAAATCGGCGTGCCGGCGGGATCGACTGCCTTGTACATGGCGTCCTTGATCTTGGCCGGGTCCTCGGAGCCGGCAAGCGCGATGGCGAGCCCGACAATGGCGCCGGCATCATAGGAGCGGTCTGCCGCGGGATTTGACGGTTCGATGCCGGAAAACGCCTTGTAGTTCTTGGTGAAATACTCCGTCGAGGCGGTCGGGCTGGTGCCGGAAGACGTGCCATAGGCGTCCTTCAGATAATCGGCGCCGACGGACTCGATGAAATCAGGGCTGTTCATGCCGTCATTGAGCAGGAATTTCTGCACGCCGCCCTGCGAAATCCAGGTGCGGGCGATGGTGGCGCCGTCGACGGGCGTGCTGACCAGGTACAGTCCATCCGGTTCGCCACCCATCGCCGCGGTGACTTCCGAGGCGTAGCTCGACTGCTTCTCGTTGTAGGGGGTGTCGGAGACGATGGTGCCGCCGAGCGCTTTGTAGGCCCGCGAGAATTCGGCCACCATGTTGACGCCGAAGTCGTTGTTGACGTGGATGATCGCCAGCTTCTTGAAACCCTTGTCGACGGCATATTTGGCGGCGGCCACGCCCTGCAGCGCATCCGAGGTGATGGTGCGGAAGAAGATACCGTTGGTCTTGCCTTCGCGGCCGAGTGTCGTCAGAGTCGGCGAGGACGACGCCGGCGAGACCTGGACGATCTTGGCCGGCGCGGTCACCGAGGTCAGGATCGGGATCGATACCGAGGAAATGATGCCACCGATGATCACAGGCACTTTCTTGACCTGAACCAGCTGGGTGGCGGCATCGACCGCGATGTTGCCCTGGCTCTGGCTGTCGCGCGTGTCGGTGACGAGATCGCAGCCGCGCACGCCGCCGGCTTGGTTGATGTCGCGGAAGGCCATTTCGACCGATTTGGCGCCGGCCTGTCCGTATTCACCGGCCGGACCGGTCAGTTCCATGACGAGACCGACGGTGATCTTGCAGTCGGCGGCCTGTGCGGCACCCGCCATCGTCACGAGAGCAAGTGCCGTGGTGAGCTGGAGTATCGTCTTTCTCATTGTTGTTCCCCTTGAGTTACACGAACTGATTTGACGTCTGGAAAGTCTCAGTGTTCCGGCACCTGCAGCCAGGTTTCATGCAGATGCCGCCATTGGACGCCGTTGGGCGCCGATGAACGGGTGGTGAAGACCGCGCTCGACTGGCGGCGGCTGTGCTTACCCGCGCGCAGCTGCGCCTCGACATAGAGGACGACGATCGTGTCGCCATCCTGCCAGCCGGGCCGGATGTCCTCGATCGAGATGGCAAAGCCGTCGTCGCAAGTGGCGCGGCTGGAGCGCACATGGTCGATCACGGCATCGCGGTCGAGGATCTGGCCGCCTGGTGCGATCATGGTCAGGCCTTCGCCCATGACGGCTTCGAAGCGGCCGAAATCCACCTTGTCGGCGCGCGAGGCGACGAACCAGTCGACGAAAAAGCGATGCAGATCGACGACTTCGGCGCTGGCCTGCGAAAACAACCTGTCGTCCATGGTCTTCATATCCGGCCCGCGTTGAGATTGTAGTGCATGATCGAGCCGTGGCGGCCGTGGCGGTCGCGCTCCAGCGTGTAGACATCTCCCTCAAGGCCGTTGCCCCTCGCTATCACGGCTGCAATCCGCGCACGGTCATCGGCGTCGAGTACGACATCCATGATCTTGGCGTTGGCCAGCGCATGCGCCTGGTTGCGGGCACCGACGATGACCGCGGCCACTCGCGGCTGCTCCAGCACCCAGGCGCTGGCGATGGTGGCGATGTCGACGGCGTGGCGGTCGCCCACCGCCTTCAGCGCGCGAAGCAGTTGCTGGAACAGGTCCCAGCCGCCGAAATCGTCGATGATCAGCTTGTACTTGACCAGCGAGCGGTTTTCGAGCGGCGTGCCGGGTTCGGCGACACCAAGCCATTTGTCGCTGAGAAAGCCGCCGGCCACAGAACCGTAGCAGAGAAAGCTGACGCCGTTTTCCTCCGCAAGCCCGGCGAGGCTGTTCGCCGGACGCTGGTCGAGCACCGAATATTGCAGCTGCTGGCTGACCAGCGGGATGCCGGCTGACAGAATTTCGGCAAGCCGGGGCGTATCGAAATTGGTGGTGCCGAGATTGCGCAGCTTGCCCTCGCGCCGAAGCTCGTCGAGCCAACCCATCGCCTCGATATAGCGCGGCTGCGCATAATCCCACCAGTGAAACTGCACGAGGTCGAGCCGCTCGGTCTTAAGCCTGCGCAGCGACTGGTCGACGATGCCCCTGATATAGTCGCGGCTGATCGTAGCGAGCCGTTCAAGGTCGGGCACGAGCTTGGTGTGCACCTTCATTTTGGCGGCTGCATCGAGACCACGCTCATTGGCCAGCCGCAAGCGCGCGGCGCCGATCAATTCCTCGACGCCGGTGTAGATGTCAGCGCAGTCATAGGTCCAGATGCCGGCATCGAAGGTGGCGATCAGGTCGCTTACGGCCTGGCTGCGATCGATGGCGCCATGGCCGCCGGCCAGTTGCCAGCCACCGCGTATGACGCGCGAAATCGCGTAGCCCGGGCTGAGCTCGAAGGTTTTGACACTCATCTCTCGTCATTCCCCTTCGGCAACGGCACGGCCGTGGTTTCGGCATGGCTGAACCGCCGCTTGGCCAGCCTGACGATCCGCAGCCTGCTGGCGCAGTTGGGATCGGGACAGGCGATCTCCGCGTCCGAGGTCATCCAGTCATTCGGGTGGGTCGGGCGCTGCTTCGCCGCCAGCAGCGGCAGCACCGCCGAGATCGAATAGATCGAAAAGCCCTGCCCCGCCGGCATCGACAGCATCTCGCCCTTGAGCTCGAAATAATCGCCGGCCCTGGCGCCGCAATAGATCGGCTTGCCCTGCGGAATGACCGCCTCGACGCGAAGATCGAAAAGCTCGAAACTGTCGTCAGCCATTTCAGGCCTCCACCAGGCTGAAGGTGATGTCGCAGGCGCCGTTGCGGCGGATGATGCCGCAGGCAGCCGCGAATTGATCGCGCTCCCCGGGTCTCACCTGCGCGACGACGCTGCCGGCCAGCCAGCCGATCGGGAACAGCAGACGCGCGCCCTGCCCGTAGAACAGGCCGATGTCGAAGATTGCGTTGGGGTTGCCGCCCCACATGCGCGGCGGCACGTAGGACAACACGATGTCACCTGGCTGCGGCGTCAGGGTCGCGTTCTCCGCCGGCAGCGGCTGGGCATAGGCCTGCCCCTCGAGATCGGCTGATGGAACCGGGCAGGAGATCTCAGGTCCCGTCCACATGGCGTGAATGGCGGGGACGACACGTGGCGTGGCGAGATAGGCTGTGAGAAAGGCCGCATTCTCCGGCGCCTTTTCCGGCAGCAGCAGCGCAGTGACGGAAAGCTTGGAGCGGGGCTCGCTGATCCTGATGGAGGTCATATCTGGCCTTTCGCGGCGGCGGATTGCAGTTTGCTGCGCAGGAAGGTGAAGGGCCGGCTGATGTCGGCGACCAGTGCTTCGCGCGCCGCCCAAGCATCCTGCGTGGCCAGCGCCTCGACGATGCGGCGGTGATACTGGGCGGTGTCGACCTCGCCGGCTTCCGAGAAAGCGTAGATGGCGACGCGGATGCATGGACCTGATTGCAGCCACAGGCTCTCGATCATCGGGATCAACACGGCCGAGCCGCAGGAGCGATAGATCTCGAAGTGAAAGCTCTGGTTGAGCGTCACTTCGCGGTCGACATCCTTCTTGTGTTTCAGCGCCCGCATCTCGTCCCACTCGCCGAGAATGGTTTCGATGGTGGTGATCTGGCGCGGCCCCATGCGGGCGGCGGCCAGCGCGATCGCCTCGCCCTCGATCAGGACGCGGGCACGCAAGAGATCGTCGAGGCGCTCCAGCGTGATTGGCGGCACCCGCACCGAACGGTTGGGCAGCGCCTCCAGCGCCTTTTCCGTGATCAGCCGGCCAAGCGCCTCCCGCACCGGCATGGTCGAAGTGACCAGCGCATCGGCCAGCCCACGGATAGTCAGCACCTGGCTTGGCTCGAACAGGCCGCCGATCAAGGCCCGACGCAGCTCGGAATAGACGCGATCCTGCACCGTCTCACGGCCGACCGGAGCCAGCTGGGCCGCGATCGCCTCGTTGTTTTTCTCGATGGCAGCCTTTTGCATGGAATTCCGTTCTCGGCGGGTTTTCGGCTTGCAGATGAAATTAAAGCCGAATAGCGTGATCAAAGCAAGTGTGATCACAAATCATAATCGGAAGACGGCGACGACCGTCTTCGGCCAGAGGGTTTGATGAGCGAGGCAGCGGAAAGGCAGGGCAAGGAGACCTGTGTCCCGGTCCTGACGGCAAGCAACGTCGTCAGGCGGTTCGGCGGACTTGTCGCCGTCAACAATGTCTCGTTTCATGTCAAAGCGGGCGAAATCCTCGGCCTGATCGGACCCAACGGGGCCGGCAAGACGACCATGTTCGACCTGCTCGCAGGCAGCATCCTGCCGACCAGCGGCGACATCCTTCTCAACGGCACGCGCGTCTCCGGCGAAGCCGCTCATTTGCGCATCGGCCGAGGGCTCGGCCGCACCTTCCAGATCCCGCGCCCGCTGCCCAATCTGACGCTGATCGAAAACATCATGCTCGCGGCACAGGGCCAAGCCGGCGAAAAGCTGCTGGCTAACTTCCTCACGCCGTGGCGGGTGGCGGCACAGGAAAAAGCCGCCCGGACGAAAGCCCTCGAGCTGCTCGAACTCGTCACCCTCAGCCATCTCGCCCATGAGCCGGCGCGCGTGCTGTCCGGCGGCCAGCGCAAGCTGCTCGAACTTGCCCGGGTCATGATGGCCGACCCGGCGATCATCCTGCTTGACGAACCCGCCGCCGGCGTCAACGCGACGCTGCTCGAAGTCATCATCGACCGCATCCGCGACATCAACGCGCGCGGCATCACCTTCCTGCTGATCGAGCACAACATCGACATGGTGACGCGGCTCTGCCACCGCGTCCTTGTAATGGCGAGCGGCCAACTGCTGAGCGAAGGCACGGCAGAAGAGGTCGCGCGCGACCCGCGCGTCATCGAGGCCTATCTCGGAGGCACCGCATGAGCGAGACCGTCCTCGATGTACGCGACCTCGAAGCCGGCTATGAGCCCGGCGTGCCGATCGTGCGCGGCGCCTCGATCACCGTCGACAGAGGCGAGATCGTCGTCGTGCTCGGCCCCAACGGCGCTGGCAAGTCGAGCTTCATCAAGGCGATCGCCGGCCTCGTGCCGATCACCGGCGGCACGGTGCTGCTGGACGGCAGGGACATCACCGCCGCGCCCGCCCACACCATGGTGCGGCTTGGCCTCGCCTTCGTGCCGCAGACCGAGAACATCTTTCCGCTGATGTCGGTGGAGGACAATCTCAAGGTGTCCTGCGGCATCCTCGAGCGGCGCGACATCCCGGCTCGCATCGAGGAAATGTACGCCGCCTTCCCCGACCTTGTCCGCCAGCGCCGCACCGCCGCCGGCAATCTGTCGGGAGGCCAGCGGCAGATGCTTGCCGTGGCGCGGGCGCTGATCGTCCATCCCAAGGTGCTGGTGCTGGACGAGCCGTCCGCCGGCCTGTCGCCGAAGTTCGTCGCGATGGTATTCGAGATGCTGGCCGGCATCCGCAAGTCCGGAGTCACCATCCTTTTGGTCGAGCAGAACGCCAAGGCAGCGCTTGCCATCGGCGACCGCGCCTATGTGCTGGCCGAAGGCAAGGACCGGCACGAAGGCATAGCCTCCGAATTGTGGAACGACCCTGTCGTCGCCGAACTCTATCTTGGCCAGCGCCCTTCCCATGCAGGCAAGGGAGGCGCGGCATGAGCCTGCAATTCATCGTCGACGGATTGCTGACCGGCTCGATGATCGGCCTCGGCGCCATCGGCGTGACGCTCACCTATTCGATCCTGCGTTTCTCCAACTTCGCCCATGGCGACTTCATGGCCTGGGGCACCTATGCGACGCTGGCCGTGGTCAGTGCCATCGGTGCGATGTTCGGCAAGGTGGCACCGATCGGGCCGCTATCCTTCGGCTGGCCGCTTCTTGTTGCCCTGATCGTCGGCATGGCATTCACCGCCTTGCTCGCACTGCTGCTCGACAAGATCCTGTTTTCGCGGCTGCGCTCGCAGGGCCAGGCGATCATCGTGGTGATGGCGAGCTTCGGCGCCTCGATGGCGCTACGCAGCCTGCTCGAATTCACCTTCACCTCACGGCCGACCTATTTCAGCCGGGCGATCCAGATCGCCATGCCGGTCGGCTTCGGCATCCGCATCACGCCCGACCAGATCGCATTGCTCGTGTTGACCGCCATACTCGTGCTCGGCGTGCATCTGTTGATGACGCGCACGCAGACTGGCCGCGCCATGCAGGCCTTGAGCCAGAACGCGGCACTGGCCCGCGTCGTCGGGATCGACGTTGCCAGCGTGGTGCGGGTGACGTGGATCATCGGCGGCGCGCTCGCCTGCGTGGCTGGCGTGATGATCGGCATCCTGGTGCAGATCCGCCCGTTCATGGGCTTCGACATGCTGCTGCCGATGTTCGCCGCCGCCATCCTCGGCGGCATCGGCAGCATCCCGGGCGCGGTGCTCGGCGGCCTGATCATCGGTCTCGCCGAAGCCGGCGCGGTGCAGCTGATCGGCGCCGAATGGCGCGCCGCCGTTTCCTTCATCATCCTGATGGCTGTGCTGTTCGTGCGGCCGATCGGCCTTTTCGGAGTTCGGGAAAGATGATCGATCTGGTCGGATACGGCGCCTTCTTCCTGACCACGGCGCTGATCTTCTCACTGGTCACGCTGGGGCTCAACCTGCAATGGGGCCTGACCGGCCTGTTCAATGTCGGCCTGGCGGGCTTCGTCGCCATCGGCGCCTACACCTCGGCGCTGCTGACGACACCGGACGATCCCGCGCGGCTCGGCGGCTTTGGCCTGCCCATCCTCGCCGGCTGGGTGGGTGCCATGATCGTTGGCGGCATTGCGGCCGCGCTTACCGGCATGGCGACGTTGCGTCTTAGATCCGACTATCTGGCGATCACCACCTTCGGCGTGGCCGTCGTCGTGCAATTGGTCGCGCTCAACGCGCAGAAACTGACCGGCGGACCTTTCGGCATCGGCTTCATCCCGCGCCCCTTCGGCGGCCTGGCGGAGACGCCGCTGCTGTTCAACCTGTCGAACCTTGCGGTCGTCTGCGCTGTGACGCTGATTGCCTATCTCGCCTTGGAGCACCTGTCGCGCAGTCCGTGGGGCCGTGTGCTGAAGGCGCTCCGCGAAGATGAGCGGGCGGCGATTTCTCTCGGCAAGAGCGCGCGCTTCTACCGTGTCCAGGCGTTTGCCGTCGGCGGCGCCATCATGGCGCTGGCCGGCGCGCTGCAGGCGCATTTCACCGGCTTCATCGCGCCGGACAATTACCTGCCGATCCTCACCTTTCAGGTCTGGGTGATGCTGATCGTCGGGGGCTCGGGCAGCAATCTCGGCGCGGTCATCGGCAGTGTCCTGGTCTGGGGGATTTGGGCCGGATCGGGCACGCTGACCAGCGTGTTCTTCCCGCCCGAGCAGCAGGCGCGCGCCGCTTCGCTGCAGATCGTCGCCATCGGCGTGATGCTCTGCGTGATCCTGCTGATGCGGCCGAACGGATTGTTCGGCGACAGGCCGCTGCGGACGCGCTTCGGCAAGCGCACGCGGATCGCCACGGACAAAAGCGGTTCCGGTTCATGAATGCCCTGGTCCGGCAGAGTGCGAACGGCACTTCGCTTTGGCATGCCATCAGCCGCGATCGCCGCAAGCGGCCTGCGCTGAGTGGCAACCTCGATGTCGACCTTGCCATTGTCGGCGGCGGATTTTCTGGCCTTTCAACCGCATTGCACGCCGCCGGAAAAGGACTTTCCATCGCCGTTCTCGAAGCCGAGATCATCGCCTGGGGCGCGACCGGCAGGAATGCCGGTTTCGTCGTGCCGAACTTCGCTAGGATGGACCCCGACAGCATCCTCGCGCATCTTGGCCCCGAGCGCGGCGAACGCCTCATCGATTTTGCCGCCGGCAGTGCCGACCTCGTCTTCGGCTTGATCCGGCGGCACGGCATCGACTGCGACGCGGTGCAGAACGGATGGATCCAGCCGGCGCACTCGCCGGCGGCCCTGGAGAAGGTCAAATCCCGCGCGGACCAATGGGCGCGGCGCGGCCGGCCTGTCGTCACCCTGGATCGGCAAGAGGTCGAAGCGCTGACCGGCGCACGCGGCTATGTCGGTGGCTGGATGGATCGTTCCAGCGGCGTGCTCAATCCGGTCGCCTATGCGCGGGGGCTCGCCGATGCGGCGGAGAAGGCCGGCGCGAAGATTTTCGAGCACACGCCGGTCACCTCGATCGATCGCGTCGCCGATGGTTGGGCTCTTCAAACACGGTTGGGCCTGGTACGCGCGGCCAAGGTGCTGATCGCTACCAACGCCTATGGCGGGTCGCTCGATCCGTTGCTGCGGCGAACCTATATTCCGCTGAAGGTCTTCCAGATCGCGACCGCGCCTCTGCCGCAGGAAATCCGAACGCGTCTGCTGCCTGGCGGACAAGGCGTCGGCGACACCAGGCGCAACCTCTTCACCTTTCGCTTCGACGCCGACAACCGGCTGATCAGCGGCGGCATGCATATTCTTGGCGCCGGCGCCGATACGCGCGTGCCGCAAACAATCTGGCGACGGCTCGGCCGGCACCTCGACCTGCCTGATTTGCCCCCCCTTGCCTACAGCTGGTCGGGGATGGCGGCGGTCGAACCGGATTTCCTGCCGCATCTCCTGGACCTCGGACCGGGGCTGATCGCCGGTCGCGCCTGCAATGGACGCGGCATTGCCATGACCACGGCGATGGGCAAGGTGCTGGCCGACTGGGCCGCTGGAACCGAAGCGCGTGATTTGCCGCTGCCCTTCGCACCGCCGGCGCCAATTCCGTTCCATGCCCTGCTGCGGCACGCGCCCAACATGCTGCTCGGCTGGAGCATCCTGCGCGACCGGATGGACGAGACGGCATAGGCCGACCGAGCCTGCCCGCGATCAGTGCGCCATATGGAGACTGTCGGAGAGGACCGCGGCCGCCACGGAGATATCCTCTTCAAGGGAAGCCCGAACGGCCGGGCCGTTGCGCTGTTCCAGCGCCGCGACGATCCCGCGGTGTGCGTCATTGGATTGCGGAATGTAGCGATCGGCCCGCATCAGGAGCTTGAGATAGGGTCCGACGCGCCCCCAGAGATCGCGGATCATGTTCAAGAGGATCGGCGCGCCGGCGTGCTCATAAATAGCAAAATGGAAGGCTTCGTTCAGGGCCAGATAGGCCGTGGCGTCCTGCGCCTCGATGGCCCGCTGCATGTCGGCGAGCGCGGCTTGGATGTCGGCCAGCCCGCTTTCAGTCATCCGTGACGTGGCCATCTCGCCTGCCAGTCCCTCGACGGCGATGCGGATGCGCGTCAGTTCCGAGAAGGCGGGCGCGGAGAGCAAGGGCACGATGATCGAGCGGTTGTTCTGCATTTCCAGAAGTCGCTCGGCGACCAGTCTTTGCAGCGCCTCGCGGATCGGCGTCGTCGAAATGCCAAAGCTCTCGGCAAGCTTGCGGATGACCAGTATCTGGCCCGGGCTGAAGCCGCCCGAGATCAACTCCTGCTTGAGCGCGCCGTAGGCCCGGTCATTGAGGGTTTGATGCTCGAGCTTCAGCATGCGTGCCCGCTCAGCTCACCAGTTCGACAGTGCGCGATCGAGCGCCTCGGCCAGCTGCTCGGCATTGTCCCTGGCAAAGGGCAGTGGCGGCCTGATCTTCAGCACATTGCCGCGTGGACCGCACGACGAGATCAGCACGCCGTCCTCGCGCATGGCTTCAACGACGGATGAAGTCTTGGCAGCAGCAGTGGCCTCATCCTCCGCCATCAGCTCGACGCCGAAATAGAGGCCGTTGTGCCTGACATCGGCGACCATGCCGTGCCGGCTCTGCAAGGCGCGCAGCAATTCTCCTGTATAGGCGCCAACCGTCCGCGCGTTCTCGATCAGCCCCTCGCCCTCGATCACATCGAGCACGGCGATGCCGACCGCGGCGGCGACCGGATTGCCGCCGAAAGTGTTGAAGTAGCCGGTGTTCGAACCGAACGAGCTCACCAGCTGCGGCCGCACGATCACCGCGCCCATGGGATGCCCGTCGCCGATCGGCTTGCCCATGGTGACGATGTCAGGCGCGAGGCCATAGTTGGCGAAGCCCCACATGCCCTGGCCGAGCCGGCCGAAACCGGACTGGACCTCGTCGGCGATGACGATGCCGCCGGCCTTCCTGACATGATCGGCCGCCTCGCGCATGACGGAAGCCTCGGGGAAGAAAATGCCGTCGCTGGAAAAGGCGGAATCAAACAGCAGCGCCGCCGGGCGGATGTTTTGCGCGCGCATATCCTCGATGGCGGCGGCGACATTTCTGGCGAAATCATGCGCGGCGCGGCCGCCGTCGCGGAACGTGTCCGGCGCTGCCACGGCCCGATGCCGGGCGGGCACGCCCGCTGCCCCGACCGCAGCCGGCGACAGCTGTGCTGTCGCGATGGTCGCGCCGTGGTAGGCGAAGTCGGTGATGATCACGCCGGTGTTGCCGGTCGAGTGCTGGGCGATGCGGATGGCGAGATCGTTGGCCTCGCTGCCGGTGCAGGTGAACATGGCATGGCCGAGACGGGGGGGAAGCGTGCCGAGCAGCCTTTCCGCGTAGTCGAGAATGATCTCGCTGAGATAGCGCGTGTGCGTGTTGAGCGTGGCGGCCTGCCCAGATAGCGCCTCCACGACGCGCGGATGGCAGTGTCCGACGGAGGCGACGTTGTTATAGGCGTCGAGGTATTTTCGGCCTTGGGCATCGTAGAGCCAGACACCGCTGCCACGCACCAGATGGATGGGGCTGCGGTAGAAGGCGCGATAGGTTGGCCCGAGCAATCTGGCGCGGCGTTCGAGCAGCGCTTGCTCGGATGCCGCCGAGTCGACATTTGCAGGATGTGGCGAGGACAGGGACACGGCATCTACTCCGGCTTGGAATGGTCGAGAAAATAGCGGCGGGCGTCCGCGGACGACAGTCCGTCCAGCCGCTCAAGCGATGCCCAGACCTCGGTGATGAGGCGCAGGACATAGTCGCGCTTGGCCGGAAAACGCTCGGCCTGCCAGCTGGCGATGTTGGCGATGAGTGCGAGGCGGGCACGAATGAGGTGAAAGAGGATGCCAAGTTCTTCGATCTCGAGCGGCTGCACGGACTGATAGCCGGCGACGAAGCGCGCGGCGGGCGCCAGCGGATGACCTTCGGCCGGCCACCGATAGACGGCCCCGATGGCGAGATCGCAGATCAGCGGCGAATGGATCATGTCGCCGAAATCGAGGATGCCGTTGACCATTTCCGGTCGCGAAGCGTCCATCACCACATTGTAGGAGTTCATGTCGTTGTGGACGATCTGGGCGCGCAGCCCGGGAATAACCGGCGCCGCGTGCTCCTCGTAGGCGTCGATGGCGCGCTCGACCATGGCGCGATGGCCGGCATCGACGATATGCGCCAGCATCGGCCGCGTCTTGGCGACCTTGCGGATGTCCCACAAAAGGTCACTGCCGGCGGCCGGATGGAAGAAGCCGCGAAGCGCCCGGCCAAGCCGGGCGAGGAAGATGCCGAGATTGCGATCCTGTGCCGATGAGGTGAGCGAGCGCGAAAGCAGCTGTCCCGGCAGATAGGTGACGAGCCGCACGATGCGCGGCGCCGATCCGCCGATGCCGACCATGAACTGCGCTTCGCCTTCGAGGCTCTTGCGCACCGAGGGAACCGGCAAAGCCGGGTCGACCGTCAGTATATGGTCGAGCGCCTTGTTCTGGAAATCGGTGAAATCAGCCTCTTCCGCCGGATGCGAGACCTTCAGGACAAATTCGCCCTCGCCTTCCGTCTGGATGTGAAAATTGTGGTCGCGTTCGCCTGGCAGCGTGCGCGCGCTGCCAGTGAGCCCATAGTGCCGACGCAACAGGGCAAGCGCCTCGGCGATCGAGACATCGGGCGCATCGTCCGCGAGCGTCTCGCCGAAAGCATCCGATACGGCCGCGTTCATGGCCTGACCTCGGCATCGATGGGTTCGAGGCCGCACCAGTCGGCGATGAAGAGCGCAATGGTCTGGGTGACCTTGCTCACGGAATCGAGATCGACAGCCTCGTCATAGCCGTGCGGCATGCGGCAGATCGGGCCGTAGACAATTGCCGGCGTGTCGGCATAAAGGCCGAAGAAGCGCGCATCGGTGGTGGCCGAGGTGACATGTTCCGTCAACGGCTCACCCCACACGGCGGTATGGCTGCGGCGCAGCACGGCTTCCATCTCGTCGGCGCCTTCCAGCACATAGCCCTCGGCCATGAAGCCGTTGTAGGTCATCCTGGGCGGGCGATTGGCGAGGAACGGATCGGCGCGGGCGGCATCGGCGATGCAGGCCTCGAGTTCGGCCCTGGCGTCCTCGAGCTTCTGGCCGGGATAGGTCGCGACCCGCATCTCGAAGACGCAGCGCGCCGGAACGCTCGATGTCCATTCGCCGCCTTCGATCTTGCCGAGGTTGAATCGGATCGGGTGCGGGTGATTACAGAAATGCCTGTCGTCAACCTTTCTGGCATTCCAGACGATTTCGAGTTGCTTCAGCGCCTGGATGATGAGAAACGCCTTCTCGATGGCATTGGCGCCGGCGGAAAAGGCGCCCGACGCGTGCTGCGGATCGCCGTCGACCTCGACCCTGAACCAGATCGGCCCAACCTGCGCCCGCATCAGTCTTGGTTCCAGCGGTTCGGGAATGAAGGCGGCGTCGGCGCGATAACCGCGCTGCAGGCAAGCGAGCGCACCATTGCCGGTGCACTCCTCCTCGACCACCGACTGCAGGAACACTTTCGCCGCCGGCTGATAGCCGAGGCCGCGCAAGGCGGCCAACGCATAGAGACAGGCCGACAGGCCGGCCTTCATGTCGCCGGCGCCACGGCCATGCATCCAGCCATCCTCGATCGCCGGATCGTAGGGATCTCGCACCCAGCGGTCGAGCGGTCCGGTCGGTACCACATCGATATGGCCGTTGAGGATCAGCGAGCGACCGGTGACGTTTTTCGGCGTGTGGGTGGCGACGACGTTGAACGCGTCATCGTAGGAAACCGCTACGGGCGAGAATCCAGGCAGGTCGCGGATCGCATCGACATCGACACGCCACATATCGACCGCATAGCCATTGGCTTCATAGGCGGCCGCCATGAAGGATTGCGCGGCGTGTTCCTCGCCACGCTGCGAGGGAAAGCGTACGAGGTCCGCCAAGAAGGCGAGCTGGCGGTCGAAGCCATCGTCGACCGCCCGCAAGATGGCCTCGTCCGCAATTCGTTCAGGCATGATATTCCGCTTCTCCATGGATGGTGTATCATATCTCATATGCCATTCTTCGAAAAGGCAAGGCGACAGGCGGGTCAAAATCATGGCCCACCTCTGGAGCCACTTGGCAGGCGGCCGCAGAGTTGGCATCAGCTTCTTGACATGCCGGCCAGGCTGCGCGGCGGAAGACCGAGGACAGATGCAAGTCACTGAAGGCTCATTGCCGGATGAAACCACCGATCTCGTCCCGGGCTACCGGCGCGTGCCGGCAGGCAAAATCATCAATGCGGTGACGTGGATGGAGGCGCGTGCCCCGGTGCCCGGTCTCGCGCATCCGCTGGCGATGACCCGCGTCACCAAGCCCGATCCCGCCGTCTACCGCGCAGTCTTCCTCGAGATCGGCGCTCCCTGGCTCTGGGACCGCGCCGCCGAAATGTCGGACGCCGACATCGCGGCGCATTTCGCCGACCGACGTCAGCATCTCTACTACGGCCATGATGAGAGTGGGCGGCATGTCGGCATGGTCGAATTCTCGATCGCCGGCAGCAACGAGATCGAGATTACCTATTTCGGCCTGTTTCCCTCCTTGACTGGCCAAGGCTTCGGCAAACGGCTGATGGCAGGCGCGCTCGACCAGGCATGGCGCCTAGGCCCCATCCGCATCTGGCTGCACACCAGCAGCTTCGATCATCACAGCGTTATCGGTTTCTACCGGGCTTGCGGATTTGAACCCTATGCAACCGGTTTCGAAATCACCGATGATCCCAGGATCAAGGGCACCCTGCCGCGCGATTGCGCGCCGCAAATTCCGCTGATCGAAACGGAATGGGTGCCCGGCGCCAGATGAGACCGTCGTCGCAACCCGCCAGCCCGGCATCGCCTCACCATCGCCGGTGGGTACGGCGCGAGAGCATCTTGTCGAGGCTGGAGCGGCATGTCGACACGCGCATCGTGCTGTTCGCCGCGCCCGCCGGCTTCGGCAAATCGACGACGATGGCGCAATGGGCGGCCGAAGTCGCGCGCCACGGCCGGCTGACGGCCTGGCTGTCCTGCGAGGCGACGGACAATGACGAAGGCGCCTTCCTGTCGCATCTGGTGGGGGCGTTGCGCCATCTCGTCCAGAACCCGGCCGAGCTCGACCTCGCCTTCCAGTCGAGCCCCATCCCGCAGCTCGACGTGGTGCTTGCGGCACTCGTGTCGGGTTTGGCGGCACGCCACGCCGACATCACCCTGTTCTTCGACGACTATCACGCCATCGATGCACCGGCGGTGAAGCGGTTCATGGAACGGCTGACCCGGCAGGCACCAACCAACGTCGTCTTCGTCATCGGTTCGCGCAACCTGCCCGAGCTGCAGCTCGGCAAGCTCAGGGTGCTCGGCGATATCTTTGAAATCGGCCCGGACGATCTGCGTTTCGCCTCGTCGGAAGCCGAAGCCTTCTTCAACGACAAGCTTGGCCTCTCTGTCAGCAGCGGCACGGTGGAAACACTGTGCTCGCGCACCGAAGGCTGGGCCGCCGGCCTGCAGCTCGCCTCGCTGTCGCTCGGTGCGGCCCATGCGCCCGAAACAGTCATCGGCAATTTCACCGGCGCCAACCGCAACGTCGCCGACTTCCTGATGGGAGAAGTGTTCCTGGAACTGCCGCCGGCGCTGGCGAAGTTCCTGCTCTATTCCTCGATTTTCGAGCGCTTCAGCGCCGAGGCCTGCCGGGCGGTGATGCGGGCGGCGGACGCCGAGGTTGCCATCACCGAGATCGAGACCCGCAACCTGTTCCTGGTGCCGCTCGACGAGGAACGGCGCTGGTTCCGCTATCATCACCTTTTCCACGACTTCCTCAGCCGTGAAATGGAACGGCGCGAGCCGGAGATGATCGCACCGCTGCACCTGGCGGCTTCGGAATGGTTCGGTGAACGCAAGATGCTGACTGAGGCCATCGGCCATGCGCTCGCCGCCGGCGACGAAGCTCGCGCCGCGGTGTTCATCGAGAACAACGCGCTCGAACTCATCGCCCAATGCCAGCTTCTCTATGTGCGCCAGCTGCTGGCGCTGCTGCCAAGGAAACTGATCGACCAGCGCATCCGGCTGCAACTCGTCGTGCTGTGGCTTGCGGTGCACAGCAGCCAGCCCGAGATTGCCCAGCAGACCCTCGCCAATGCGCGCCAGCTCGTCGAAACCGGGCCGACCGATAGCAAGGACCCGGGCACGCTGACCGGCACGACCATCGAGGCGGAACTCGAGGTCCTTGCAGCGGCCGTGCACAGCACGCTGGAACAGTTCGAGGACGCGCGCGACACAGCACTGGCGGCCCTGCGCATCATCGCCCCCGACGCGTGGTTCATGGAAGGCGCGACTGCAAACGTCATCGGCTACAATCTCTACGCGCTGGGCGACCTTGAGGGGGCACGCGCTGCTGTGGACGCGGCGCGCAAGGCCCATGAGCGAAGCGGCAGCCTGCTCGGCGTCACCATCGCCAACTGCTACATGGCCGTCATCGAGCGCTCGGCCGGCCGCCTGCCCGCGGCCGAACGGCTGCTGCGCAACGCGATCATCGAGGCCAGGACGCGGATCGGCGCCAACTCCTATGCCGAGGCCCTCGCCGGAACGCTGCTTGCCGAACTCGCCTATGAGACCAACGCATCCGGCGAAGCACTGGCGCTGGTCGAGAATCTCGGGCCGCTGATCGAGGGCGCAGCGGTCATTGTCTATCCCCTGGCCAGCGTGCCGACCTATGCCCGGGTGCTGCAGCTGACCGGTCGCGGCCAAGCCGCCCTCGACATGCTGGAGCGCGTCTACCAGCGCGTGCGCGGCTCCGTCTACCGCCGCCTCGCTTCGGTGCTGGTGCACGATCGCATCCGGCTGCTTCTTGACCAGAACCGCACCCCGGAAGCCCGCGCGCTGCTCGACGAGCATCGCCGCGAAAGCGCTGAAACCGCCTCTACCGTCGCCAACGAATTCGAGTTCTTCGCCGAAGGCCGGCTGCTTACGGCGGAAAAATCCTACGCGGCGGCGGCGGCGATTTTCGACGCGCTGCTGGAGCGAACGAAAAGCAGCGGGCGCATGCGCCGGCACATACTGGCGCTGATCCTGCGCGCCAAGAGCGCCGGCCATGACCAGCGGGAAGCAGACCGCCATCTGCACGAAGCATTGCGCCTTGCGCAACCCTCGGGCTTCATCCGCTCCTTCGTCGACGAAGGCAAGTCTGTCGTCGAGGGTTTGATGCGGCTCCGGGCGGCCCAGGCAAAGGCCGACCCGTCACTGTCGGCCTATGCGACGCGCATCATCGATGCCGCGCAGACGATGCCCGTGACGACGCGCAAAACAGCCGCCCCGACGGTCGAGAAAGAACAGCTCACCCAGCGCGAGTCCGAGCTGCTGCACTTTCTGTCGGAAGGCATGTCAAATCGCGATATCGCCGTTGCACTGTCGGTAAGCGAAACGACGGTGAAGTGGCATTTGAAAAACATCTTCGGCAAGCTCTCGGTATCGAACCGCGTCCAGGCAGTGCGCGCCGCGCAGGTCGCCGCAAACCTCCGCACCCCTCCGAAAGGAGGGGCATAGATGACTGACATGGCCCCTCTTTAGGGTCGGGCCGGGCGATTGTTAGCCTGCTAGCGTCTGGTTTTTAGAGGATGCCGCGGATGGCGACAGGCTACGTTTTTCACGAACAGCTGATGTGGCATGATACCGGCTCCAGCGCCGACATGATGCCTCCCGGCCGTTTCGTGGAACCCGGACGCCACCTGGAATCGCCTGGATCCAAACGACGGCTCAACAATCTCATCCAGGTCAGTGGCCTGGCACGCCATCTGGTTCCGATCATTGCCGAACCGGTAACGGTGGAAGACCTGCTGCGCGTCCACACGCAACGCCACGTCGATGATATCAGGATGCTGAGCGAAGGCGGATCCGGTTTCGCCGGGCCTCAGGCACCGATCGGCCTCAACAGTTTCGACATCGCGCTGTTGTCCGCCGGCACCACCTATGCCGCGATGCGTGCGGTGCTGACCGGCCGCGTCGACAACGCCTATGCGCTGGCGCGGCCGCCCGGGCACCACGCCGAACCCGATCAGGCCATGGGCAATTGCCTGTTCTCCAACATCGGCGTCGCCGTGCGGCGGCTGCAGCACGAGGGCCTGCTCGGCCGTGCCGCCGTGGTGGACTGGGACGTGCATCACGGCAATGGCACCGAGACGGTGTTTTATTCCGATCCGTCGGTGCTGACGATTTCGCTCCATCAGGACAATCTATACCCGACCGGACGCGGCGCGCTCGTCGACAACGGCAAGGGACCCGGCGAAGGCTATAACATCAACGTCCCGCTGCCGGCCGGCAGCGGCACAGGCGCCTATGAAGCCACGTTCGACCGCGTCATCGGTCCTGCCTTGCGCGCGTTCAAGCCCAACCTCGTCATCGTCGCTTCCGGTTTCGACGCGTCCGGCTTCGATCCGCTCGGCCGCATGATGCTCAACAGCGAATGTTTTCGCCGCCTTGCCGCGCGCATGGTGGCGTTTGCGGCCGAAGTCTCGAACGGACGGCTGATGATGAGCCATGAAGGCGGCTATTCCGAGGGCTATGTGCCATTCTGCGGCCACGCCGTCATCGAGACGCTGGCCAATCACCGCACCGAGGTGGTCGACCCGCTGTCGGACCATATCGACGAGTGGGCGGGGCAGGACCTGCAGCCGCATCAGGCGGCGGTGATCGATGCCGCTGAAGGCCTGCTCGCGGGCTTGCGCCAACGCCTCGCCAGCGCGGCCTGAAGCGATGGATTTCGCCATCACGACATTGCTCAATGCGCTGACGCTGATCAGCATCCTGATGCTGGTCGGGCTCGGGCTGGCGATCAGCTTCGGCCTGATGAACGTGACCAATCTGGCGCATGGCGAGTTTGTGACCGTCGGCGCCTTCGCGGTATACTTCATCCAGAGTATGGGCGGCTCGTTCTGGCTGGGCCTGGCTGCGGCGCCGATCGCCGGCGCCGTGGTCGGCTGCATCCTGGAATTCGCCGTCATTCGCCACCTCTATTCGCGGCCGGTGTCGACGGTGCTTGCCACCTGGGGCGTCAGCCTCATCCTGCAGCAAGGGCTGGAATTGACCTTTGGCCTCGGCGCCAAGCCGGTGACGCCGCCGGTCGAGGGCACGCTCGACCTCTTCTTCACCGTCTATCCGGCCTACCGGCTGATCCTGATTGCCATCGCCATGCTGACCCTGCTCGGCGTCATCCTGCTGATCAGCCGGACGTCGTTCGGGCTCGACATCCGCACCGTCATCCAGAACCGCGAAATGGCGGAGGGCGTCGGTATCAACACGCGCCGCACTTACGCCATCGCCTTCACCTTCGGCGCGGCAATCGCGGGGCTGGCTGGGGGACTGGTCGCGCCCCTGGCGATCGTGCTGCCGCAGATGGGGGTGAACTATCTCGCCAACGCCTTCTTCGTCGTCATCGTCGGCGGGGTCGGCTCGATTGGCGGCCTCGTCGCCGGCAGCGTCTTCGTCGGCGGGCTGACCAGCATCCTCAACTACCAGATCTCGCCATCGCTGGCGCAGGCGGTCGTGCTGCTGGCGGCCATCGTCGCCGTGCGGGTGCGGCCCAACGGCCTGTTCAACGGGGCGTCGCGATGATCGCCCGCGACCGCAACTGGCTGCTGATCTTCGCCGTCTGCGTGGCGCTCGCGATCCTCTATCCCTTCCTCGCCGACGGCTACCAACTGACGGTGATCCGCGACGCGCTGATCTTCGGCCTGTTCGCGGCGAGCCTCGACTTCTTCTGGGGCCGCACCGGAATCCTGTGTTTCGGCCACGCCGCCTTCTTTGGCATCGGCGGCTACATCATGGCATTGGTCACGCTCAATGACGCGATCCCCTTCGCCAGCCTTGTCGGCATCACAGGCGCGGTCGCGGGGGCGGCCTTCGTCGCCGCCATCATCGGCTACTTCCTGTTCTTCGGCGGCATCCGCGGCAGCTACTTCACCATCGTCACGCTGGCCATGGGCGTCATCTGCCAGCAGGCGGCCATCTCCTGGAGTTCGGTCACCGGCGGCGACAGCGGCCTGATCGGGATCCCGCCGATCGAATTCGTTCTTGGCGGCCGGCATGTCGATCTCAGCCAGGACCTGTCGAGCTATATCTTCGTCGCGGTCATCGTGGCGGTGGCCGTTCTGTCGCTGTGGTCGATCAGCCGTGGCCGCTGGGGCACGGTGCTGACCGCCATTCAGGATAATGAGGTCCGGGCGGCGGCACTCGGCCACAATGCGCCGTTACGGCTGCTCGTCACCTTCATCCTTTCGGCAGCCATCGCCGGGCTTGCCGGCGCGCTCTATGTCTGCATGGCCGGGCTGGTTGCCCCCGATCTGTCCGGACTGCTTCTGTCGACGGAGGTCATTGTCTGGGTGGCGGTCGGCGGGCGCGGCACGCTGCTTGGCCCAGTGCTGGGCGCAATCTTCATCCAGCGCGCACAGCAGACGATCAGCAGCTTCAATCCGAGCCTGTGGCCGCTGCTGCTGGGCTGCGTCTTCGTCATCATCGTCTTTGTCCTGCCGGACGGCATCCTGTCGATCTATGCGCGGCTGAAGAGCCTGTTCAAAGGCAGGAGCCAGGCCTGATGAGCGACGTCCTGCTCCAAGCCGAAAATGTCGGCATCCGCTTCGGAGGGTTGCAGGCCCTCGAAGGATTGGACCTGACGGTCCGCGACAAGGCGCTCTGCTGCATCATCGGCCCGAACGGCGCCGGCAAGAGTACCTTCCTCAACGTGCTGACCGGCACGTTGCGCCCGACCAGCGGCAGCGTCCATTTCCTCGGCCGCGACATTGCCGGCCTGCCGCTGCATCGCATCGCCCGGCTCGGCATTGCCCGCAAGTTCCAGATCCCGTCGGTCTTCCCGAGCCTCTCGGTTGAGGACAACCTCAAGGTCGCACGATGGGGTGCCCCCTCCCCGGCGCGGCCAATCGGTGAATTGATGGAACTGGTCGCGCTGACCAATCGTGCTGCCACATTGGCCGGCGAACTGGCGCACGGCCAGAAGCAATGGCTGGAGATCGGCATGGCGCTGGCCATCGAGCCACGGCTGCTTTTGCTCGACGAGCCAACCGCCGGCATGACGCCGCAGGAGACGCTGGCGACGGCCGAAATGCTGCTGCGGCTGAAGGGCGAGTTCTCGATCGTCGCCGTCGAGCACGACATACGCTTCGTGCGGGCGCTGAATTGCGAAACGCTGGTGCTGCACCAGGGTCGCCGGCTTCGCAGCGGTCCTTTCCACGACATTGAGGCCGACGAGATGGTCCGCGACGTCTATCTGGGGAGGCGCTGACCATGCTGCGGACACTTGCCGTGTCGGCCGGCTACGGCCTGCTCCCGGTGCTGAACGGCATCGACCTCGGCGTCGCGGCGGGCGAAGTGGTCGGCCTGCTCGGCCGCAACGGCGCCGGGAAGACAACGCTGCTGCGCGTCATCGCCGGGGGCCTGAAGGCGAGCGGCGGTGCGGTGGTTCTCGGCGACCAGGATCTCACCAACGCCCCGGCCTTCCGCCGCGCGCGGGCGGGCATCGCCCATGTGCCGCAGGGCCGCGGTATCTTCAACCAGCTGACGGTGCGGCAGAACCTGGAAGTCGGCACGCGCGCCGCCAGGGATCGTGGCGACGGCGACATTCCAGCCGACATCTTTGGCTATTTTCCCATCCTTCGCGAGCGCGAGGCGCAGACCGCCGGTACGCTCTCGGGGGGCCAGCAGCAGATGCTGGCGATAGGCCGCGCACTGTGCGGCCTGCCGTCGGTGCTGCTGCTCGACGAGCCTTCGGAAGGCATCCAGCCGAACATCGTGCAGTCGATCGCCGAGCTGGTGCCGCGCATCGCGCGCGAGCGCGGCATCGCCATCGTCCTGGTCGAGCAGAATCTCGATCTCGTCCTTAAGGCGGCGGACCGCTGCCTGGTGATGGAGAAGGGCAGGATCGTGCATGAGGGCACGCCGGAAGCATTCGCCGACGAGACCCTGCTGAAGGACCTCTTGGCTTTGTAAGGCGTGCATGGGGCGCGCCTGGACTGGAAGGGAACACAACAATGATAAACAGAAGAACTGTTCTGAAATCCGGCGGCGCCGCGGCCGCCTTCGCAATGGTCGGCGCGCCGGGAATCCTGCGCGCCGCAGACACGGTCAAGGTCGGGCTGTCGATCCCGATCACCGGGCTGCAGGCGATCCTCGGCGAGACGCTGCTCAACTGCTACAAGCTCGCCGCCGCCGAACTCAACGCCGCCAACGGCATTGGCGGGCGCCAGGTGGAGCTCTTCATCGAGGACAACCAGACCACGACCAAGGGCTCCATCGACAAGGCCCGCAAGCTCCTCAACGAGGACAAGGTCGACGTGATCATGGGAACGATCATTTCGCCCGAGCGCAGCGCCACGCTTTCCGTCACCTCGAAGGCCAAGAAGCTGTTCTTCTACCCGACCAATTTCGAGGGCGGCGAATGCAATCGCTACTTCGTCGCCACCGGACCTATCCCGATGCAGCAGGTAGACCCGATGATGCCGTGGGTGGCCGAAAACCTCGGCAAGACCATCTACATCATGGCGTCCGACTATGCCTGGCCGCAGAAAATGACCGAGGCGATCACAGCCGCCTATGAAAAGGCCGGCGGCAAGATTGTCGGCGCCGACTATTATCCGTTCGGCACCACGGATTTCGGCCCGGCCTTCCAGAAGATCAAGTCGCTGAAGCCCGACGTCGTGTGGTCGATGGTGGTCGGCAACGACGCCGTCACGCAGCTCAAGCAGTATCGCAGCTTCGACATCAAGCAGCCTCTGATCGCACCGCTCGACGAGGTCTTCAACAAGGACGCGCTGCCGCCTGGCGTCGCCGCCGGCACCTACGCGCCGCAGCCCTACTGGATGGCGCTCGACAACCCGGTCAACAAGAAGTTCATCGCGAACTTCCGCGAAAAATTCGGCCAGGAGAAGATGGTCAATGGCATCGGCGAGGCCGGCTATAACGGCCTGCATCTCTACGCGCTGGCGGCGGAGAAGGCCGGCTCGCTGAAGGACGACGATGTGCTCAAGGCGCTGCCGACGATCGAGTTCGATGCGCCACAAGGCAAGATCCGGGTCGATGCCAGCAACAACCACACACTCTGCCATTCCTATGTCGGCAAGGCGGCGGCGGACGGCATCGGCTACGAGATCGTCAAGGATTTCGGCACGATCGCGCCGGTAACGCCTTACTGCAAGCTGTAGGCATCAACCGATCCTGACGGCGGCTTTGCCGCTGCCGTCAGGGTGCCTTTGGCGCCGGCAGTCGCTCTCGCAATTCGTCGACGAGCACCCTGGTGTTTTCGGAATAGTCGATGGGCACCACGACGAGATGCACGCCGCCGCCGGCGAAGGCCTGTTCCAACGCCGGTTGCAGGTCGGCTATCGCGCCAACCCTGGTGCCCCTGGCGCCATAGGCTTCGGCGTATTTGACGAAGTCGGGATTGCCGAAGGTCATGCCGAAATCCGGGAATTCGTCGACAGCCTGCTTCCAGCGTATCATGCCATAAGCGTGGTCTTCCAGCAGCAGGATGACGAGATTGAGCTTGAGCCGGACAGCAGTCTCCAGTTCCTGGCTGTTCATCATGAAACCGCCGTCGCCGCAAATGGCCATGACACGGCGTCGGGGATAGAGCAGTGCCGCCATCATCGCCGACGGCAGGCCGGCACCCATGGTGGCCAGCGCATTGTCGAGCAGCAGCGTGTTGGCCATGCGCGTGCGGTAGTTGCGCGCGAACCAGATCTTGTACATGCCGTTGTCCAGCGCGAGGATCCCGTCGGCCGGCATCACAGCGCGCACATCATGTACGATGCGCTGCGGCGTGAAACGGTCTTCGGTGGCGCGCGCGGCGATGCGGCTCAAAATGCCTTCGCGCAGCGGCAGCAGGGCCTGCGCGTTGGGAATCCTGCCCTCGATGCGGTCCGCCAGCAGCGCCAGCGACGGGCCGAGGTCGCCGACGATCTCGGCTTGCGGGAAATAGACCTGCTCGACATCAGCCGTCTGGTAGCCGACATGAATGACCTTCGGCCCTTTCGCGCCCATGATGAAGGGCGGCTTCTCGACCGTGTCGTGGCCGATGGTGATGATCAGATCAGCCTGCTCGATGGCCTCGTGCACGTAGTCGCGTTCCGAAAGAGCCGCCGTTCCCATGTAGAGCTCGGTGCCGCCGGGCACCGTGCCCTTGCCCATCTGCGTGGTAAAATAGGGAATCTGCGTTCGCAGCACGAACTGGGCGACATCGGGAGTCACCCGCGGGCGCGACGCCGCGGCGCCGAACATCAGCAGCGGACGCTTGGCCTCGATGATCATGCGGGCGGCGCGATCGAGCGCGCCAGCGCTGGCCAGGGGCAATTCGACCGGATGTGTCGGCACCAGCGCGATCGGCTCGCATTCCGCCGCCGCGATGTCTTCCGGCAGTTCGAGGTGCACGGGGCCGGGGCGCTCTTCCTGGGCGACGCGGAAGGCTTCGCGCACCAGCGACGGGATCATCCTAGGCGAGACGATCTGGCGCGACAGCTTGGTCAGCGGCTTCATCGCCGCGACGATATCGACGATCTGGAAGCGCGCCTGCCGGGACGACAGGATGCCCTTCTGGCCGGTGATCATGATCATCGGCATCGCGCCGAGCAGCGCATAGGCAGAGCCGGTGGTCAGATTGAGCGCGCCGGGGCCAAGCGTGGTGATGCACACACCCGGCTTGCCGGTGAGCCTGCCATAGGTGGCGGCCATGAAGGCCGCCGCCTGCTCGTGGCGCGTCAGGATCAGCTGGATCGACGAGCGGCGGATGGATTCGACGATGTCGAGATTTTCTTCGCCCGGAATGCCGAAAATTCGTTCGACCCCTTCATTTTTGAGGGCCGCCACGAACAGATCCGAACCTTTGGTCATGAACCGTTTCTCCTGCGATGCGCGCATTCCATCAGCCACCTTCATATGGCACCGGAACGTCACGCCTCAAAGAGCGCAAGCCGTCTGTTGGCGATCACGCCATCATTTTCGGCAAGGCGGCCGCCAATGCGTCGACGGCCAGCCGGACCTTGAGCGACAGATGCGGCGTCCGCAGCCAGAGCGCATGGCAATCGTAGGGATAGCGCGGCTGGTCCGGCAACAGCTCGACCAGCGTGCCGGCCTGGATGCGCTCGCGAGGCAGCCAGTAAGGCAACCACGCCAGCCCCATGCCGTCGACGGCGGCATCGGCGATGGCATCCAGATCGTCGAGCCGCAGCCGGCCGTTTGGGGTTACCTCGAGCGCAGTCTGCCCCTCGCGCGGAAATAGCCACGGCTGAACGATCATGCCGAGCCGGCGGTAGACAATCGCCTGGTGATCGGCGAGGTCCTCGATCCGCCGTGGCTCGCCATGAATTTCAAGATAGGAAGGCGCGGCACAGACGACCATGTCCTGGCGTGCAAGGCGACGCGCGATCACGCCGGCCTTGTCGTCCAGACCGCCGGTCCGGATGGCAAGGTCATAGCCATCCTCGGCAAGATCGGCGAAACGGTCGCTGAGCGAGAGGTCGAGTTCCAGCATTGGATATTGCCTTGCCAGCTTCAGCAGCACGGGGGTGACGCAGTGGCGCCCGAAATGCGCCGGCATGGTGACACGCAGTTTTCCGCGCGGCTCCGAGAGCTGGTCGGCGGCGAGCGCATCGGCGGCTTCGGCCTCGGCCAGCACCAGGCGACACCGCTCATAATAGGCGCGGCCGAAATCGGTCAGGCTCTGGCGGCGCGTGGTCCGGTTAATCAGACGCATGCCAAGCCGCTCCTCGAGAAACCGGACATGCTTGCCGACCATCGGTCCGGATAGATCGAGCGCGGTGGCCGCCGCCGCGAACGAGCCAAGATCGACCGCCCTGACGAACACGGCCATGCTCTCGAGCCTATCCATATTCGAAACTCATGGTTTCTACTGAACAATCCAAACAGCCGTTTATCGCACAAAGCTTTCGCGTCATAGCTCATTCAGTGTCAAATATTTTGGAGTGAGCCAAATGGCCCGTATCATTCGCTTCCACCAGCATGGCGGTCCCGAGGTCCTGCGCATCGAGGAGGTCGACCTTCCGCCACCGGGTCCGGGCGAGGTTCAGATCCGCGTCAAGGCGCTCGGCCTCAACCGCGCCGAGGCGCTGCTGCGCGCGGGCAGCTACATTGAGACACCCGTCCTGCCCTCCGGGCTTGGGCTGGAAGCGGCGGGCGTCGTCGAGGCAATCGGCGAAGGCGTGATGGGGCTGGCACATGGTGACGCCGTGAGCGTCATCCCGCCGCAATCGATGGTTCGCTGGCCGGCTTACGGTGAGCTTGTCACCTTTCCCGCGGGGCTCATCGTCGAGCATCCGGCGTCCCTCGACTGGCAAACCGCGGCGGCGGTCTGGATGCCGTACCTCACCGCCTACGGCGCCCTGATCGACATCGCCAGGCTGCGCCGCGAAGAGGTCGTCGTCATCACGGCGGCTTCGAGCAGCGTCGGGCTTGCGGCGATCCAGATCGCCAACAGCGTTGGCGCGATAACGATCGCGGTGACGCGGACATCGGTGAAGAGGCAGGCTCTGCTCGACGCCGGCGCGGCGCATGTCGTGGTCCTTGAGGAAGAGGAACTTGCCGACAGACTGAACCAGATCGCCGGGCCGCAAGGCGTGCGCGTGGTGCTGGATGCGATCGGCGGGCCGATCTTCGAGCCGCTGACGGCGGCGATGTCGCGCGGCGGCATTCTGATCGAATATGGCGGCCTCAGCAGCCAGCCGACGCCGTTCCCGTTGCCTGCGGTACTGGGCAAGGCCCTGACATTGCGCGGCTATCTCGTGCACGAGATCACCGGCAACCCGGAGAAGTTGGAGGCGGCCAAGGCATTCATCCTCGAAGGCCTCGCGGACGGCGCGCTCAGGCCGATCATCGACAGGATCTTTCCCTTCGACCGGATCGTCGAGGCGCATCGCTATCTCGAATCGAACGGGCAGTTCGGCAAGATCGTGGTGACTGTTTGAGCAGCAAATCGTTCTCACCGGCAACATTGCCCCTTGAAGGCTTCGCCCCGCATTCCTAACTCCCGTGTGCGGGCCGGGCCCCTCTGACTGTCGCTTTGGCGACCGTGATGTCGGACCGCTTCAACGGGCCCGTTTCCATTCCTTTCGGTTAAGCGGGCTCATTCCTTTCTGGTTAGGAGCCCCACATGACATCTTCCCTCCTTGGCATGGTTTGCCCCTCCTGCCGCGTCGCCCTCGTGATGAGCGAACGCCAGGGGATCGAGATCGACTACTGTCCGCAGTGCCGCGGCGTCTGGCTCGATCGTGGCGAACTCGACAAGATCATCGAACGGTCCACCAGGGACGCGTCTCCCGCGCCGCAGCCACAGCCGGCGCCGTTTGCCCAGCCGCAACACGGCCGGGACCGCGATGACGACTATTCCCGCTCGCATGGCCACCGCTATCCGAAGCGAAAGAAATCATTTTTCGAAGAGCTGTTCGATTGACCATATGAGGCCGGTCTTTCCAAGGCCGGCCCTTTGCCGAAAACGCCCGAAACCACAGCGATAAAGGTCACCCCGATGATTTCCCGCACAAGCCGATTTGCCACCCTCTTTGCCGGCCTGTTCCTTGCATTCTCCATGGTCGCGATCGATCATGCCGAGGCGCGGCGCGGCGGCAGTTTCGGCAGCCGCGGCACACGCACATTCCAATCGGCACCGCCGACCCGGACCGCGCCGGCGCCGACCGCGCCGGTCGAGCGTTCGATGACACCCAACACCGGCGTCAACAATGCTGCCCGGCAACCGCAGACCGGCCTGCAGAGGCCCGGCTTCATGAGCGGCTTCGGTGGAACGATGATGCGCGGCCTGCTGATCGGCGGCCTGATCGGACTGCTCCTTGGCCAAGGTTTCGGCGGCCTCGCCGGCATGTTCGGATTCCTGCTCCAGGCCCTGCTCATCGGTGGCGCGATCATGCTGGCCATCAGGTTCTTCCGGTCGCAATCCGCGCGTGGCCCCGCGCCCGCGCTCGCCGGCATGGGCGATGCCCAAGCTTCACGGTTCGAGAACCGCGCAACGGCACAGCAGAACACGAGCAGCGCTGGCTCCTTCACAATTCCCGGGTTTGGCGGCGGATCGGGCGGAGGCTACGAGACCACCCGATCCGAAGAGATCACGCTGGCCCAGGCCGACCTCGACGCGTTCCAGCAGTTGTTGACCGATGTCCAGGAAGCGTTCGGGCGCGAAGACCATGCGGCCTTGCGCCGGTCGGTCACACCCGAGATGGTATCCTATCTATCGGAAGAGCTGGCCGACAATGCCAAGAAAGGTCTCAGGAACGAAGTGTCCGATGTCACCCTGCTGCAGGCCGACATCGCGGAAAGCTGGCGCGAGGATGACCGCGACTACGCCACGGCGGCGTTGCGCTACGAGTCTCGCGACGTGATGCGCGAACGGGCGAGCGGCAAGGTCATCGAAGGCAACGAGGAGCACCCGACGGAGACGACCGAGTTGTGGACGTTCACGCGCCAGAATGGCTCGAACTGGAAGCTCTCGGCCATCCAAGAGGCTTGAGCCCGGCTAGTCTGCTGGCCGGCGGTCACGCGACGATCTTGACACACATCGGCGTGCCGATCTCGATGCCGCGCCCGGTGTCGGTCAGCATGCCGTTGCCGGCGTCGCGGACGAAGATCGAAATGCGGTCGGCATTCTGGTTGGCGGAGAACAGATGGCCGCCCGAAGGCGTCAGCGCCAGATTGCGCGGCGTGGCGCCTCCGCAAGGGACATAGCCGACAAGACTTAAGCTGCCGGTCTGCTCGTCGACCGCCATAATGACGACGCTGTCGTGGCCACGGTTGCCGCCATAGACGAAACGGCCGTCCGGCGAGATCTGGATATCGGCGCAGTGATTGCTGTCGCGGGCCTCGGCTGGCACCGCCGGCTTGGTGTCGATGATCGATAGCCTGCCGGTCGCATTGTCGAGCGCCAACGACACGACGGTCGAATCCAGCTCGTTCATGACAAAGACAAAGCGGCCGTTCGGGTGCAAGGCGATGTGACGCGGGCCGGCACCCGGAGGGAGCGCGGACTCTGCGAGCTTCACCAGACTTCCGTCCTGTCCGATCCGATAGGACACCAGCCGGTCGATGCCGAGATCGGCGACGATTGCCGTTCCACCGGCAATGGTTTCGGTGACGCTGTGGGCATGCGAGCGTTCCTGCCGCGTCGCGTTGGGGCCGGTGCCCTTGTGCGAAACGCTGGCCAATGGCGCGGACAGTGCGCCCTCCCCGTCGAAACCATACACAGCCACCGCACGGTCCGGACCACCCTCGCCCACACCGTAATTGGCGACCAGGAGTTTGGTGCCGTCGCGCGTGATGGTATTGTGCGCCGTGATGCTGCCCAGCGATGGCTGTTTGTTCAAATAGGCGAGCGTACCCGAGCCGCGATCGAAGCTGTAGGCCGAGACCGTTCCCTCGCGCCAGATGAAGACTTCCGAATTGGCGTAGATGCGCGAGCCATTCGGCGTCACCGACAGGAAGGTAGGGTTGTCGACATCATTCGTCTCGGCCAGCTTGCTTGTTTCCAGCGTTTCCTCGTCGAAGCTGTAGACACTAAGGCCGACGCCTCGCGCACCCTGAAAATAAGGCGCTTCGCGGTTCAGGCTGCCGACGAAGACCAGACAGGCTTTGCGCATGTTTTCCCTCCCCTGCCGCCGGTGCTCGGTACCGTGGGACCGCCAAAATTTCGCTTGTCCTCGCTTGCAACGCAATCCCATATGTGAAAATAGTATTTACAAAAGAAGATTGACGGGAGGAGATGTCGTGCACTCAGGCGCCTTGACGCGTGCTCGAATAGCTGGATGGGCGCTCTCGCGAGCCCGATGGACTAGGCCATGAGCGATTTCGCGCCAACCGTTGGCGTCGTCTCGACGCATCCCAGGAATATGCCCGCCGATCATGCCGCCCTGCCGGTGTGGAATGCCGAGAACTGGTTCTATGAGGACTGGCCGGTCGGCCAGAAAATCCGCTCGCTGCGTCGCACCATGGCCGAGGGCGACAGTCACCTTTTCAACACGCTGGTGCTCGACATCCATCCTTACGTGCAGGACCAGATGTTTGCCGAGAGCGAGGGCATTTTCGGCAAGCGGCTGATTGCCGGCGCGTTCGTCTTCTCGGCGGGCCTCGGGCTGGTCGCCACCAACTGCGTCAACGCTTTTTCCTATGGCTATGACAAGCTACGATTCATAAAGCCTGTCTTCATCGGCGACACGATCTATTCGATCCGTTCCAACCTCGACAAGCACCCCCGCTACAAGGAAATGGGGCTGATCCGCGCCAGCTACGAGGTGTTCAAGGGTGAAGGCGAACTCGTTCTTTATTGCGAGCATCTGCAGACGGTGAAGTACCGCAACCCGGCTGATTTCGCCGGCAAGACGGAGAAGTAGAGATGCCGGCAGCAGCCGAATTGCCGCTTGCCGGTCTCGTCGTCGTCGACGTGAGCCAGTTCCTGTCCGGGCCCTACTGTTCGCTCAGGCTGCTCGATCTCGGCGCCCGCGTCATCAAGATAGAGCGTCCTGACGGCGGCGACCTGTCGCGCCGGCTCTATCTCAGCGACACCGAGATCGGCGGCGATTCCACCATCTTCCATGCCATCAACCGGGCCAAGGAAAGCCTCGCCATCGATCTGAAGAACGAGGCGGACCTCAACACATTGCGCGGGCTGCTGGCCAAGGCCGATGTGCTGATCCAGAATTTCCGGCCGGGCGTCATCGAGCGCCTTGGCCTCGACTACGAGACCGTCCGCCAGATCAATCCGCGCCTGGTCTATGCCTCGATCAGCGGCTATGGCGAGGATGGCCCGTGGGTGAAGCGCCCAGGCCAGGATCTGCTGGCGCAGTCGCGCTCCGGCGTGATGTGGCTGAACGGCGACGAAGACCAGGGGCCGGTGCCGTTCGGCCTCGCCATCGGCGACATGCTGGCGGGTGCGGCCTGCGCGCAAGGCATCCTGGCCGCACTGGTGCGGCGCGGCATCACTGGCCAGGGCAGCCATATCGAGACCAGCCTTCTGGAAGCGCTGGTCGACTTCCAGTTCGAGGTGCTGACCACGCATCTCAATGACGGGCGCCGCCTGCCCAGGCGCTCGAGCTTCCGCAGCGCGCATGCCTATCTCTCGGCGCCTTATGGCGTCTATCCGGCCAAGGACGGCTATCTCGCCATCGCCATGACGCCGATCCCCAAGCTGGCCGACCTTTTGTCGCTCGATGAACTGGCTCCCTATCGCGACAAGCCGGCATCCTGGTTCACCGCGCGCGACGACATCAAGGCGATCATCGCCCAGAGGATTGCCACGAAAACCATCGACGAATGGCTGGCCATTCTCGAGCCTGCCGACATCTGGTGCGCCAAGGTGCTGACCTGGCCGGAGATGCTGGCAAGCGAGGGTTTTCAGGCCCTCGACATGCTCCAGACGGTGACGCGCGAGGACGACGTCTCGATCCTCACCACCAGTTCGCCGCTCAGGGTCGATGGGATCAGAGCCAAGGTCGACCGCGCGGCACCACGCATCGGCGAGCACAGTGCCGCGATCCGCGCGGAGTTCGGTCTGTGAGCACGCGCTCCATTAAGCCCACGCTGAGGGGCATGACCTGGAGCCACCCGCGCGGCTACGATCCGATGGTCGCGTGTTCATCTCTGTGGGAGCGGAAGACCGGCGTCGCCATCGAATGGGACAAGCGTTCACTGCAGGATTTCGAATCCTTCCCGGTCGAGGAGTTGGCCCGCGCCTATGACCTCATCGTCATCGACCATCCGCATGTCGGCCAGATCACGGCGGAGCGCTGCCTCGAGCCTCTCGACGTCCCTGGCCGCGAGGCGGAGCGCGCCGCGCTTGCCTCGGAGAGCGTTGGCCAGTCCTATCCGAGTTACACCTGGCAAGAGCGGCAATGGGCGTTCCCGATTGATGCGGCCAGCCAGGTGCAGGCCTGGCGACCGGATGCGCTCGATGCGCCGGCAGCGACGTGGAGCGACGTGCTCGATCTCGCCCGGCAGGGTCGCGTGTTGCTGCCGTTGCGGCCGCCGCATTGCCTGATGACCTTCTACACGTTGGCCGGTAATCTCGGGCATCCCTGCGCGACCGATCCGTCGGGCGATCTCATCGCTGTCGAGACGGGCTGCGAAGTCTTCGAGACGATGCGTGAGATCGCCGCGCTGGTCGACCCGACCTGCTTCGACATGGATCCGATCGCCGTTTCGGAACGCATGGCCGAGGCTGGTTCCCGCATTGTCTGCGCGCCGCTGATCTATGGCTACGTCTCTTATGCGGCGTCGGGTTTTCGCGCCAACAGGTTGGCTTTTGCCGACATCCCGGTGGTCGGTTCCAATGGTCCGATCGGCTCGGCGCTCGGCGGCACAGGCATAGCCGTATCGGCCTTCTCCAAGGCTAAAGAGGCAGCGATCGATTTTGCCTATTGGGTCGCCAGCGGCGATGTCCAGCGTGGCGTCTATGCCGCCGCCGGCGGCCAGCCGGGCCATGCGGCTGCCTGGGAAGACCAGACTATCAATGAAGTGGCCGGCAACTTCTATCGGGGCACGCGCGCGACGCTGGAGGGCGCCTGGGTGCGGCCGCGCCATGACGGCTACATGGCGTTCCAGCAGGCGGCGTCCGATCGCATCAATTCCGGCCTGACCTCCGGCCATCCGGCCGGCCAGGTCATCGCCGATCTCATCAGCCTGTTCCGGGCCAGTTCCCCCTCGCCTGGCGAGGGCTGAGCGAGGTCGTTATTTCAACCACCAAAGCCTGCGGGCATTGCCCGACAACAGCCTGTCACGCTCCGAAACGCTGCAACTCGAGAGCAGCGCATGGGTCGCCGCCACCCAGGTCGAGAGACCGCCACCGAGCGTGCAGACCGGCCAGTCGCTGCCCCAGACGACGCGGTCCCAGCCGAATGAACTGATGGTGTGTTCGACGTAAGGCCGCAGCGTATCGACGGTCCAATTGGCGGCGTCGGTATAGGCTACCACGCCGGAAATCTTGGCCATTACGTTCGGGCGCCGTGCGATCTCGCTCATGTGTTCGCGCCAGGGATGCTCGGCTCCGCCCTTGATGTCGGGAACGCCGCAATGGTCGAGGACGAACTGTACGTCGGGCGCCAGTTCGGCGAGCGCGATCGCCTTGGGAATCTGATGCGGCAGCACGACGAGGTCGAAGGTCAAGCCGGTGCCGCCAAGCCGCTTGATGTTGTCACGGAACAGTGCGCCTTCCGAAAGATCGTCCGGGACGACGTGAAGGACGCGGCGGAAACCCTTGACGAAGGGATTTGCCTGCTGGCGTTCGAGATAAGCGGCAAAGTCAGCGTCTTCGGGACGGCAGGATGCTATCGCCCCAGAAAGCATGCTGCCCGCTTGACGCGAGAGGCCCTCGACACGGGCGGTTTCCGCCTCGATGTCGGCCGGGTCGACATCGACCTCCATGTGCAGCACGCGTTCGACACCGGCACGCTTTGCCTCCGTGGCGTATTCCTCATAGGAGAAATCGCGGTTCAGTGCCGGTACGCCGGCAAGCCAGGGGTAACGAAGCCCCGAGCGATCGATGAGATGCAAATGGGTGTCGATGATCATGGCGGGCTCCTCCTGCAGCTTTTTTCGATCCTCTCACGGAGGAATTCTTCATTCAAATAAGAATTTAGGCCGATGAGCCGACGGCCGACCCAGCCAGGTGCGACAGCTTCTCGCAGGTTGCGAGCAGCAACTCGATGGTGCGGGTGATGTCGGGTGCCGAGGGCGCGTTGACGACGGTAATGTAGGGGATCGACAGCGCCGCTATGGCCTTGCCGTCGGAACCACGCACCGGAGCGGAAAGGTTGAAGACGCCTGCCGTCTGCATGGAAGCCATCATCTCGTAGCCGCGGTCGCGGATCTGGTCGAGACGGGCGAAGAACTCGGCCGGCTGCGCGGTCTTGTCGGTGCTGCGGACGTGCTCCGAGATCATCATCTGCCGCTCTTCCGGTGAACGGAAGGCGAGCAGGACATGGCCTGAACCGGTGTCGAACAGGCTGATGTGGGAGCCGACCCGGATCGAAATCCCCCAGTAGTTCGGCGCCTCCTGCTGGCCTATCACCACGGCGGAACCGCGATCAAAAACAACGAGTTGGTTGGCCTGCTGCGAGGTCTCGGCCAGTTCGCGCATCAGCGGCGTCGCATAGGAAACCAGCCGCCGCACCGGCGCGTGCAATTGTGCCAGGCCAAACAGCTTGAGCGTCAGCGAATAGCGGTCGCCATCGAGCCGCGTGACGTAGCCGCGCCGCACCAGCCGGTCCAGCATGCGGTAGAATTCGTTAGGGCTGCGGTCGAGCTTCTTGGCGATTTCCGCCTGGGTCAGGCCACCGTCCACGCCCGCTAGAAGCTCAAGGATGTCGAGCCCCTTGTCGAGCGCCGGCGCGCGATAACGCTCATCTTCGCTGTCGTCCACGGCTCATCCCTCCAGTGAATTCGTGTCTTCATATACGCAGGAACGCGGCCGACGGAAACAAATTTCGCCTTGACGTACGGATGAATGTTTTGTTTGTATATAAATGTAGCATTTCTTGTCACGTGACGAGTTGCGGGCGCCACCGAGGCGCACCCAGGGAGGATACCAATGAACAGACTGCTTTCCGGCGTATGCGCCGGCGCATTGATGCTTGCGTCAGGCGCAGGCACCGCCCTTGCCGGCGACCTGCCCGGCAAGTTCGACGGCGTGACCGTCGACGTGAAGCTGATCGGCGGCCAGCAATATGAAAAGCTCTACGAGCGCATTCCCGAATGGGAGAAGGCGACAGGCGCCAAGGTCAACATCCTGACAAAGAAGAACGGCTTCGACATCGACAAGGAATTGAAGTCCGACATCGCCTCGGGCAGCACCAACTGGTGCGTCGGCTGGAATCATTCCTCCTTCGCGCCGCAATACACCGGCCTCTACACCGACCTCAGCAAGCTCCTGCCGAAGTCGGAGATCGACGCCTTCGTGCCGTCGACGATCAAGGCGGCAACCATCGACGGCAAGCTGGAAATGCTGCCGCGTGCGCAATTCGACGTCTCGGCGCTCTACTACCAGAAGAGCCTGTACGAGAACGCCGACAACAAGACCAAGTTCAAGGCTAAATACGGCTATGATCTGGTGCCGCCGGACACCTGGAAGGAAGTCACCGACCAGGCTGAGTTCTTCGCCAACCCGCCCAATTTCTACGGCACGCAGTTTGCCGGCAAGGAAGAGGCGATCAATGGCCGCTTCTACGAAATGGTCGTTGCCGAGGGCGGCGAATATCTCGACAAGGACGGCAAGCCGGTCTTCAATTCCGAAGCCGGCATCCGGGCGCTCGACTGGTTCGTCAACCTCTACAAGGCCAAGGCCGTGCCGGCCGGAACCACCAATTACCTCTGGGACGATCTCGGCCAGGGCTTTGCCTCGGGCACCGTCGCGATCAATCTGGACTGGCCGGGCTGGGCCGGCTTCTTCAACGATCCGAAATCGTCGAAGGTCGCCGGTAATGTCGGCGTCAAGGTCGCGCCGAAAGGCTCCGCCGGAGTGCGCACCGGCTGGTCGGGGTTCCATGGCTTCTCGGTGACCGAGAACTGCCCGAACAAGGAAGCAGCGGCATCGCTCGTATGGTGGCTGACCAACGAGGACAGCCAGAAGCTCGAGGCCACCGCCGGCCCGCTGCCAACGCGCACCGCGGTCTGGGATTGGGACCTGCAGCAAGCCGCCAACGACCCCTACAAGAAGGAGGTTCTGTCGGCTTTCCAGGAAGAAGCCAAGCACGCCTTTGCCGTGCCGCAGACGCCTGAGTGGATCGAGATCTCGAACGCCGTCTATCCCGAGTTGCAGGCCGCGATCCTCGGCGACAAGACCTCCAAGCAGGCACTGGACGAAGCCGCTGCAAAGGCGACGCAGATCCTGCAGGACGCCGGCAAGCTGTAAGCATTGCTCACAAGATTGCCTCCTCCATCGTCAAATGGGGGAGGCGATCGCCTTTTGCCGGCGTTGCCCGTTTCATCATGTCGGGCCCCGGCCCAAAAATCTGAATGCCAGACACCAGAGGAGCCCGATGAAGGGCCTCAAGCCATCCGCGCCGTTCCTGCTGCTGCTTCCGGCCATCGTCGTTCTGGCGGCGGTCGTCGTGGTGCCGCTGCTTCTGTCGCTCTATTCAAGCTTCACGCCGTTCCGCCTGACCAAGCCCGAGACGTTCTTCGTCTTCATCGGCCTCAGGAATTACCTGTCGATCCTGGCCAACACCGATTTCTGGTGGGCATTCGGCCGTACCGTCCTGTTGCTGACGATCGCGCTCAATCTTGAAATGCTGCTTGGCCTTGGTCTCGCCATGCTGGTTGAGAAGGCGACGCGCGGCCAGCGCATCCTGCGCACGCTGATGATGTTTCCGATGATGTTCTCGCCGATCCTCGTAGGCTTCCAGTTCAAGTTCATGTTCAACGACAATATCGGCCTGGTGAACAATGCGCTGCAGTCGCTTGGCATCACCAGGGACGCCATCCCGTGGCTGATCGAGGGTCACCTCGCCTTCATCGCCATCTCGGTTGCCGAGATCTGGTCGTCGACGGCGATCTTCGCCATCCTGATCCTCGCCGGGCTGCTCGCCATGCCCAAGGAGCCGATCGAGGCGGCGCGCGTCGATGGCTGCACGCCGTGGCAGACCTTCCGCTATGTGATCTGGCCGTTCGTCATGCCCTTCGCCTACATCGCCATGACCATCCGCTCGCTCGACGTGGCGCGTGCCTATGACATCGTCAAGATCATGACCGATGGCGGTCCGGCCGGCCGTACCGAGCTGCTCTGGACACTCGTGGCGCGCACCGCCTACAGCGACGGGCGCATGGGCATGGCCAACGCCATGGCCTACTTCTCGATCCTGCTGTCGATCGCCTTTACCGTCTATTTCTTCAACAAGCTCGCCGCGGCGCGCACGCAAATCGGCGCGGAGTGGTGAAGATGGACGAGAATTCTTCCGCGCGCCTTAAGCGCAGGCTGCTTGATATCATCTATCGCATCGGCCTGTTCCTGGCGATGCTGACCATCTGCCTGCCGGGCCTGTGGATCGTGCTCTCGTCGCTGCGGCCGACGGTCGAGATCATGGCCAAGCCGCCAGTGTGGATCCCGCAGGATATTTCGTTCGACGCCTATGTCGCGATGTTCTCAGGCATCGGCAAGGGCGGCATCCCTGTCATCGAATATTTCCGCAACTCGCTGATCATCTCGGTGACTTCGACGGTGATCGCGGTCGCCATCGGCATGGCGGGCGGCTATGCCTTTGCGCGCTATCGCTTTCGCGGCAAGTCGAGCGTCTTCCTCGGCCTGATGCTGACGCGCACGGTGCCCGGCATCGCGCTGTCGCTGCCGCTGTTCTTCCTCTATGTGCGGCTCGGTATCATCGACACGCATTTCGGGCTGATCCTTGCCTATGTCGCGCTCAACGTGCCGTTCACCATCTGGCTGATCGACGGCTTCTTCCGCCAGGTGCCGAAAGACCTTGCGGAAGCCGCACAAATCGACGGCTGCACGCGCTGGCAGGCCTTTTGGCAGGTCGAGTTCCCGCTCGCCGGACCAGGCATCGCATCGGCCGCCATCTTCGCCTTCCTGACCTGCTGGAACGAATTCGCGCTGGCCTCCCAACTGACCCGCTCGGTCAGCGCCAAGACGCTGCCGGTCGGCCTGCTCGACTACACGGCCGAGTTCACCATAGACTGGCGCGGCATGTGCGCGCTCGCCGTGGTGATGATCATTCCGGCGCTCACCCTCACTTTCATCGTCCAGAAGCACCTTGTCGGCGGCCTGACCTCCGGCGCGGTGAAAGGCTGATCTCATGGCAACGGTTTCCCTCAAAAAGCTGACCAAGCGCTACGGCAATATCGAGATCGTGCATGGCATCGACCTCGACATCACCGACCGCGAATTCATCGCGCTGGTCGGTCCTTCCGGCTGCGGCAAGTCGACGACGCTGCGCATGATAGCCGGGCTGGAAGAGATCAGCGCCGGTTCGATCGAGATTGGCGGGCGCGTCGTCAACGATTTGCCGCCGCGTTCGCGCAACATCTCGATGGTGTTCCAGTCCTATGCGCTCTACCCGCATATGACGGTGCGCGAAAACCTCGGCTTCTCCTTGAAGATCGCCGGCGCCGCCAAGGACGACATGGATCGCCGCGTCGCCGAGGCCTCGGCTATCCTGGGGCTCGATGCTTTGCTCGACCGTCGGCCGTCGCAACTGTCCGGCGGCCAGCGCCAGCGCGTCGCCATGGGTCGTGCCATCGTGCGCGACCCCGACGTCTTCCTGTTCGACGAGCCGCTTTCCAATCTCGATGCCAAGCTCAGAACGCAGATGCGCACCGAGATCAAGAAGCTGCACGCCAAGGTGCAATCAACGGTGATCTACGTCACCCACGACCAGGTCGAGGCGATGACGCTTGCCGACCGTATCGTCATCATGCGCGACGGACATCTCGAACAGGTTGGCACCCCAGATGAAGTGTTCCGCCGGCCGGCGACGCGCTTCGTTGCCGGCTTCATCGGCTCACCGCCGATGAATTTGCACGAGGCGACGGTCGACGAGGGCCAGCTGGTTTTCGCCAGCGGCGCCAAGCTGCCCCTGCCCGGTCAGTTCAAGGCCAATGTCGCTGGCGGCGACAAGGTCGTGTTCGGGTTGCGGCCAGACGACATCTATCCGACCGGCCATGGTATCAGCTCCGGCGGCGCGGCCGACGTGCATCAGATCGAACTGCCGATCACCGTCACCGAGCCGCTCGGCAACGAGACGTTGGTGTTCGTCGAGTTCAACGGCAGTGACTGGGTGTCTCGCATGCTGAACCCCAGGCCGCTGAAGCCAGGCGAGCGCGTCGCCATGAGCCTCGACCTGTCGCAGGCGCATCTGTTTGCCGCTGAGACCGGAAAGACATTGCGGAGCTGACCGACATGGCCAAGATCGAAAAGATAGAATTGCGCATGGTCGACCTTGTGCCCAAGGTCAAACGCACCGACGCGATCCAGAGCTTCGTCAGCCAAGAGACGCCAATCGTCACCATCACCGATTCCGACGGCGCGGTCGGAACCGGTTACAGCTACACGATCGGCACCGGCGGCTCGTCGGTGATGCGGCTTCTGTCCGACCACCTGGCGCCGCGCCTGATCGGCCGCGATCCTGATATGATCGAAGCGATCTGGCACGATCTCGAATTCGCCACCCACGCCACCACGATCGGCGCCATCACGGCAATCGCCATCGCGGCGATCGACACAGCGCTCTGGGACCTCAGGGCGAAGAAACAGGGCCTGCCGCTATGGAAGCTCGCTGGCGGCGCCAAGGACCGCTGCCCGCTTTACACGACAGAAGGCGGCTGGCTGCACATCGAGACGCAGGCGCTGGTCGACGATGCGGTGGCCGCCAAGGCCAAGGGGTTTCGCGGCTCGAAAGTGAAGATCGGCAGGCCGCATGGCTCCGAGGATCTCGCGCGGCTGTCGGCGGTGCGCAAGGCGGTGGGCGACGGCTACGAGATCATGACCGACGCCAATCAGGGTTTCTCCGTCGACGAGGCGATCCGGCGTGCGGCGAGGCTTCGAGAACTCGATCTCGCCTGGATCGAGGAGCCGCTGCCGGCCGACGACATAGACGGGCATATCAGGCTGTCGAATTCGACGCCGACGCCGATCGCCATCGGCGAGTCGCTCTATTCCGTCAGGCACTTCCGCGAATACATGCAGAAAGGCGCCTGCTCGATCGTGCAGGTCGATGTCGGCCGCATCGGCGGCATCACGCCCTGGCTCAAGATCGCCCATGCGGCGGAGGCCTTCGACATTCCAGTCTGCCCGCATTTCCTGATGGAATTGCATGTCAGCCTGACCTGCGCTGTTCAGAACGGCAGGTATGTCGAGTACATTCCGCAACTCGACCAGTTGACCGGCAAGCACATGCGCATCGAGGATGGGCATGCGCTGGCGCCCGACGAGCCCGGTATCGGCATCGATTGGGACTGGGACGCGGTCAAGGCCATGAGCATCGCCGAATTCACCACGGCGATTACGAGATAAGGAGCTGATATGCAGCGGATGGGATTTGTGCTTGGGCTGAAGCCGGAGAAGGTCGAGGACTATGTTCGCCTCCATGCCGCCGTCTGGCCGGACGTGCTGACCATGATTTCGGCATGCAACATCAAGAACTATTCCATTTACCTGAAGCGGCCGGAGAACCTGCTGTTCAGCACCTTCGAATACCACGGCATCGACTACGAGGCCGACATGGCCAAGATGGCGGCCGATCCGAGGACGCAGGAATGGTGGGCCGTCTGCATACCTTGCCAGGAGCCGCTTGCGACCCGCAAGGAGGGTGAATGGTGGGCTTCGATGGACGAGGTCTTCCACCATGACTGAGGCCGGTTTCGACCCTGCCTCACTCGTCCAGGCCTGGGCCAAACCCTCACAACCCCGACCGATCGTCACTTTTGGTGCAGGGTCGATTGTCGGCGACGCGCATTTCCCGGCCTACCGAAAAGCGGGGTTTCCGATCGCCGGTCTTTACGATCCGGACCAGGCCAAGGCGCAGGCCCTGGCCGATAAATGGGACGTGACGGCGTTCCGTTCGGTGCAAGAAGCCGCTGGAGTTAAGGACGCGATCTTCGATCTGGCAACCCCACCAGGGCGGCACGCCGATATCCTGAAGGCGCTGCCCGGCGGTGCGGTCGCCCTGATCCAGAAGCCGATGGGCAATTACCTCGGGGAGGCAAGCGAAATCCTCGAAATCTGCCGCGCCAAGAAGCTCAAGGCGGCTGTGAATTTCCAGCTCCGCTTCGCGCCGATGATGCTGGCGCTGAAGGACGCCATCGCCAAGGGCTGGCTCGGCGAGGTCGTCGATTTCGACGCCTGGCTGGCGCTGGCGACGCCGTGGCAGTTGTGGGAATTCCTGCTCAAGGCGCCGCGCGTCGAGATCGCCATGCACTCGATCCACTATCTCGACCTGATCCGGCAGTTGCTCGGTGACCCCAAGGGCGTGCATGCCAAGACGCTCGGCCATCCCAATCATTCCGTGGCGCAGACGCGCACCAGCGCCATTCTCGACTATGGCGACACCGTGCGCTGCGCGCTATCGATCAACCACGACCACAAGTTCGGGCGCCGGCATCAAGCCTGCGAATTTCGCGTCTGCGGCACCGAGGGTGCCGCCTATCTCAAGCTCGGTCTCAATCTCGATTATCCCCGGGGCGAGCCGGACATTCTGGAAATCTATCCGAAGGGCGGATCGGACTGGATCGCGGTGCCCTTGGCCGGCGAGTGGTTTCCCGACGCCTTTGTCGGGCGCATGGCAAATGTTCAGCGCTTTGCATCCGGCGAAGACGCCGAACTGATCAGTTCGGTCGAGGATGCATGGAACACAATGGCGCTGGTGGAAGCCGCCTATCGTTCGAGCGCGGCGCCGGCGACGCCGGTCGCGGAAAGGCCCTGATGGAACAGATCCAGTATTTCGAGGATTACGAGATCGGCTCGACACGGCTGACCAGCGGCCGCACGATTACCGAGACCGACTTCATCGTCCATGCCGGTCACACCGGCGATTTCTTCCCGCACCACGTGGACGCCGAGTTCATGAAGACAACGCCGTTCGGCCAGCGCATCGCGCATGGCACGCTGGTGTTCTCGGTCGGCATCGGGCTGACGGCAACGGTCATCAATCCCGTCGCCTTTTCCTATGGCTACGACCGGCTGCGCTTCATCAAGCCCGTGTTCATCGGCGACACGATCCGCACACGCACCACCATCGCGGCCAAGGAGGACGACCCCAAGCGACCAAGTTCCGGACGCGTGATCGAGCGCTGCGAAGTGATCAACCAGCGCGGCGAGGTGGTGCTGGCGACCGACCACATCTACATCGTCGAACGCCAGCCGGCCTGAGGCAATGTCCGCTATGCGCCGGTAGCGCGCTTGGTGATGCGCTCCAGACCGAGCAGCAGGACCAGCGTTGCCGCCACCAGGATCATGGTGAGCGCCGCCCCGGCAAAGATGTCGCCGCGATCGGTCAGTGAGAAAATCGACACCGGCAGCGTCACCCAACCCGGCGGATAGACCATCACGGTCGCGCCAAGCTCGCCCATGGACAGCGCGAAGCTCAGCCCGAAGGCCGCGACCAGATAGGGTGCGAGCAAGGGCAGCGTGACATGCCGGAGCCGATAGGCAGGGCGTGCGCCAAGGCTCGACGCGACCTGCTCGAAATCGGGCGACAGCCGCGCAAGCCCGGCCGAGACATTGCCGAAGGTGAAAGCCGAGATCAGCACGAAATGCGCGATCATGACGATTGCGATCGTGCCGTTGAGCAACAGCGGCGGATGGCTGAACGCAACCAGCAGGCCAAGGCCGACCGACACCGAAGGCACAGCGCTCGGGATGAAGAACAGCAGGCCGAGTGCCCTCGCCAGCGTGGCGCCCTGGATGCGCAGCGCAAGTGCTGCCCAGGTGCCGCTGACCAGCGCCAGCGCGCTGGCCAGGAAGCCGGTGACGAGGCTGGCCTTGACCGCGTTCCAGGCCGCGCCGCGCGCGACATCGGTGTAGTGCTCCGTGGTCAAGCCATTGGGCAGCACGCCGTTCCACTGGTCGGCCAAGCTGGACAGCAGGATCACCGCCAGCGGCGCCAGGAACAGCACGCCGAAGATCAGCGCGAAGATCACCCAGATGACGAAGCGACCGGAACGCGACCAGACCAGCATCGCTAGACTCCCCACCGGCCGGCAGCGAACCGGTAGAGACCGAACAGGCCGAGCGACAGGGCTATGTTGACCACGGCGATGATGCAGGCGACCTGGTAGGCCGATTCCTGGATCGCCTTGCCATAGATCAGCAGCGGCAGCGTGATGACGCCCTTGGCGCCGATGAACAGGACGATGCCGAATTCGTTGACGGTGAGGAGCAGGCAGAGGCTGCCGCCGGCGATGAGCGCGGGTACCGCCGCCGGCAGAATGACCTGGCGGACAATGCGGAACGGTCGCGCGCCAAGCACGCTTGCCGCTTCGATCTGGCCGCGATCGACCAGCGAAAAGGCGGCAAGCAGCGGCCGCAGGATGAAGGGCGTGTAGACCGTGACCTCGGCCAGAACGACGCCCCATGTCGAATAAAGGAAGTCGACCGGCGGCAGCGGCAGCGAGAAGGCTTCCATCAGCCCGGAGTTGAGCATGCCGGCGGAGCCGTAGAGGAAGGTGAAGGCCAGCGTTACCAGGAAGGTCGGCAGGGCGATGAAAGTGTCGATCAGCCTGGCGATGAAGCCGCTGCCGGGAAACGGCACGAAGGCGAGGATCAGCGCCAGCACCAGGCCGACGACCAGGCATCCGGCCGTCGCCGTGACCGAGATCGTCACCGTGTTGACCAGCGCGTTGAGGAAGAAGCGCGAATGCAGGACGCGGACGATCTCCGCGACATTGGCGACGCCGCTGTCGTCGAGGAAGGCCTGGCGTACAATCAGCGCCAGCGGATAAAAGAACAGCAATGCCAGCAGGGCCGCCGGCGGCACGATCCACAGCCGGCCCGGCTCCCGCTTTCTGGCCGTCGGCATACCAATGGCGAGCGCTTCAGACACCGGCGTCTTCCGGAAGAAGCGACGTATCGGCCGGCGCGAAGAACAGCGGCACCTCTGTGCCGGGTTCCGGCAAGGCCATTGGCAGTTTCGTTGCCGAGACGCGCACCGGCGTGCCGTCAACATCGAGCACCAGATGCGTGAGTTCACCCTGCCAGTGCACCTCCCTGAGCGTGCCGACAATGCGGTTGGTGTGCTCGCTGTCGGCCGTCAGGCTCAGATGCTGCGGCCTGATGCAAAGCAGGCTCTTGTCGCCAACCTTCTCGCCGCGACCGGCACCGGCGAGCACGGCATCGCCATGCCTGGCCATGGCAAAGCCTTTCGGGCCGGCAGCATCGGCAACCGTCACCGGCAGAAGGTTGGCACGACCGAGAAACTCGGCGGTGAAGCGGTTTGGCGGACGGCGATAGAGTTCGGTCGTCGGTCCATGCGAACAGACCCTGCCGTCGCGCATGATGGCGATCTTGTCGGCAAGCGTCAGCGCCTCGGTCTGGTCGTGGGTGACGTAGAGGATGGTCAGGCCCGGCAGGCTGCGGTGCAGGCGGGCGATCTCCTCGACCATGTTGCGGCGGATCTGCGCGTCGAGCGCCGAAAGCGGTTCGTCAAGCAGCAGCACGCGCGGCCGCACGGCAAGCGCCCGCGCAATCGCGACGCGCTGCTGTTGGCCGCCCGAAAGCTCGCGCGGATAACGCCGGGCAAACGTCGCCATGCCGACGGTGGCGAGCGCATCCTTCACCCGCTCGCCGATCAGCGCCTTGTCGGCGCCTTGTGCCCTGAGGCCAAAGGCGACGTTGTCCTCGACCCGCATATGCGGGAACAGCGCGTAGTTCTGCACCACCATACCGAGCCCACGCTCATAGGGCGGCAGATCGGTGACGTCGGTGGCGCCGATGCGGATGCGGCCGCTTGCCGGCCGCACGAAGCCGGCAACGGCACGCAGAGCGGTCGTCTTGCCGGAGCCGGACGGGCCTATCATCGCCAGGATTTCGCCAGGCGCGATATCGAGGGTCAGCGGATGCAGGACGACATGGGCGCCATAGGCGACAACGACCTTGTCGAAGTGGACGTTCGAGCCGGCGCCGCGAACCTTCGCGGCGTCGATGTCCGTGACACTAGGGCCCGTGAAGGCGGCGGCCGACATGGCATTGTTCTCCGGATTGCTTCCCGTGCGGATCAACTTCCGGTCGCTTCGTTCCACTTCTTGACGTAGTCGGGAAGCTTGCTCAGCGCCTCGTCCCAGTTCGGCGACCAGATGGTCAGGCCTTTCATCGCCTCCTGCAGCTTGGCGAAATTGGCGTCGGACGGCGTCACGTCCTTGCGGGCCGGCATGCCGAGGGCAACGGAACTTACAGTCGCCTGTGCCTCCTTGGACAGCAGGAAGTCGATCAACTTCTTGCCGTTGTCGCTATTTGGCGCACCGGTGACCAGGCCGATTTCATAGGGCAGCGCAAAGGTGGAGCGGGTGCCATCGGGGCCAGCGGGCCAGAACACCTTGATGTTGGGATTGTCTGCCATCTGCGACATGTTCATCTGCAGGTCGCCATTGGCCACATGCAGCTCGCCCTTGTTGACCAGCGCGGTCAGCTTGCCGGTCGAGGCGGACGGGCCGACATTGTTGTCCTGCAGCTTCTTCATGAATTCGAAGCCGGCATCCTCGCCGCCAAAGGCATGGATGATCTGCAGCATGACGGCCGTCCCGTCGCCAGCCTGGCCGGGGGTCGAGTACTGGATCTTGCCCTTGAACTTCGGATCGAGCAGATCGTTATAGCTCTTCGGCGCTTCGGACAGCACGGCGCTGTTGTAGATGAAATTCATGTAGTTATTGACCAGCGGCCGATACTTGTCGGTGCCGCCGTCGATCTGGGATGCGGCTTCGGGTTTGTAATCCTGCAGCAGACCGTCCGCGGCGGCGCGCTGGATGAAGGGCGGCAAGGTCACCAGCACGTCGGCCTGCGGGTTCGACTTTTCCTTGGCGACGCGCTCGACGACGCCGCCCGAGCCCGCCTCGATATACTGAACGGTGATGCCGGTGGCCTTGGTGAAGGCTGCGAATTCGGTCTCGTACCAGCTGCCATTGCCATCATGCAGCCCATCGGCGGAGTAGACGGTGACGACGCCGTCGGCGAGTGCCGGCCCAATGAGAGCCGCCGATGCGAGCAATGCGGCGAAGGCCGCGACCATGGTTGCGTTCCTTGATTTCATAACCGGTTCCCCTTTGATTGAAGGCACATTCTGCGATGCACTAGAACCAACCGGCCTTTGGTCTCTGGCGGACGTTGAGCCGGTTGGATGTCTTCGTTGTGACAACTCTGGGGATTGGGCATCGATAAGTAAAATCTATTTATTTTATGAGAGCCAAACTTTCTCTGATATTTGTCATGGAACTGTCGCATCGATGTCGTGGATACAAATATGCTGCGCCGATGGCGGCTATCGGATTGAAAATATAGGTTATCGGCCGAACACAACGCCTGCGGTCTGCGCCCGCAATCGCGGATCATGCGAGCGGATGGTCACTGGCCGGCCTTCGAGAATTTCGAAACAGCGCGCGAGTGTGTCGTCTTCCAGCCGGCGCATCGCCTCGCAGGTGAAGAAGGTAACATGCGGAAACAGGATCACATTGTCGCGACCGAACAATGCGCTCATCGGATGGCCTGACCTCGCCAGCGGCTCGACCGAATAGACGTCGAGCCCGGCACCACCGATGCGACCGGCAACGATCGCCTCGACGAGCGCCGCCTCATCGATCAGCGCACCGCGCGAGACATTGACGATGATGGCCGACGGTTTCAGGCAGGCGAGCTCATGCTTGCCGATCAGGCCGCGTGTCTGGTCATTCAGCACGCAATGCAACGAAACGAAATCACAGGCACGCAACATGGCGTGCAGGTCGTCGGCCTTCTCGATGCCGGCGGCGCGCATCGTCGCGGCATCGACACCGGGATCAAAACCAACGACGCGCGCGCGAAATCCCCGGCCGGCCATGCGCGCCATGCTGCGGCCGATCTTGCCGCAGCCGATCAGCCCAAGCGTGGCGCCTGATATATCGCGTCCCAGCCAGCGCTGTTCGGGCCAGATCCAGCCGTCTCGCGTCATCGCCGCGGCAATGGCGGGTAGCCGCTTGGCCAGCGCGATCATCAGCGCAAAAGCGCCTTCGGCGACGGTTTCCTCGGCATATTCGGGCACGTTCACGACGGGGATACCGCGCCGCATGGCGGCGGGGATATCGATGGCGTCGATGCCGACGCCATATTTGACGATGCCCTTCAACCTGGGCGCCGCGTCGATCACCCCCGCAGTGATTGGCGTGTAGCACATCAAGAGCAGATCGGTGTCGGCGATCGCGGCTTTGAGCTCCGCCTCGGGGATGCCATCCGGCAGCGTTACCAGCTCGACGCCCCTTGCCCGCAAGCCGGCATCGATGCCTGGGCATTCGAGCTCGCGGTCGGTGCGGACCGCTTTCACGGTCAGGCCGTCAACACGGCGCGTTCGACGATGTCGAGCGCACGGTCGAGATCGGCTTTCGAAATCACCAGCGGCGGCGACAGCGTCAGCACGTTGCCGTGGCTGACCTTGAAGCTCAGCCCCTGTTCGATGCAGGCATAGAAGACGCGTTCGGCAAGATCGCGCGCGGGCTGGCGCGAGGCCCGGTCCTCGACGAGTTCGACGCCAACCATCAATCCCCTGCCCCTGACGTCGCCGACATGGGGCGAGCGCCCCATCAGATCCTGCATGCGTCCCAGCATATGCCGGCCAAGCTCGGCCGCACGTTCGACCAGTCCTTCTTCCAGGATGATGTCGATGGTCGTCAGCGCCGCACGCGTCGTCACGGGGTTTTTCTCATGGGTGTAGTGACCGATGGCAAAGCCGCCGGTGACGTCGAGGTCGCGGCGGGCGATGACGGCGGCGATCGGCAGGATGCCGCCGCCGAGTGATTTGCCGAGGACAACGATGTCGGGCGTTACGCCGTCATGCTCATGGGCGAAAAATTTTCCGGTCTTGCCGAGGCCGGTCGGAATCTCGTCGAAGATCAGCAGCGTGCCGTGCCTATCGCAGGCCTCGCGCACGCGCTTCCAGAAGCCAGGCGGAGGTGGATTGGGCGTCGCGCGCATCGGCTCGGCAACGACAGCCGCCACGTCCTGCTCGCGGCCGAGAACGTAGGCGATCATGTTGGCGCAAGCGAGCCCGGACGCTTCCAGCGTGTCGTGGCCATAGGGGCAACGATAGCCATCCCAGGGCGCGACATGCTCGGTGCCGGTCATCATTGGGCCTGATATATGCGAGCGGAACGTCGCCTCGCCGCCGACGCTGGCCGCGCCGAAGCCGGCGCCATGGAAAGCATCCCAGAACGACACCGTCTTGAAACGGCCGGTGGCCGCCCGCGCGATCTTCAACGCGACCTCGATGGCATCGGAGCCGCCGGTGGTGAACAACACCTTGCCGAGATCGCCGGGAGCCAGCGCGGCCAGTTTTTCGGCCAGCTCGACGGCGGGCTCGCAGGTGAAACGGCGCGGCGCGAAGCAGAGGTCGTCGAGTTGCTTCTTGATCGCCGCCACCAGTTTTGGGTGGCCGTAGCCGAGGTGATGCACGCTGTTGCCGTGGAAATCCATGAAGCGGCGGCCGGCGGTGTCCTCGATCCAGATGCCTTCCGCCCTAGCGATCGTCGAAAGACAGGGGCTGGACAGGCTCTGGTGCATGAACGCGGCGGCGTCGCGATCGAGCAGGCCGCGAATGCGGGGATCGTTCTGGCCGGTATCCCAGCGGCCGCGCGCCGCCGTCGTGTTGGAATCGCCTTCGGTATGCACAAGCTCTGATATCGCGGCCATCATTGTCTCCGAAATGCGAATGAGGGAGCGTGGGACGCTCCCTCGGTTTGTTCCGCCAGCTTATGTGATCCGGTCAGGACCAAGGCAGCGAAAATGTCTTCACATTGGTGTAGCTCTTCATCGCCTCGATGACGCCTTCCTTGTAGCCATTGCCGCTGTCCTTGATGCCGCCGAAGGGCGACATCTCGATGCGGTAGCCCGGCACTTCCCAGATGTTCACCGTGCCGACCTGCAGGCCGGCGATGTATTTCTGCATGCGGGGAAACGAATTGGTGCAGACGCCCGACGACAGGCCGAAGGCGGTCGAGTTGGACAACGCGATCAGTGCTTCATCGTCATCCGGCGCGCGCACGATCGGGATGATCGGCCCGAACGTTTCTTCCATCACCAGTTCGGATGTGTGCGGCACGCGGTCGACGACGATTGGCGGCAGCAGCGCACCCTGACGACCCGGATTATAGAGGATCTCTGCCCCCTGCTCGGCCGCCATGTGGACGCGCGCTTCGAACAACGCCGCCGCCTTCTCATGCACGACGGTGCCGAGATCGGTCGAGCGGTCCATCGGATCGCCGAAGCGGATCTTCTTCGCCCGCTCCAGCACCAGCGGCACGAAGCGGTCGGCGACGCTTTCCTGGACGAGGATGCGCTTGACCGCCGTGCAGCGCTGGCCGGAGTTTTTGGTCGCACCGGCGACCGCGAGATCGGCGGCTTTGGCCAGATCGTCATCGGAGAGATCGTTGAGGATGATCAGCGGATCGTTGCCGCCGAGTTCCAGCACCTGGCGCCTGTAACCGGCGGTGCGGGCGATCATCTTGCCGACCGGCACGCCGCCGGTGAAGGTGATCAAGTCGATATTCTCGTTGGTGATCATCTCGTTGCCGATGTCGACCGGCCAGCCGGTCACCACCGAAAGCATTTCCGGCGGCAGGCCGGCTTCATAAAGAATGTCGGCCAGCACCAACGCCGTCATCGGCGTCAGTTCGGTCGGCTTCACCACCACGCAATTGTTGGTGGCGATGGCCGGCGCCACCTTGTGCGAGACCATGTTGAGTGGATGGTTGAATGGCGTGATCGCCGAGATAGCCTTCAGCGGCTCGCGCGTGGTGAAGATCTTGCGCGCCTTGCCGTGCGGGGTGAGGTCGCAGGAGAAGATCTGGCCATCGTCCTGGATGCACATCTGCGCCGACAGCGTGAACACATCATAGGCGCGGCCGACTTCGTAGAGCGAGTCGGCCTTGGAGATACCAAGCTCGAGCGTGATCAGATCGGATATTTCTTCCCGGCGCGACGCCAGTGCTTCCGCCGTGCGGAACAGAATCTGCTGGCGCTCGTAGCGCGTCAGCTTCGACTTGTAGCCTGCAGCGATCCCGAACGCCTGGCGGGCGTGTTCGGCGCGGCCGGCGGGGACGGTGCCGATGACGGTGTCGTTCCAGGGGTAACGCACCTCGACAACACCGCCGGCATCGACCTTCTTGCCGGCAATGCACATCGGCTCGTGGCGAACTTTGATGGCAGGGTCAAGCTTGGTCATGTGCTCTGCTCCGGCAGATTTGTGAGCGTTGCGGCAGAGGGTCGACCCCCACTCGACATCATCAGGCCCGGCCTATGCCAATGCCGCCGCCATGGTGGCGTAATAGAACGCGTCGAAATTGCGCAAGGTCGGCTCGTTGGGCAGATCCGGTAGCACGCGGTTGACGATGAACGGCACTTCCTGCTCGGTTAGCCCGCCATGCGAGCGCAACGGCTCGTTCAGCGCCGCCAGATCATGGCGATGTTCCGATGTGCCGATCGTCTTGTTCTCGGTCGAGACCAGCACGATGTCGCCGATGCGGTCAGCCGGCAGTTCGAAGCGCTCACAGGCCGTCCGGCTATCGACGACCAGCATGATGCCGTCAACCTTGGCCAGCCGCGCCATGATGCCCGCCTGGTCCGCGCCATCAGGCAAATAGGCGGTGGCGAAAGAGCCCAGCGCGCCATGGTGCACGACATAGGGGTCGGTGATCGGCAGGATGACGCGGGCGGCATCCTTGCCCAGCCATTCGTCAAGCAGGTCCTGGACGTAGACGACGTCGGGCGCACCGTCGGCCTTGTGCTTGGGCTTCATGCCATGGTCGGCGGTGACAACGATCGCGGCGCCCAGCGCATCGAGTTCGGTCAGGTACTTGTCGAACATCTCGTAGAAGGCGTTGGCCTGCGGCACGCCCGGTGCGTATTTGTGCTGCACATAGTCCGTCGTCGTCAGGTACATGATGTCGGGGCGGAATTCCCTCAGCAACTGGACGCCGGCGGCGAAGACGAATTCCGACAATTCGGCCGAATAGACTTCTGGCACAGGCAGGCCGAAATGCTTCGAGGCATTGTCGATGCCGTGCTCGCCAACCGTGGTCGTATCGGACTTCTCCGCCGAAAAGCACAGCGCGCGCCCTTCGTCGAAAGACAGACCCTTGCCGAGCAGCGCACGCAGCTTGTCTTTGGCGGTGACAACGGCAACCTTGGCACCCGCATCATAGAAGGCCTGAAAAATGGTCGGCGCGCGCAGGAAGCGCGGGTCGTTCATCATCACTTCCTTGCCGGTCTCGCGCTCGTAGAGATAGTTGCCGCAAATGCCGTGCACCGAGGGCGGGCGACCGGTGGCGATCGACAAATTGTTGGGATTGGTAAAGCTCGGAATGACCGAGTGTGCGAAACGCACCGTGCCCTTCTCCTTGATCCTGACCAGGGCCGGCATCAGCCCGGCCTTGATCGCTTCATCGAGATAGGCCGGCTCGCAGCCGTCGAGGCAGATGGCGATCGCCGGCACGCGCGGCCAGGCGTAGGTGCGGCCGTTGACCGCGACGTTGATGGGAGACATCTGGTTCATCAAAAATCCTCGAAATCGGCCGCTTCAGGCGGCGAGTTTGGCGCGCTCGGCGATTGCCGCGGCGGGTGGAGCGGCGGTGTCGACGCCCATTTCATCAAGCGACTGCGCCGCCGCCTCGACGACGCGACGCATGACATGTTCGTCCATCTGGCCGATGCAGCCGACACGGAAGGAGTCCACGACCGTCAGCTTGCCGGGGTAGATGATAAAGCCCTTGTCCTTCATCAGTTCGTAGAAGCGATCGAAGGCGAAGTTGGCGTGGGCCGGGTTGAAGAAGGTGACGATGATCGGCGACAGCCAGCGGTCCTTGAGCAATGTCTCGAAGCCGAGTTCGCGCATGCCCGACACCATGACGTCGCGGTTCCTGGTGTAGCGGGCACCACGGCCGGCGACGCCGCCTTCCGCCTCATGCTGGCGCAGCGCCTCCAGGAAAGCGGCGACGACATGCGTCGGCGGCGTGTAGCGCCACTGGCCGGTCTTGTTCATGTGCGCCCACTGCGCGTGGACGTCGAGCGACAGGGAATGGCTGCGCCCCTTGGCTGCCTCCAGTTCGCTCTTGCGGGCGATGATGAAGCCGAAGCCGGGCACGCCCTCGATGCATTTGTTGGCCGACGAGACCATCGCCTCATAGCGGATCTCGTTGACGTCGAGCGCGACGGCGCCGAACGCGCTCATGGAATCGACCAGCAGCTTGCGGCCCTTGGTGTGCACCGCCTCGGCGATCTCGGCGACCGGGTTCAAAATGCCGGAGCTGGTCTCGCAATGAATGGCTATGACGTGGGTGATGGCGTGGTCGGCTTCGAGCGCTGCCGCCACCTCGTCGCCGCGCGGCGGCAGGTAATCGCCCTTGTCAATCAGCGTATAGGGCCGGCCGAGATACTGCATGGTCTGGGCGGCACGAAGGCCGTAGGCACCATTGGCCAGCACCAGAACCTTGCCATCCCTGGGCACGAACGACCCCAGCATCGCCTCGACGCAGAACGAGCCTGAGCCTTGCATCGGCACGCAGTCGAACTCGCCGTTGGTGTCGCCGGTCAGCGCCAGTAGGCGGCGGCGCATGTCTGATGTCATGGCGCGGAAGTCGCCGTCCCACGATCCCCAGTCGCGCAGCATCGCCTGCTTGACCGAATAGGCCGTGGTGAGCGGCCCGGGGGTCAACAGATAGGGCTCGCCCAGCGCCGGCTTGGCCAGCGGCTCCGCGGCAAATTTCGTTTCGGCGAGCATGATGTCCTCCGACAGGTCGCTGCTTTTTTGATCTGGCGCCATTGTTGGCTGAGGGCACATATTTGTAAAATCGTTATTTTGTATCGACGTATCGATTTCAGTGATGATCCGATACAGACAGCAGAAGCTGCATGGCGCTCGTGACAGCTTCGTGAAACCCGGCAGGCCCATTCCAAGGCATAAACCGAATCGTTTGTTTCCGGCTTTTGCATAGCAGGGCTTATGATAGGCTGCTGGTAACCAGAGAGGCTCGGGAGCGAAGAAGATGCGCTATGTTCAGTTGCGGGCCTTTCATCAGGTGGCGATCTCCGGCGGCTTTTCGCGGGCGGCCGAAGCGCTGTTCCTGACCCAGCCGGCGATATCGGACCAGGTCCGCAAGCTCGAGGAAGAGTATGATGTCCTGCTGTTCAATCGTAACAAGAAGCAGGTCACGCTGACCCATTCCGGCCAGAAACTGCTCGAAATAACCCACCGCATGTTCGACACCGAGCAGCAGGCGCTTGAGCTTCTGACCGAGTCGCGCGCCCTGCGCTCCGGCACGCTGCGCATCGTCGCCGACGCCGCGCATCATCTGCTTCACATTCTGGGCAGCTTCCGCGCCCGCTATCCCGGAGTGCAGGTCTCGGTGCGAGCCGGAAACACCGAGAGGGTGATCAGCAGCCTCTACAGCTACGATGCCGATATCGGCGTGCTGGGCGAGGTGCCCGCCGGACGCGACTTCGAAGTGCTGAAACTGAACTCGACGCCGATCATCGCCTTCACCTCGATCGACCATCCGCTGTCGGGGAAGAAATCGCTGACGCTCAAGCAGCTCGCACAGGAATCCCTGGTCATGCGCGAGCGCGGCTCGAAGACGCGCCAGAAGCTCGAAGACCTGGCCGCCGCGTCGAAGATCGAACTCAGGCCTGTGATCGAGGCAGAAGGCCGGGAAGCCGTGCGCGAGATCGTCGCCTCTGGCGCCGGTATCGGCTTTGTCTCGGCGGCCGAATTCGGCCAGGATTCGCGGCTCATCCCAATCACCATCGACGCGCCCGAGACCTTGATGGACGAGGCGCTGATCTGCCTGCGCGAGCGCAGCGGCGGCAAACTGGTGCGCGCCTTTCTCGACATGGCGCGCTCGATGTCGACGGACTAAGCGGCGGCACGAATCTCCACCACATCGGCTTTCACCCGCTCCGATTTCGGATCGTAGGGGCTGCGCAGATGCGCGGTGGCCGCATGGCGTACGCCGGCTAGATCGATCTCGAAATGGCCGCCGCTCAGGAACACAGCATCCACGCCGGTTTCGTTTTCGATCAAGCTGAGCGCCACTGACTGGCCAAGCGTGTGGCCGTAGGCGGCCGAGCGGACCTCGCCGACCGGCTTGCCGTCGCGCAGGACCAACTCGCCGCCCCACAGCATCGGCTCGGTGTCGTCGAGCGTAAGGAGTACGATACGCTTTGCCGGTGCCGACGACGAGGGTTTCGCGGCGGCAAGCGCATCGCGGCCGATGAAGCCACCTGGCTTGTCCATCGCCACGGCGAAGCCAAGCCCCGCCTGCCAGGGATTGATATCAGGCGTCAGTTCCCGACCCCAGGCCCGAAAACCCTTTTCAATGCGCAAGGCATCGAGCGCGTAGTAGCCGGCGTCGGCCAAACCGAATTCGCGGCCGCCCTCATGCAACGCCTCGTAGACGCCGACGGCGAATTCGGCCGGCACGATCAGTTCCCAGCCGAGTTCGCCGACATAGGTCATGCGGTTGGCATAGACAGTGGCGTAGCCGATATCGATCTCGCGGATAGTGGCGAAGGGAAAGCCGGCGTTGGAAAGATCGGCCGACGACAGTTTGCCGAGGAGATCGCGCGAACGCGGCCCCATTAACGCCAGCACCGCATAGGCCGAGGTGACGTCGGTCAGGACGGCATGCGCATCCGGCGGAATGTTCTTGACGATCCAGTCGGCGTCGTGGACCGCCTGGGCGGAACCGGTAACGATGAGGAATTTTTCCGCGCCAAGCCGCATCACGGTGAGATCGCTTTCGTAGCCGCCGCGCGCATTGAGCACGCCGGTGTAGATCGATGTGCCGACCGGCACATCGATGTCGCCGGCGCAGATGCGGTTCAACACGGCACAGGCATCGCGGCCCTGGACAAGAAGCTTGGCGAAGGAGGTCTGGTCGAAGATGGCGACGGCTTCGCGCGTCGCCTTCATCTCGCGCCGCACGGCCTCGTGCCAGTTCTGGCGACCGAAGGCATAGTCGTTCCCGGCTTTCTCTCCCGGCGCCGCGAACCAGTTGGCACGCTCCCAGCCCATCTTGGAACCGAAGCAGGCGCCCTTGGCGGCGAGCCGATCATAGAGCGGCGAGCGGCGGAACGGCCGCGCGGTATCCAATTCGCGGTTCGGCCACGGCATGGCGTAATGCAGGCCGAGCGTCTCCTTGACGCGGTCATGCAGCCAGCGCGGATTGTTGTTGAAAGCGGCGAAGCGCCTGATGTCGACCGGCCACAAATCCATGGTCGGCGCGCCGTTGACGATCCATTCGGCCAGTGCCTTGCCGGCGCCACCGGCACTGGCAATGCCCATCGAATTGAAGCCGGCGCCGACATAGAAATTCTTCAACTCCGGCGCCTCGCCGAGGAGGAAATTGTTGTCCGGCGTAAAGCTCTCGGGACCGTTGTAGAATTTCTTGACTTCGGCCCGCGCCAACTGCGGCACGCGCACCAGCGCGTTTTCCATCAGGATCTCGAACTGGTCCCAGTCGTCGGGCAGCAGCGCGAATTCGAAGTTTTCGGGAATGCCGTTCATGCCCCACGGCTTGGCGTGCGGCTCGAAGCCACCCATCACCAGACCGCCGACCTCCTCCTTGAAGTAGATGAAGCCATCGGGGTCGCGCATGACAGGCAGGTCCGGATGCACACCCTCGATCCGGCCGGTGACGATGTACATGTGCTCGGCCGAATGCAGCGGCACCGAGACGCCGCACATCAGCCCGACCTTGCGGGCCCATTGGCCGGCGCAGTTGACGACGATCTCGGCGGCGATGTCGCCGCGGTCCGTCTCGACGCCGCAGGCGACGCCGTTTTTCACCGTGATGCCGGTGACCTGCACCCGCTCGAAGATTTTGACGCCACCATTGCGCGCGCCCTTGGCCAGCGATTGCGTGAGATCGGTGGGATTGGCCTTGCCGTCTCCGGGCAGCCAGACGGCGCCGACCAGATCGTCTGTCGCCATCACCGGCCAGAGCTCGGCTGCCTCGCGAGGCGAGATGACGTCGATCTCGACCCCTTGGGCACGCGCCGACGCGGCCGTGCGCTTCAACACCGTCATGCGGTCGGTGGTGCGCGCGACGGACAGCGAACCGCAGTTCTTCCAGCCGGTGGCGAGGCCGGTCTCGGCCTCCAGTTCGCTGTAGAGCTGCGTGGAGTACCGGATCAGGCTGGTCATGTTGGAATGGCTGCGCAGCTGACCGACAAGACCGGCCGCGTGCCAGGTGGTGCCGCCGCTGAGCTGTCCCTGCTCAAGCAGCACCACATCGCTCCAGCCCAGCTTGGTCAGATGATAGGCGACCGAGCAGCCGATGATGCCGCCGCCGACAATGACAGTTCGAGCCTGGGTGGGAAATTCATGTGCCATGAGCGTTCCGCCATTTGAGGGATGGCCGAGACATTACCATGGGAAAACCAAATATCAACTCATAATACCACAAAATATCACATCAAGCTGCAACGATGAGTTCAGGCCCCCTGTGCGAAAGCGCCTCGGCAAGCGCTAATTCGGGGTCGGTGTCGACGATTACCCCAGCGACACGTTCGAAATTCGGAATCCTGAGCGGCGTCAGCTTGCCGAATTTGCTGCTGTCGAGCACGAAATAGGCCTTGCGGGCGAGGCTAATCATCCGGCCCCGCTGTTCGGCCCCGGCGCGGGTGAAATCGGTCACCTCGCCGTCCGGAGACAGCGCTCCGCCACCGAGAAAGGCCATATCGACGCGAAAGCGCGCCATCGCATCGAGCGTGTCGATGCCGGAAGCCGCCTCCTCGCCCGGGTCGACTTCGCCGCCCAGCATGTGCACGCGCATGCCGGGGACATGGCATAGGTGCAGCGCTATCTTCAGGCTGGCCGTGCAGATCGTCAGATCGCGCAGTTCCGTCATTGCATGCGCGATGGCCAAAGTGGTGGTGCCGGAATCGAGAAAGACCACCATGCCATCCCTGACCAGCCTGGCGGCCGCCCTGCCGATCGCGGCCTTGCCTTGGGCATTTTCCTGGCTGCGCTGGCTCATCGCGGGTTCGCTCGGTTCGAAGCGGGCGGCCCCGCCATGCACGATGCCGAGCCTGCCCTGGTCGGAAAGCAGCTTTAAATCGCGGCGGATGGTTTCGCGCGAGACGTCGAAGAACCCAGCCAGTTCGGCGACGCTAACGGAACCCTGGGCGCCCAGCCGCCGCAGGATCTCGTCATGGCGGCGCGGGGCAAGGGCACGTGCCGGCAGGCGGCTGACGGGAGACATGGCATCCTCGTGTCGAGCATTGATGTTGCAATATGTGGCAGCGAACCGGCGCGGTGGCAACCACGCGCCACGATTGCGGCTGCCCCTGCCCTTCGGGCCTAGGATTTTCGCGCCAGCCCGCCGCCCTCCGTCGCCTTGACCAGCGTGTCGCTTCCCTCGCGAAGATGCTGTCTCAGAATGCTCACCGCCTTCTTGCCGTCGCACCGGCGGCAGGCGGCCAGCAGATCGCGGTGTTCGCTCCGCGAGCGGGTGCGATAATCCGGATTCGACAGCTCGAGCAGAAGAGTGGGTCCGCCCGGCATGGTCGGGGCGGAGAAATCGGTCAATCGACCTTTACGGCGACCACCGCGGCGCAGTCGCCGGCCTTGACCAGGCCAGGGAAATGCCGCGCCGCCAGCATGCCCGACATTTTGGCCCGGATTTCCTGCGGCGCGACGCCGGTGCGGCCGGTGGAATGGATGCGGGCCACCACCGCGCCCTCCTCGACAGGTTCGCCTAGATCGACCATGGTTTCGATCATGCCGTCATCCTCGGCGAAGCAGAAGCAATCGCCCGAGGGCATGTCCAGCCACTGCGTTCTGCCCGTCTCGACCGCCCCGGCGACGATACCGGCATGATGCAGCACGTTGAGGATGCCGCGCCGCGCGATCCGCACCGTCTCGGCTCGCGACGTACCGCCACCGCCGAGCTCGGTGGTGACGAAGACCTTGCCCATCTCTTCGGCCGCCGTGTCATACATGCCGATCGCATCGATCTCGGTCATGCGCATCGAGAATGGTGCCGAGAATGCCGCCACCGCGGCAAAGGCTTTCTGCTCCAGCGTCTTGTCGGGCAAAGTGTGGGCGGCACAGAACGGTACGAAATCCAGCGTCCTGCCGCCGGAATGGAAGTCGAAGACGATGTCGGCGCGGGGAAGCAGCTCGCGTTGGAAATAATCGGCGATCTTCTGCGTCACCGTGCCGTCGGGCCGGCCGGGGAAACTGCGGTTCATGTTGCCCTTGTCGATCGGCGAGGTGCGCGTGCCGGCCCGAAAAGCAGGATAGTTCATCGCCGGCACGATGATGACGGTGCCGCTGACCTGGCTGGGATCGAGCGTGCGGGCGAGTTCGTAGAGCGCCAGCGGCCCTTCATACTCGTCGCCATGATTGCCGCCGGTCAGCAGCGCCGCCGGCCCCTTGCCGTTGCGGATGACGCAGATCGGGATCATCACCGAGCCCCAGGCCGAGTCGTCGCGGCTATAGGGCAGGCGCAGGAAACCATGCTGGACGCCGTCACGATCGAAATCGACGGTCGGCGTGACCGGCGACGGGCGAAGACTGGACATCGGGCTCAATCCTTCACCACCAGCTTGCGCGGCACGTTGGCCAGGCACTCCACACCGGTTTCGGTAATCAGGATGGATTCAGTGATCTCCAGCCCCATTGTCTCCAGCCACAGGCCGGTCATGAAATGGAAGGTCATGCCGGGCTTGAGTTCGGTGCGATCGCCGGGGCGCAGGCTCATCGTGCGCTCGCCCCAGTCCGGTGGATAGGAAAGCCCGATCGAATAGCCGGTGCGGTTGTCCTTGACGATGCCGTATTTCTTCAACACGGCGAAGAAGGCATTGGCGATGTCCTCGCAGGCATTACCCGGCTTTGCCGCGGCAAGGCCAGCTTCCATGCCTTCCAGCGTTGCCTTCTCGGCATCGAGGAATTCTTGCGTCGGCTTGCCTAGGAAAACGGTGCGCGACAGCGGGCAATGGTACCTGTTGTAGCAGCCGGCGATCTCGAAGAAAGTGCCCTCGCCCGACTTCATCGGCTTGTCGTCCCAGGTCAGGTGCGGCGCCGAGGCGTCGACGCCCGAGGGCAGCAGCGGCACGATCGCGGGGTAGTCACCGCCAATGCCGTCGACGCCGCGCGTGCCGGCATCGTAGATCTCGGCGACGAGATCGTTCTTGCGCATGCCGACTTCGATCTTGTCGACGATGCGCTGGTGCATCGCCCCGACGATGCGAGCGGCCTTGCGCATATAGTCGATCTCGGTTGGGCTCTTCACCGCGCGCTGCCAGTTGACCAGCGCGGTGGCATCGACGAAACGGGCGTTGGGCAGATGCTTCTGCAGCGAGGCGAAAGCGGCGGCGGAGAACCAGTAGTTGTCCATCTCGACGCCGACGGTGAGCTTGCCCCAGCCGCGATCGGTCAGCACACCCGATAGGAAATCCATCGGGTGGCGCTCGGTCGACTGCACATAGTGGTCGGCATAGCCGACGATGTTGTCATGGGCGAGGTAGGCGGTACGCTTGGCGCCGTTGGCGTCCTGGCCACGGCCGTACCAGACCGGCTCGCCCGATGGCGGCACGATGACCGCCTGGTGGACGTAGAACGACCAGCCGTCGTAGCCGGTCAGCCAGGCCATGTTGGAGGGATCACTGACGATCAAAAGATCGACGCCTTTCGCCTCCATGGCTTTCCGCGTCTTGGCGAGGCGTTCCGCATATTCGCTTCGCGAGAATTTCAGGTTTGGCAGCATTTTGTTGGTCCTCGTTTGTTGGGGCTGGAGCCCGGTTTCAACTCCGTTGAATCCGGCTCCAGGGAATTTTTTGATTGAGCATGATGCGGGGGAAAACCGGTTGCCATTTTCCGGATCATGCTCCTGCGGCGGGCGTCAGCTTTCAAAGATCGTTCCGGCTTTCGCGGCCAGCGCACGGTCGCGGGCGAGCGTGGCGATCGCCGTATCCTGCACGCCCGTGCCGGTCAGATCGGCGATGGTGATGTCGCTGGCCGAGCGTCGGCCATGCCTCGCGCCGGCGATGATCTGGCCGAGCTCGGTCACCTCCGCGTCTCCAGCCATCACGCCCGCCGCGATGGCATGGTGCAATTCGCCCAGGCGCCGCGTCTGTTTCGCGCTGTCGGCGACATAGAGATCGGCCATGCGCAGGATCGCCGGCGCTATCTCGTTCTTGTGCTCGGCGTCCGAACCCATGGCGGTGATGTGCTGGCCGGCCGAGACAAACCCTGCCTTGATCAGTGGTTCGGTCGAGGGGGTGGTCGTGACGATGATGTCGGCACCGGCAACAGCGTTGGCTGCGTCAGTCTCGGCGCGCACATCGATGCCGAGCCTTTCGCGTAAGGTGGCCGCGGTCACTTCGGCCTTGGCGGCATCGCGCGCCCAGATGCGGGCCTGCGTGATCGGCCGCACCAGCATCAGCGCTTGCAGTTGCAGCCCAGCCTGCACGCCGGCGCCGAAGATCGAGGCGACCGACGAGTCCGGCCGCGACAGATGCTTGGCCGCGACGGCTCCCGCAGCAGCGGTGCGAACATCGGTGAGATAGCCATTGTCGAGCAGCAAAGCCTCGACCAACCCTGTCTTCGACGACAGCAGCACCATCATGCCGTTAACGCTGGGCAGGCCAAGTTTGGGATTGTCGAAGAAGCCGGGGCTGATCTTGATGGCGAAGCCATCGATACCAGGCACATAGGCGGTCTTGACGTCAACCTCGCCGCGATGCTGGGGGATATCGAGCCGCAGGATCGGCGGCATCGCCACCGGCAGCGTGGCGAGCGCACGAAAAGCGTTCTCGACACAGGCGACGGCGTCGAGATCGAGCGTCACGATTGCGCGCAGTTCAGCTTCGGTGAGGATGGTCATCCTGCTCATGCGGCGCGCTCCGAAATCGATGGCATTTCCCCGCAGACAATCTTCCTGTGCAGTTGCATGTCGATGTTGCGGCCGGAGAGCAGAACCACAACCGGCCCCTCCGCCTTGACCTTGCCGGCGAGCAGCGCCGCGATGCCTACCGCACCGGCTCCCTCGACGATCTCGCGTTCCTGTTCATAGGCGTGGCGAATGCCGGCAGCGATTTCGTCCTCGCTGAGCAGGACGACATCGTCGAGCAGGTCGCGGCACATGGCGAAGGTCAGCCGGTTGTCGAGGCCGATGCCGCCGCCGAGCGAATCCGCTAGCGTCGGCAGTTCCTCGACCAGCACGGGGCGGCCCGCATCGAGGCTGGCCTTCATCGCGGCGCCCCGCGCCATCGAAACGCCGACCACTCTTGTTCCGGGACGGACACCCTTGACGGCCGCCGCTACACCCGAGGCCAACCCACCTCCGGAGAGTTGCACCAGCACCAGAGCGGCATCCGGGACCTGCTCCATCATCTCCAGCCCGAGCGTGCCTTGCCCGGCGATAACATGGGGATGGTCGAAGGGCGGCAGCATGACAAGCCCCTCCTCCGTCACCAGCCGCTCGACCTCCTGCTGGGCATCGTCCTGGCTGTTGCCGACGATACGGATTTCCGCGCCGAGGCGGCGGATTTCGTCCAGCTTATTCCTGGGTACCAGTCGAGACATGCAGATCACAGCACGCATGCCCTCGAGCTTTGCCGCATGCGCAAGCGCACGGCCATGATTGCCGGTCGATGCCGCGACGACGCCGCGCGCCTTCTCCCCTGCGCTGAGCGAAGCGACGGCGTTCGAAGCGCCCCGCAATTTGAAGCTGCCGGTGGTCTGGCGGTGCTCGAGCTTGAGTTGAACCGGAACGCCCAGCCTTTCGGAGAGACTTGCCGAAAGCACGATCGACGTGCGCTCGATCTTGCCGGCAATTCGCGCGCGCGCGGTACGGATATCGCCAAGGGTCACGGTCGCCATGGTCGTCAACCGCGCGGCAGGGGCAGCGTCATCAGACGGCCGAATTCGGGATGGGCTGTCTCATCACCGCAAAGGCGCAGGCAATTCCAGGCGGTCGCCTGATTGCTGGTCACCACCGGGCGGCCGATCGCCTGTTCCATGCCAGTGACCGCCAGCGCGCCGCGCAGCGCCGTGCACGACACGAACAGCGCGTCGGCTTGCGGATGCATCGCCCGGCGCGCGAGATCGATGAGGGCTGCCGGGGCAATGCGCGCCATCTCGCGGTCGTCCTCGAAGCCGAGACAGGTGAAGCTTAGGACTTCGAAGCCACGTTCGGCGAAATAGGTCGCCATCGGTCTGGAGGTTTCCACGGTATAGGGCGTGAGGATGCTGATCCGGCGCACCCCGAAGGCGTTCAGCCCGCGCACGCCAGCCATCGGAGGAGTGACAACGGGTATACCTGACTTGGCGGCCTGGATCGCCGTCTCGATCTCGGCATCGCCAATCACCACCGAGGCCGACGTGCAGGAGTAGCAGATGGCGTCGAGCGGCTCGTCGGGCAGGATCAAGGCAGCGCCCGCCGTCAGCGCCGGCTGCATCTTGCGCAGGTTCTCAGGCGTGGTCGGGTTGGCGTAGGGAATGCGCGCGACATAGACGCCGATCCGTTCGCTCGCCACCATGCGGCGAAAATCCGGCTCGGTCGTGTGGTCGGTGGCCAGGATGATCAGCCCGACACGCCGCTCCAGCGGACGCTCATCGAGCGCTGGCCGGTCGGGCACAAGCTTGATCTCGGACAAGGGCTTCATCTTTTATCTTTCGATCTTGCCGTAGCGGCGTTCCAGCCAGCGCAGCAGCACGACCGAAATCAGGCTGATGGCGAGGAAGAAGGCGCCGACCAGCGTGATCGGCTCAAGGTAGCGATAATAGGTGTTGGCGACGCTTTTCGCCTGGTTCATCAGCTCCAGCACTGTGATCGCGGAGAGCAGCGGCGTCTCCTTGAACATGGCGATGAAGTAGTTGGCCAGCGCCGGGATCATCGGCGGAATAGCCTGCGGGATGATGATGTGGGACCAGGTCTGCCGCGCGCTGAGATTGCACGCCTTGGCGGCTTCCCACTGACCACGCGGCACATTGTCGATGCCGGCGCGGTAGACCTCCGCCGTGTAGGTGCCGTAGTGCAGGCCGAGTCCGATGACGCCGGCGACCAGCGGCGGCAAGAGAATGCCGATGTCGGGCAAGACGTAGAAGATGAAATAGAGCTGCACCAGGAGCGGTGTGCCGCGGATGAATTCAGCCACCCAACCGACGGTACGCGACAGCGCCTTGTTGGGCGAGCGGCGCGCCAGCGCGATGCCCAGACCGACGATCGCGGCCAGCACCGAGCCGAGCAGCGTCGCCAGGATGGTGATCTTCACCCCCTGGATCAGGGTCGGCAGGATCTGCCGGACAAAGTCCCAGTCCCAATCCATCAGCGGACCCAATTCATCAGGAATGCTCTGGGCATCAGACGCGCACTCCGTCGAGGCCGCGCGCCATGCGGCGTTCCAGCGAGCGGACACCCCACGAGATGAGCAGCGCCAGGATGAAATAGATGATGAGAATGGTGGTGAACGGCACCATGGTGTTGCCGGTCTGGGCACGCACCACCTGTGCCTGGAACGTCAGGTCGGCGAGCGAGATCAGCGAGACCACCGATGTCGCCTTGAGCAGCTCGATGGCGTTGTTGCCGAAGGTCGGCAGCATCACCAGAAACGCCTGCGGCAGGATGACGTGTCGCATGCCTTGCCAACGGCCGAGATTGAGCGCGACGCAGGCCTCATGCTGTTCGCGGCCGATCGACTGCACGGCGCCGCGCACCACCTCGGCTGCATAGGCGCCCACATTCAAGCCCAGCGCCAACACACCGGCCTGCAGCGGGGTCAGTTCGAAGCCCACCAGCGGCAACACGAAATAGGCGAAAAACAGCTGCACGAAGATCGAGGTGCCGCGGAAGAACTCGATATAGGCCGTGGCCAGGGCCCGCAGCACGAAGAAGCGCGACAGGCGCCCCATGCCGGCGAGAAAGGCCATGATCAGGGCGAGCACCGACCCCATCAGCGTCAGCTCGATGGTGACAAGCGCTCCCTGCAATATCAGGCCGAAATAGCCGGACCACTGGGTCATTGAGTTGAAGTTTCCAACGTTGGTTTCAGCTTCCTTCTCCCCGTTTATGGGGAGAAGATGCCGGCAGGCAGATGAGGGGCAGCGCTAGCTTGTCCAAATATGGCGCCGCCCCTCATCCGTCACTTCGTGACACCTTCTCCCCGTGAACGGGGAGAAGGCAAGAAAGACGCCCTTATTTCGCCGCGCAGAGCTTGTCGCGCGTGGTCGACATAGCCGCCGCCGCCGAGAAGCCGTAGGGCTCGATAATCTTTGCGAACTCACCCGACTTCTTCATCTTGGCGAGTTCGACATCGAAGGCGTCACGCAACGCCTCGTCGCCCTTCTTGAAGGCCGCGCCGTCGCAATAGACCGGCGCGCCCTGCACCGGGGCGATGACTTCGAGGTTCGGATCGGCGGCCTTCTTCATCAGGTCGTTGATCGAAAGGACAGGCAGCGAATAGGCGTCGATGCGGCCGTCCTGCACCATCTTCAGGCCGCTCTGGCCGTCCGGCACGACGATGACGCGTTCGCGTGGCACGCCGGCGTTGAGCGCAAGCTTCTCCTCGGTGCCGCCGCCCGGCGCGCCGATGGTGGCGGACGTGTCCTTGGCGACATCCTCGTAGCTCTTGAAGCCTTTCGGATTGCCCTTCTTCACCAGCATCGCCTCGGCGTCGCACAGAACCGGCTCGGAATAGGCAACCGCGGCGCAACGCTCCGGCTTCATGAACAGGCCGGCGGTGACGACGTCGAAGCGGCCGGCCTGCAGGCCGGGAATCATGGCGCCATATTCCGAGATCGAGGCGGCGACATCGGCAACGCCCAGCCGCTTGAATATCTCGCGCGCGACGTCGGGCGCGGCACCCGAAACCTTGCCGTCGGCGGCGACAGCCGTATAGGGCGGCTCATTGGCGATGGCCAAGCGAGCGAAGCCTTGCGACTTCAGCTGTTCAAGCTTGCTGTCGTCGGCCGAACCCGTGATCGAGGTGGCCAGAACCGCCGAAAGCGCGAGACCGGCGACGCCGGCCAGAGTTCCAAGTTTCTTCATTGTTCCCAACTCCTTGTTCTTGTCTTGGTTTGCGTGATCTTAAGACGGCTCAACCGCCCATGGGGACGGCATCGCCGCCTTTGGCATGCGGTCAGACACGATGTCCGGCCGCGATGATCTTCTTCAGGAACCCTTGCGTGCGCTCCTGCTTGGGATTGCGGAAAATCTCGTCGGGCTTGCCTTCCTCGACTATCCTGCCGCGATCGAAGAACAGCACCCGGTCGGCGAAGTCGTGGGCGAAACCCATCTCGTGGGTGACCAGCAGCATGGTCATGTCGGTCTCGGCGCAGAGCCGCCACAAGACACTGAGCACCTCCTCGACCAGTTCCGGGTCGAGCGCCGACGTCACCTCATCGAACAGCATGATCTTCGGCTGCAAAGCAAGCGCACGGGCGATCGCCACGCGCTGCTTCTGACCGCCTGACAACTGCGCCGGCATCGCCTTCGCCTTGTCGGCCATGCCGACCATCTCGAGCAGTTCCATCGCCCGCTTCTGCGCCGCGGCGCGCGGCGTGCCCTTGGTCAGCATCGGCGCTAGGGTCACATTATCGATGACGCTCTTGTGCGGAAACAGGTTGAACAGCTGGAAGACCATGCCGGTTTTCTGGCGCATTCGCGCCAGGTGGCGCTCGTCGGCCGGCAGCAGCTGGCCGTTGCGCTCCATGTGGTAGAGTTGCTCGCCGTCGATCTGGATGTGACCGCCGTCGATGCGCTCCAGCGTCATCAGGATGCGCAGGATCGTCGTCTTGCCCGAGCCGGAGGGGCCGATCAGCGCCAGCTTCTCACGCGGCATGACCTGCATCGACAGGCCGTCCAGAACCTTGAAGCTGCCAAAGCTCTTCGAGATGCTGTCGATCTTGATGATGGGCGCGGTTGCGGACAAATGAATTTCCCCGTGCTGGAGAAGCCTGGTGCCCTAACGATGCGGAACGCGCCAAATCATGTCAATTGGGAAAATAATATCATGACAATTATTCTGATTGCGCACATTCTCCGGTCGATCCCAGCCGGCTTTTTGGGCATGCCTATGTCAGAACGCCCTAGTGCATTGGGTGGCATGCTCAGATTGCAAGCAGCAGATGCTCCGGATCGCCAAGCAAGAGCTTGGTGACAACGCCGAGACCCGCGCGCAGTTCCCCCTCGGTGGTCGAACCCAGCGAAATGCGCACCGCCGGATGCCAGGGCGTATCCGAAATACGGAAGGAGGTGCCCGGCGCAATGGCCACGCCTTGCAGCCGAGCCTGGGCGACAAAGCTTTCCTCGGAACGGTCGGCCGACAGTTGCAGCCAGATATGCAGCCCGTCGCGACGGGCACGGTAGTCGACGCCGGCCAGCACCTCGCCCGCGATGTCCTGTCGCCGCCGCAACGCCGCGCGCTGCCAGCGCACCAGTTCCATCGCGGTGCCGTCGGTCACCCATTTGGTGGCGATCTCGGCCACCAGCGGTGTCGCCATCCAGTTCGAGACGAGATGCCGGTTGGCGACAGCGGCAACGTAGCGATCGGGCGCGGCGAGATAGCCGATGCGCAGGCCGGGCACGGTGATCTTGGTGAAGGAGGTGACGTAGAGCGTCCGTTCCGGCGCGAAAGCGGCGACCGGCGGCGGTCGATCCTCGACCAAGGGACCCAGCACGTCGTTCTCGATGATGGCGATGTCGTGCTTGCGCGCCACCGCCGCGATCTGCTCGCGACGCTCCGCATCCATGAGCGTTGCCGTGGGATTGATTACCGAAGGCTGCACGAAGACGGCGCGGATGTCGGACAGCCGGCAGGCTTCGTCCAGCGCTTCCGGAATCAGGCCATTGCTGTCGATCGGCAGGCCTTGAAGATTGAAGCCGAGATAGCGCGCCAGCGGCACCAGCGTATGATGACCGATCGCCTCGGTGGCAACGGTGGAGCCGGGCGGCGCCACGCTCATCAGCGCCACCGTCATGCCGGCCGTGGCGCCATTGGTGAGGCTGATGTTCTGCGCGGAGGCGTCCAGCCCGCACAGCTTCAGCCATTCGACCGCCACGGCACGGTGGCGCGGGAACACCATGTTTGGCCGGAACGACAGTGCCGAACTGGAAGGCAGGTTTTCGGCGAGCCAGCCCAGCGCCTGCTTCATCCGCTCCAGGTGCATCGGCTCGCAGACCGGCTTCAGGATCGACAGGTCGATGACTTCACCCAGGCGCTCCGGCAGATAAGGCGGCTCCGGTTCGCGGCGCTGCGTCTGCACAAAGCTGCCGCGGCCGATCTCGCCCGAAATCAGGCCGCGCCGGATCAGTTCCTCATAAGCACGGCTGACCGTCTGCACTGAAAGCTTGAGGTCGTCGGCCAGGCGGCGATGGGTCGGCAACCGCGTGCCGTTGGCGAGGCGGCCGTCGTGGATGGCGCGCGCGAACTGGTCGGCCAACGATTGATAGGCCGGCCGCCGGATGAGCGCGGGATCAGGGTGCCACAATGTCATGACTTATTAGAGATCGAAATCAGTGCAATTGACAATCGAAATAATGCGCCGTCATGGTACGATCGACGAAAAAGTGAGCGCTGATGACTGCTGCGAAACTCGACGCGATCGACCTCAAAATCCTCGACGCCATCCAGCGTGATGGACGCATCACCAAGCTGGCGTTGGCCGAGCAGGTCGGGCTGTCGCCGACGCCGTGCTGGATGCGGCTGCGCAAGCTGGAAAAGGCCGGCATCGTCTCGGGTTATCATGCCCGGATCGCCATGCGCGTTGTGGCGCCAGTCGCCACCGTGCTGATGGAGGTGACGCTGGCCAGCCATCGCCAGGCCGATTTCGACCGCTTCGAGCGCGTCGTCCGCGACATTCCCGAGATCGTCGCCTGCTGGTCGGTGGGCGGCGGCGTCGACTATGTGCTGAAGGTGATGGCGCGCGACATCGACGCCTATCAGCGGCTGGTCGACGGCTTGCTCGATCGCGAGATCGGCATCGACCGCTACTTCACCTACATCGTCATCAAGACGGTGAAGGATGACATCGCGCTGCCGATAGCGGACCTGCTGCCGGCGTCGACCTAGACCGGAGAGATCGACTGCCCCCTCGCCGCAATAGAGAGACTCTCTCTACGGCCAGGCGTCCAAACAGCCTCTCTGTCTGCCGGTGATGGGTAGTCTCCCCGCATCAAACCGAACCGGGAGGCTTCGACCATGTCCGCGCATTTCGCCCGCTCGCATCGCCACGAAGCGCTCGACCGGCTCGCCGACCGCCGGCTGCTGCGCGAACTCGCCTATATCGACGGCCACTGGACGGCAAGCGAGGCGGCCGAGAGTTTCGAGGTCACCGATCCCGCGACCGGCACCACCGTGGCCTTCGTCGCAGCGCTCGATGCCGGCCAGACGACAAAAGCCATCGACGCCGCCGCGCGCGCCTTTCCGGGCTGGCGGGCGCTGCTGCCGCAGGAGCGCTCCAAAATCCTGCGAAAATGGTTCGAGCTGATCATCGCGGCGAAAGACGACCTCGCTTTGCTGATGACGCTTGAGCAGGGCAAACCGCTCAAGGAGTCGCTTGGCGAAATCGACTACGCCGCCTCTTTCATCGAGTGGTATGCCGAGGAAGCAAAACGCCTCAACGCCGAGAGCGTCACCAGCCATCTGCCGAACGCGGAAATGATGGTGCGGCGCGAACCACTCGGCGTCGTCGGCGTGGTCACGCCGTGGAATTTTCCTTCGGCGATGCTGACCCGCAAGGCAGCCGCCGCTCTTGCCGCCGGCTGCACCATCGTTGCCCATCCGTCTTCTGAGACGCCACTTTCGGCGCTGGCGCTGGCCGAACTCAGCGAACGCGCCGGACTGCCGGCCGGCGTTTTTAACATCGTCACCGGCAAGGCCGCGACGATCGTTGGACGCATGTGCGAAGATTCGCGCGTGCGCGCCATGAGTTTTACCGGCTCGACCGAGATCGGCCGGCTGATCGCCGCCCAAAGCGCGCCGACGATGAAGCGGCTGGTGATGGAGCTTGGTGGTCACGCGCCGCTGATCGTCTTTGCCGATGCCGATCTCGACAAAGCGGTGACCATTGCCATCGACGCCAAATTCGCCACATCAGGCCAGGACTGCCTTGCGGCCAACCGCATCTATGTCCAGCGTCCGCTCTATGACCGCTTCTGCGCCGCTTTCGCCAAGCGCGTCGAGGCGCTGCGGGCCGGCAATGGCTTGGCCGATGACATCGACATCGGGCCGCTGATGCATGAGCGCGCCGTCAAGAAGGTCGAGGAACAGGTCGCCGACGCCGTGGTCCTCGGCGCGCGTTGCCTCGCCGGCGGCAAGCGCCATCAGGCCGGACCGCTCTTCTACCAGCCGACGCTGCTGGCCGATGTCGCCGACGACGCGCTGATCATGCGCGAAGAGACCTTTGGTCCGGTCGCCGCCGTCACGCCTTTCGACAGCGAGGACGAAGTCATCGCACGCGCCAATGCGACCGAATATGGCCTGGTCGCCTATGTGGTGACCGAGAACGGCGCGCTCCAGCAGCGCATGGGCCGCGCGCTTGACTACGGCATGGTCGCCATCAACCGTGTGAAGATCACCGGCGCGCCGATCCCGTTCGGTGGCGTCAAGCAGTCCGGCATCGGCCGCGAAGGTTCGCGCCACGGGCTAGAAGCTTTCACCGACCTCAAATACCTTTGCCTGGATGTGGCGTAGGCTCGCACCCGGATCTCTTTCAAGGAGTTAAAAAATGCTCGACCAATCCAACGAACTCGCCGCATGGGATCGCGACCATTTCTTCCATCCCTCAACGCATATGGGCACGCACGCACGCGGTGAATCGCCGACGCGGATCATGGCCGGCGGTGAAGGCGTCACCGTCTGGGACAACAATGGCAGGAAGAGCATCGATGCCTTCGCCGGCCTCTATTGCGTCAATGTCGGCTATGGCCGCCAGAAGATATCAGATGCAATCGCGACCCAGGCGAAGAACCTGGCCTATTACCACGCCTATGTCGGGCACGGCACCGAGGCGTCGATCACGCTCGCCAAGATGATCATCGACCGCGCGCCGAAGGGCATGTCGAGGGTCTATTTCGGCCTCTCCGGTTCCGACGCCAACGAAACCAACATCAAGCTGATCTGGTACTACAACAATGTGCTGGGGCGGCCGGAGAAGAAGAAGATCATCTCGCGCTGGCGCGGCTATCACGGCTCGGGCGTCATGACGGGCTCGCTGACCGGGCTGGACCTCTTCCACAATGCCTTCGACCTGCCGCGCGCGCCGATCCTGCACACCGAGGCGCCCTACTATTTCCGCCGCGCCGACCGCTCGATGAGCGAGGAGCAGTTCTCGCAGCATTGCGCCGACAAGCTCGAGGAGATGATCCTCGCCGAAGGGCCCGAAACCGTCGCCGCCTTCATCGGCGAGCCGATCCTCGGCACCGGCGGCATCGTGCCGCCGCCCGCCGGCTATTGGGAAAAGATCCAGGCGGTGCTGAAGAAGTATGATGTGCTCCTGGTCGCCGACGAGGTGGTGACGGGCTTCGGCCGGCTGGGCACCATGTTCGGCTCCGACCATTACGGCATGAAGCCCGACCTTATCACCATCGCCAAGGGCCTGACCTCGGCCTATGCGCCGCTGTCGGGCGTCATCGTGGCCGATAAGATGTGGCAGGTGCTGGTGCAAGGCTCCGACAAGCTCGGCTCGCTCGGCCATGGCTGGACTTATTCGGCGCATCCGATCTGCGTTGCCGCCGGCGTCGCCAATCTTGAACTGATCGATGAGATGGACCTGGTGCGGAATGCCGGCGAGACCGGCGCTTATTTCCGTGCCGAACTGGCCAAGGCCGTCGGGGGTCACAAACACGTCGGTGAGGTGCGCGGCGACGGCATGCTGGCGGCGGTGGAATTCGTCAAAGACCGTGACGACCGTGTCTTCTTCGATGCTTCGCAGAAGATTGGGCCGCAGGTCGCCACGGCCCTTGCCGCAAGCGGCGTCATCGGCCGCGCCATGCCGCAGGGCGACATTCTTGGCTTCGCGCCGCCGCTGTGCCTGACCCGCGAGGAAGCCGACATCGTGGTGGCCAAGACCGCCGATGCCGTGAACAGCGTATTTGCCAATCTCTGAGACGACCGATGAATGCCATGACCAAAACCGTCCCCGCCACCATGGCCGCCGTGCTGCTCACCGGGCACGGCGGACCGGAAAAGCTCGTCTACCGAACCGATGTGAAAGTGCCCGCGCCTGCGTCAGGTGAAGTGCTGGTGAAAGTCACCGCTTGCGGCATGAACAATACCGATGTCTGGGTGCGCCAGGGCGCCTATGGCACGGAAGAGGACGCGGCCGCCGTTTCGACTTGGCGCCGCCAGGGCAACACGCTGACCTTCCCGCGCATCCAGGGCACCGACACTGTCGGCACCATCGTTGCCGTCGGCGAAGGCGTTTCGTCGGATCGAATCGGCGAACGGGTGATGGTCGATTTCTCCATCTACAACCGCGACGACGATTCCCTGGCCGACATCGACTATATGGGCCATGGCCGCGACGGCGGCTATGCCGAGTATCAGACCGTGCCGGCCGAGAACGCGCATGTTGTCGACACCATTTTGAGCGACGTCGAACTCGCCACCTTCTGCTGCGCCTATCTCACCGGCGAACAGATGCTGGAACGGGCCAAGCTCAAGGCAGGCGAGCGCGTGCTGGTCACCGGCGCGTCGGGCGGCGTCGGCTCCGGCATCGTGCAACTGGCGCGGGCGCGTGGAGCCATTCCCTTTGCTGTCGTGGGCAAGGGCAAGGAAAAGGCGGTGCTCGACATCGGCGCCGAGGCGGTCGTCACCCGTGGCGTCGCGGACCTGCCGCAAGCCGTGAGCGAGGCGACCGGCGGCCAGCCGATCGATGTGGTCGCCGATCTCGTTGGCGGCGCGATCTTCAACGATCTGCTGCGCATCCTGAGGCCGGAGGGCCGCTACACCACGGCCGGCGCGATCGCAGGTCCGGTCGTCCAGCTCGATCTCAGGACCATGTATCTGAAACAGCTGCAGCTGCACGGATCGAGCCAGGGCACGCGCGCGGACTTCCGCCGTATCGTTCGCTATATCGAAGAGGGCAAGATCCGGCCGCTTGTCGGCGGCGTCTACAAACTCTCCGATTTCCACCGCGCACAAGCTGATTTCGTCGCCAAGGATTTCGTCGGCAAGCTGGTGGTGGTGCCCGACGCCGTCGCGAAGTGACCTGCCGAAACCTGCATTTCGCCTGAAGCGCCCCTCGCCTGCTGCCGCCACAATCGGAATGGCTTGCAGACCAGCCGGTAAGCCGCCACAAACGGCGACGCCCGCCGCGCCGTCGGCCCGGGCATACGGTCACGGATACAGGCGAGACATGACAGCCCGAATGATACTGCTCGACGCCAAGCCGCTTGGCATCGAGGATGTCGCCGAGATCGCGCGGCGCAATGCGCGGCTGATGTTGGGCGAGGAGGCGATGCGCCGCATCCGGGCGAGCCGCGCGCTCATCGAGCAGCTGACGCAACTCGGCAAGCCGATGTACGGCGTCACCACCGGCCTCGGCGCCTGCGTCGACACGCCGCTCGCGCAGGCCGATCTGATCGCCTTCCAACACAGCGTGCCGCTCAGCCACAGCATGGGCATCGGCCCGGCCCTTCCCACCGAGGCGGTCCGCGCGCTGATGGCCGCGCGCATTTCGGGAATGGCCGCCGGCGGCACCGGCACTTCCGAACGCGTGGTGATGGGCCTTGTGGCGGCACTCAACGCCGGCGTCCATCCGGTAATCCCGACCTGGGGATCGATCGGAGCGGCGGACCTTGCCCATCTCGGCCACATGGCGCGAGCGCTGCGCGGCGACGGCGAGACGGAGTTCCAGGGCAGGATCATGCCGTCGGCCGAGGCGCTCGCGCTCGCCGGGCTCGAACGGCTCGACCTGCGCGAGAAGGACGGCCATGCCATCATCGTCGCCAACAGCCTGTCGACCGGCACGGCTTGCCTCTGCCTGGAGGATGTCGCCCACCTCATCGACTGGTCGCTGGCCGCGGTGGCACTCAACCACGAAGCGTTCCGCTCGTCACTCACCGCCATCGATGAAGCTGCGCTGTCGGCGCGACCGGCGTTCGGCCAGCGGGAGATCGGGGCGCGGCTGCGGGCGGAACTCGCTGGAAGCGGGCTCTGGAGGGAGAACGCCGCGCGGCGGCTCCAGGATCCGCTCAGCTATCGTTGCGTGCCGCAGGTGTGGGGCGGCCTGTTGCATGCGTTCGAACAGGCGAAGCTGGCAACGGAGATCGAACTGGCCCATTCCGGCGACAACCCGGTGATCCTACCCGAGGACGGACGCGTCGTCTCGAACGGCAATTTCGACCTCACCGCGATGACGCTGGCCTGGGAGCAGCTCGGCCAGGCGCTTGCGCATTGCGCCGTGGGCACCGCCAATCGCTGCATGAAGCTGATGTCGCCGACGGTGGCGGAACTGCCGCGCTTCCTGTCGGCCAGGGGCGGCAGCCGCCAAGGCTACGCCGAATTGCAGAAACCGCTTGCCGCGCTGGAGGCCGAGATCCGGCATCTGGCCAACCCGATGTCGCTCAGCCCGCTTGCCGTATCGGACGGGATCGAGGACCAGTCGTCGATGGCACCACGGGTGGTGGCCAAGACAGCCGAGATTGTCGAACGCCTGCGCTATCTCGTGGCGATGGAGCTGATCTTCGCGGCGACGGGCGTGGAGTTGCGCGGCGTCATCGACAGCATGGGCGAAGGACCACGGCGCACCTACGCCGCCGTGCGTGCGCTCGTCAGCCCGCTCGACGACGACCGCGAGATGAGCGCGGACATGACGCGGGTCGCCCGGATGGTGGCTGGTCCCCGAGACTGAGTTCCGGCTTATCGCTGGAAAGGTCCCCTGAGATTGAGGTTCTCGGCCAGAAGGCAGAAGCGGTCGATCAACCGGACAAGGTCCTCGCCCTGCTCGGCGACAACGGCGCCTCGCTCGGCAGGCGAGTTATCGGAGAGAGCCTTCCACAACCGGCCTTGCCGATCGCAAAGATCCGCCAGCTCGGAACATTCGCTAGCGGTCAGTTTCAAGAGCTGGCCGGAGGTCACCAATCCAATGCCTGGAGGCGTGGTTGCTCCAAGGGAAAGATAGGCCGGCGGCACGCTGCCTTTTGCGTTCGTCACCGACTTTCGGCAGATGACATCGAAGATCTGGTCGACGGCCTGCTTGGCGCCGGCGACGCGCGAGGGATGATCCGTATCGGCTGCCGCATGCGGCAGAAGCTCGAGTTTTCCGCTGTGCTTCTCGACGAGGCCCAGATAGGGCAGCATCGGTCCGGAAAGGCGACCGGTCGCGGCATCCTTGAACAGGTCGGCATCGATCGCGGCATGACGCACCCTGCCCGAGGACAAGGCTTCGCCGAGGGCCGCAACGTCGACAAGCTCGCCGCGATCGTAGTTGACCAGCACCGCGCCTTTGTTCACGCGCGACAGGACATCCGCGCCGATGAGCCCGGCATTGGCGTAGCGGCCGGTCTGCGCATCCTGCTTGCCCAGGCCGACATGAACACTCAACACATCGGCACCATCAGCCGCATCGAGGAGATCCGCCGCATAGACAAAGCCTTCGGCCTCTATCCAGTCCCGATGCCGGGGCCGTGCGTGGATCACCACGCGCATGCCGAAGGCCTGGGCAAGTTTGGCCACCTCCCTGCCGATATTGCCGTAGCCGACGATCGCGATCGTCTTGCCTTCGAGCTTTTCGGTCGGGAAATCGCGCAGCTCCCTGCCGGTGTCGAAGGCGCCGCGCGCCACCCGGTTGTGAAGCAAGTCCACCGGGAGATCCGGCAGCACTTTCAGGATCGCCTTCATCACCATCTGCGCCGTGGCGCGGCTGTTGATGCCGGGCGTATTCATCAGCACGGCCGTACCGCCTTCGCCGCTGCCGCCGCCCCAGGAGTGCGAACCCATATTGCCGGTGCCGGCGCCGATGCGGACGCCGGCGAGCGGAAAGACGGTTTCGGCGGGCAGGAAGGTCGCGGCGGCAATGACGGCATCATAGCGTCCATCGCCGGCGACTTCGATCAGCTCTTCGCGGGTGCTGAGGTCCGGCTGATAGAAGAAATGCACGCGGCCAGATTCGAGAGCGGCCTTGTCGCCAAGCGCAGCCGTATGAAAGCGGCCGCCCTTGGCTTCGATATGCGCACGCACCTCCGACGGGTCGGGCTTTCCGTCGGCGTCGAAGCGCAGGCCGATCAGATCGCAGACCAGCACGGTGTAGGCGCGTTGCGGATCGACCGGTTCAACGGCGCGGGTGTCGGCATTTGCGATCACGTCGGTTTCCTTCGTGCAAGAGCGGAGTCCTGCTGGTCCGGCAGGCTTTGAATAATCAGAACCTATCCGCCGGGAACGGCGCGAGATCGATCACCGGCGGCAGACCAGCGGCGAGTTGCGACACGATCTTGCCGGTTTCAGGTACAGTGCGATGCCGCCATTGGTCCCTTGAACGGGCAGGTCGGACGCGCGTAAAATCGCGCTATCTGATTGAGTCTGCTACATTCGTTCGGGCTAATGTCCGGATTGGTCTGGTATTTCCTTGCACACGGATGCGACCAGCGCTGCCAAGCGCGGCAAATCATTTGCCCATGTGGCGGAGGCCTCCTGGGGCAAGGGCCTCAGCACCTTGCTGCGCATCGTGCGCATGACGCTGCGCCATCCCTGGCAGGTTGCAATCACCCTCATCTCGACCTTAATCGCGGCGACGCTGCAGCTTTTCATTCCGCGTCTCCTGGGGCGCGCCATAGACCAGGCGCAAGGGGTGATGGCGGCGGGGGCCGGCACCGCGGCCGAGCAGGCGCTGTGGAATACGGCTCTGACGCTGCTGGTCATCAGCATCCTGCGAGGCCTCTTCACCATGGCGCAGAATTACTATGGCGAGGCCGTCGGCCACCGGACAGGCTATGAGCTGCGGCTCGCCTTCTACGAGAAGATCCAGCGGCTGAGCTTTTCCTTCCACGACAAGGTCCATACCGGCGATCTCATCACCCTCGGGCTGCTCGACCTCGACGGCGTGCGCATGTTCTTTTCGACCGGTATCCTGCGCGTGGTGCTGCTTGGCGTCCTGATCGGTGTCGGCGCCTATCTGTTGATCAGCACCGATCTCGTGCTCGGATTGTTGAGCCTCAGCTTCGTGCCATTTGTTGCCTGGCGCTCGTCAGTGACGCAGCTCCGACTGCGCAGCACCTGGCTGACGCTGCAGGAGCGGCTGTCGGTGCTGAGCCGGGTGATGGACGAGAATCTCGGCGGCATCCGTGTTGTGCGCGCCTTCGCGGCTCAACGGCATGAGCTGGCAAAATTCGACCGTGCCAAACGGGACGCATTGGACCTAGCCAATGAGCGCGTCGACATCCGCGTCTCGAACACCAGCGCCATGAATTTTTCCTTCCTCGCCGCCATGGGCCTGGTGTTGTGGTTCGGCGGACAGAAGGTGATCGCGGGTCAGATCAGCGTCGGCACGCTGGCCCAGTTCCTCACCTTCATGACCATATTGCAGATGCCGGTGCGCCAGCTCGGCCTGATGGTCAACTCCTTCGCGCGCGCCTCGACCTGCGGCACGCGGCTGTTCGAACTGCTCGACGCTGAGCTCGACATCAAGGACGCGCCCGACGCCAGGGAGCTCGTCATCACCGAGGGCGTGCTGCGCTTCGACGATGTCGGTTTCCGCTATCAGGGCGCGGGCGAGCGTCCGACGCTTTCCGGCGTTTCCTTCGAAGCCAGGCCCGGCGAGACCGTCGGCATCGTCGGGCCGCCAGGCAGCGGCAAGTCGACCATCGCGCACCTGATCCCGCGCTTCTACGACGTGACCTCGGGCGCGATCACCATCGACGGACAGGACATCCGCAAGGTCACGCTGCAATCGCTGCGCAAGGCGGTCGGCGTCGTGCAGCAGGATGCGTTCCTGTTTACCACCTCGATCGAGAACAACATCGCCTACGGCAATCCCTGGGCGCGCGAGACCCGCATCGGCCAGGCCGCCGAATATGCCCAGCTGCACAATTACATCATCGGGCTTCCGGCCGGCTACACCACGGTCGTGGGGGAACGCGGCGCCTCGCTTTCCGGCGGCCAGCGGCAGCGCCTGACCATCGCGCGCAGCCTGATGCTAAGACCATCGGTGCTGGTCTTCGACGATTCCACGGCCGCGGTCGACGCCGGCACCGAGCAGCGGATCCGGGCGGCGATGAAGCGCTTCGCCAGGGATCGCGTGACGCTCATCATTTCGCATCGGCTGAGTTCGCTGATGCATGCCGACCAGATCCTGTTCGTCGAGGGCGGCCGGATCGTGGAGCGCGGCACGCATGAGGAATTGGTGGCGCTCGGCGGACGCTACCGCGCGCTTTACGACCTGCAGTTGCGCCCGGACGACGATCGGCTCGAGGGAGCCGCCTGATGTCGACACAGGACGACGAGAAGGAAGACACAAGCCGACGCCCGACCAAGGCCGTCGTCGGCTCGCACCGCGATGAGGAAGAGGTCTTCGGCAAGGCCTACGATCCGCGCATCGTCAGGCGCATCTGGAGCTTCGTCAGACCATATCGGGGCCGGATCTTCATCTCGGTCGCGGCGGTGCTGGTGTTCACGCTGACGCAGTTGGCGATCCCGCTGGTCATCCGCTACGCCATCGATCACGGTATGGCGCCAGGCAGGCTCGACCGTTCGGTGATGATCACCGCGATCGCAGCTTTTGCCGTGATCATCCTCATCAACTACGCGGCCAGCCATGTCCAGGAGAGCGTCGTCGGCAAGGTGGCGGAGAACGTGCTGTCCGACCTGCGCCGCGCAATGTTCAGCCACCTGCAGCGTGTCTCTCTGGGCTTCATGGACAAGACCGAGGTCGGCCGGCTGATGTCGCGCCTGCAGGGCGACGTCAATTCGATGCAGGAATTCCTCGAGACGTCCGTGATGTCGGTTGGCGACATCGTGCTTCTGTTCGGCATCGTCACCGTCCTGCTGTGGCTGGACTTCCGGCTCGGGCTGCTGACGCTGTCGACCATGCCGGCGCTGTTCATCGTGCGCCTGTTCTGGCTGCCGCGCGCCAAGGTCGCCTTCATGGCCGCGCACGAGACCAACTCCATCGCCAACGGTGCGCTGGCCGAAGGCATCCACGGCGTGCGTACCGTGCAGAGCCTGGAGCGCCAGCACGTCAATTTCGATCTCTATGACGAGAAGGTGCTGGCCAATCTCAACGCCCATCTGCGGTCGGCGAGATATGCGCAGGTGATGGTGCCGATCGTCGACACACTGACGGGCATCGCCATGGCGACCGTGATCGTCGTCGGCGGGTCGATGGTGCTGTCGCACAGTCTCGATATCGGCGTGATGGTGGCGTTCCTGTTCTACATCCAGCGCTTCTTCGACCCGATCCGCTCGCTCACCATGCAATACAGCGTCATGCAGCGCGCCATGGCGTCGGGCCAGCGCATTTCCGAAGTGCTCGACGTGCCCGTGGATGTCAGCGACAAGGAAAATGCGGTGGCGCTGTCGCGCGACATGGACGGTTCGGTCGAGTTCCGGAATGTCACCTTCGGCTATCGGCCAAACCAGCCGGTGCTGAAGAACATCTCCTTCCGCGTCAGTCCGGGCGAGACGGTCGCGCTTGTTGGGCCGACCGGATCAGGCAAGTCGAGTTCGATGGCGTTGGTGCACCGCTTCTACGATGTCTGGTCGGGTGAGGTCCTGGTCGGCGGCCATGACGTGCGCGACCTGACGCAGGATTCGCTCGGCGATCAGGTAGCCATGGTGCTGCAGGAGCCGTTCCTGTTCTCCGGCACGGTGCTGGAGAACATCCGCTATCACAAGACCGGCGCCAGCCGCGAAGAGGTGGTCCGCGCCGCACAAGCCGTCGGCGCGCACGACTTCATCGAGCAACTGCCTGACGGCTACGACACCGAACTCGAGCAGCGCGGCGGCAATCTCTCGCTCGGTCAGCGCCAGCTGATCAGCTTCGCGCGGGCGCTGGTGGCCGACGCCAAGATCCTGGTGCTCGACGAAGCCACCGCCAGCATCGATTCCTACACCGAGATGCTGATCCAAAAGGCATTGGTCAAGCTGCTCGAAGGGCGCACCGGGTTGGTCATCGCGCACCGGCTGGCGACCATAAGGGGCGCCGACCGCATCATCGTACTGCAGAATGGCGAGATCGTCGAAAGCGGCAACCATGAACAGTTGATGAAGCGAAAAGGTCTTTACGCCCGCCTCTACAACATGAACTACGCTTCCTTCGACGACATTTCCGAGGAAGACATGGGAATGGACGCTTCGGTCGGCAAAGCGACGTGAGCCGGTGCCGGCAGGGTGCGAGCCGACGGATTGCCTGATGCCTCCGACAAGACCTATTTGCGAGATCCCCTGACGTGGCCGCTAACTTGAACGCCGTCTTCGGCGCGCAGGTACAGGAAGCCCGGAATCGAGAGCAGCGGGATGATCGCGGTCAGCAGGAACACTTGGTGAAAGCGTTCCGGCGTGAGGAGATGGCTTTCGCCCGCAATCAGGCCCAGCAGCATCGCGGCGATCGAGACGCCAAGCGACACGCTGAGCTGCTGCAGCACACCGCCAAGGCTAGTGGCGCGGCTGAGCTTGTCGGCCGGAAGATCGGCGTAGGACAGGGTGTTGGATGTCATGAACTGCGCCGAGCGGACGATGCTGAACAGAAAGACATAGAAACCGATCAGCCAATGCGGCGTATCGGGACCCATCAGGGCGAAGCCCGCCACGGTGGCGGAGCCGACGAGCGCGCTGCCGACCAGCACCACACCGAAGCCAAAGCGCCGCAGCAGCGGCGACAGCAGCGGCCGCATGAGCAGCGCCCCAAAGCTGCCGACGAATGTCAGCGAGCCTGATGTGACCGGGCTCATGCCGAAGCCGACCTGCAGCATCAGCGGCACCAGGAAAGGCACGCCGTTGAGACCGACGCGGCACAGGCCGCCCGCCAGCGTGCCGACCCAGAACGAGCGGAACCGAAACAGCGTCAGGTCGACAGCCGGCGCCACGACGCGGCGTGCATAGCGCCCGAAGGCAAGCAGCAGCAACGCGGCCGCGGCCAACACCAGCACCGTCGCGGACCCGGGAATGACCGGCCGGCCGATATTCTCCAGCCCGAACTGCAGTAGTGCCACGCCAAACCCCACCATCAGGAAGCCCGGGACATCGAAACGCTGCACCGCCTCGCCATGGAAGTCGTCGACGAAGCGCAGCGCGGCAACGATACCAAGGCAGCCGAACGGCACGTTGACATAGAATATCCAGCGCCACGACGCGTAGGTGGTCAGCAGGCCGCCGAGCAGCGGCCCGATGGCCGGCCCCATGATGGCCGGCAGGGTCATATAGGTCATGGCGGTGATCAGGCCGCTGCGCGGAAAGCTGCGCAGCAGGATCAGCCGGCCGACCGGCGTCATCATGGCGCCGCCCAGCCCCTGCAGGGCACGCATCGCCAGCAGCATGCCGAAACTGTCGGCCATGCCGCACAGCGCCGAGCCAAGGGTGAAGGTGAAAAGCGCCAGCGCGAACACCCTGCGCGCGCCGAACCTGTCGGCAAACCAACCGCTGACCGGGATGAACACGGCGAGCGTCAAGATGTAGGTGGTGATCGCAAGGTTCAGACGGACCGGCGTCGTGTCGAGACTTTGCGCTATTGCCGGGATCGCGGTGGTGATGATGGTGGAATCGAGCTGCTCCATCAAAAACGCGATGGCGACGATGATCGGAATGATCAGCCGCAGCCTCGGGTCGCGCTCGGTGGCAAATTGAGGCTGTTCCAATGCTCTGGTCAATTCCGTCATGCAGATGGCTTCTATCGGCCAAAGTGGCTTGTCCCGGTTCAAAGGCAAGATTGCCTTGCCGGCCAGCCGGGCCTGATCGCAGGCCCTCTTGTGATCCGGCAAATCGGCGAGCGGTAGTCATTTCCGCTTCGCTGGAAGTCAACAAATCTTGACCGGCACCGCGAGTGCCGCGGACAAACACTGCCCATTTCAGCGGGCGCCGTCCCGATTTCGTGACGGAACGTGTGCAGCGAGGCGGGCGTTCTTTCCCATATGTCTCGAATGGCAAGGAGACATGCTGATGAGAAAGCGAAGCGTATTCCTCGGCTCCCTCGTGGTGCTGTTGGCCGCGAGCGCCGTCCCGTTTGCCGCTGTGGCCGATGCCGCCGTCACCAGGCACCATTATATCCGCGTCAACGCCGCCCATAATGACCACGCGCACGCCGCGAACCGCAGACGCGGCCACCGTGACGGTTGGGTCGGCAGGGGCTGGACCGGCGAGAATTCGGCCGACAACAACGACTGGATGGACAGCTACTACAATGGCTACGGCAGTTACCGGGGCCGTGCCGACGACTTCTGTGGAACCATCCAGTGGACGCTCGGCCTGTGCGGTCCCCACGGCCCCTAACGCCTGACCGCCGGAGCCGACGAAGGTTGCTGGCATCACGCCATTTCGGGACGTCTCGACGCCTCGCGGATGGCCTTATGCACGCCGCGCTGCAAGTCCATGAAGGCCGGGGTCTCCATGACCTCTTCCCGGCGCGGGCGCTCGATGTCGACGTTGAAGGTCTGCATGATGCGTCCCGGGCCGATCCCCATGACGACGATGCGGTCCGATAGATAAACGGCCTCCTCCACGTCATGCGTGACGAACAGCACCGTGAGCCGGTGCTCCTCCCAGATCTGGGTCAGCAGTTCCTGCATCTGGTGTCGGGTCAAGGCATCGAGCGCGCCGAAGGGTTCGTCCATCAGCAGCATTTTGGGGCGATAGGAGAGAGCGCGCGCGATGGCGACGCGCTGTTTCATGCCGCCCGACAGTTCGGACGGGAAGCGATCGGCGCTTTGCGTGAGCTTGACGAGGTCGAGATGCTCGAGCGCGATCTCGCGGCAGGCGGCGCGATCATAGCCGGCGGCCTTGAGAGCAAACTCGATGTTCTGCCGCGCCGTCAGCCAGGGGAGCAGCGTATAGGACTGGAAGACAACACCACGGTCGAGGCCCGGCTGCAGGATCGGCGCGCCATCGATGCTGAGATCGCCGGCGTCGAAATCCTGCAGTCCCGCGACGATCGACAGCAGCGTGCTCTTGCCGCAGCCCGACGTGCCGACGAGGGAGACGAACTCGTTGTCGGCGAGGTCGAGATTGATGTCCCGCAGCACTTGCGTGCGCCGCTCGCCGGTGCCGAAGCTCTTGTCGAGACCCGCGATGCGCAATTTGGGAACAGTCACCGGCGGTTCCTCATTGCTGGTGGCCTTCCTGCCGAAACAGCACCTTCTCCAGGGCCTTCATGACCTGATCGGTGATGAGGCCAAGCACGCCCAAGAGCAGGATGTAGCCGATGATGGTGTTTGTCTGGAAATAGCGCTGCGACACGGTGATGCGATAGCCGAGGCCGGATGTCGCAGCGACGAGTTCGGCCAGCACCAGCCAGGTCCATGCCCAGCCAAGGCTGATGCGCAGCGTGTCCCAGATGCCCGGCAAGGCGCTGGGAACGACGATGCGCGTCAGGATCTTGCGGTCCGGCAGGCCGAGCGTGCGCCCAAGGCCGATGAAGTCGGCGGGAACCCGTTTCACATTGTCCATGATCATCAGCACCTGCTGGAAGAAAGTGCCGATGAAGATGATCAGGAATTTCTGGGTATCTCCGGTGCCGGCCCACAGGATGGAGAGCGGCACGAAGGCGACAACCGGCATGTAGCGGATGAAATCGACCAGCGGCTCGATGGCCGCCTCCCAGGAACGGAAACTGCCGATCAGCACGCCGATCGGTATGGACAGTGCCGAGGCGAGGAGGAAGCCGATGGAAATGCGGTACATCGAAGCCCTGAGGTCGAGCCACAAGGTGCCGTCGGCGGCGAGCTTGGCGATCTGGGTCGCAACGCTGCCCGGCGACGGCAGGAAGATGGGTTTCACCCATCCCAGCCCGGTCGCTGCCCACCAGGCAAGGCCAAGGCCAACAAAGACGGCCACCGCTATCGCAAGGAAACGCGACCGGGCGATGGGCACGCCGATCCCGGAGGATCGGCGTCGCCTTGCCTGTGTTGCGGCGGGCGCTCGTGCCGGGCGGGCCAAGCCGGTTTTCGCGGGAGGCTCCCCGGACATCCGCGTTACCACCGCGATCCGGATCTCGTCACTGCGCCGCCTTGACGAAGGACGGATCAATCATCTGCTCCGGCGTCACATCGGCCTGCAGAAGCTTGGCGTTCTTGGCGGCCGCTTCGACATCGGCGAATGTCTTGGTGGTAAACTGGCCGGTGAGCGCCGTCTTGTTTTCGGCGAGCGAATAGTAGCGCACCCCGTCGAAAGCGGTGTTGAGGTCCTTGACGTCGGAACCGACCGCCTTGGCGATGATGGCGCGGCCGCCGGAGGTGTCGGCGTTATAATCCTTGAGCGCGGCGTCCCAGCTCTTGATCATGGCCAGCACCTGGCCGGGTCGCGATTTGATCACCTCGTCACGCACCACCAGCACGTCGCTGATCAGGCCGGGATCCTCGCCGGCGGTGAACAGCAGCTTGACGTCCTTGTTCTGCGCCATGGCGACAGTGAGGTACGGCTCGTAGGTGACCGCGACCGGCACCTGGCCCGCGATCAGGGCGCCGCCGGCGTCGGCGGCAGGCATCGGAACCGGCTGGATATCGGCGACCGACATGCCGCTCCTGGCGAGCGCATATTTGAGCAGGATGTCGCTCGTCGTGCCTTCCTCGAAAGCGACCTGCTTGCCCTTGAGATCGGCGATGGAGGTGACATCCTTGCCGGCGACGATGGCGTCGGCGGTCATGGAGACATCGAGCAGCAGCACGATCTTCACCGGCAGACCGGCCGCAACCATGCCCATCGCCGTGTGGGTGGCGATGTTGGCGGCGTCGAGCTGGCCGCTTGCGAGCGCCGCGTTGATATCCTTGTCCTCGGCAAAGTTGACGATCTGGACGTCCGACAGACCGTTTGTCTTGAACAGTCCCTTGGCCTCGGCGACGTGCCATTGACCATATCCAAGCCAGGGCTCGATGCCTATCTTGAACGATCCAGCTTCAGGTGTCGTCGGGATGGCAGCATCGGCTGCGTGGGCCACCGGGGCGGTGGCGAGCCCGATCGCGGCGGCCATCACGAGCGCGCGAAATTGTCCTGCTAGGTTAAGCGTCATCTTTCGTTCCCCTTGATGATCAGACCGCTTTTTACCCAGGCATCCGGTCTGGTGAGACTGCGGGGTTCTGCTCTTGCGGCACTGTGCCTCGGCGTCTTGCCCGCCACTTCATGGTTGAAGCGCTGACATATTTCAGCGGCAGCGGCAGCGGATGTCAAGGCTGAAATACATACATGCATATACAAGTTGGAGAGACTCAAATTTCAGGTTGATCCAGCTCGGCGGCTTGCATTGGCTCGTCGCCTTCAGCTCGCTTTGGAAGGCGAGTAGCGGCTGCCGAGCGAGTAGCGGCTGCCGGCATAGGTCAGCTTGCTGACCGTGGCCACGATGGCCCCCGTCCATGTCCGGCGATGCAGGAGAAGGCAGCAACTGCCGACATCGATGCCGAGATGCTGTGCGGCCTCCTTGGTGGCCGGGATGGCGGAGATGATATGCTCGACCTCGGTCACCGGCGTCTTCTGCATCAGGTAGTCATAGGTCGCTGTCTTGGTGAAGTCCTGCTTGTCGTAGTCGGGGATCAGGCCCGGATTGACGAAACGCTCTTCCAGTTGCACCGGCAAGTCGTTCTCGAAATTGACGACGACGGAGTGATAGATCGAAACCCGCTTCGCAAACTCGAACGAAAGTGCCAGTTCCTTGGTCGGCATCATCGTTTCGAGAACGAGGACTTCGGAGCGGTGGCTGTTGCCGCGCTCGACGATCTCCGCCGCGATATTGTTGATCTCGATCAGCGTCGACTGCGGCCGGGGCGGCGCGATGAATGTTCCCACACCTTGCAGCCGGATCAGGAATCCCGCCGAGGTCAGCTCCCGCAGAGCCCGATGAACCGTCATCCGCGACACGCCCAGTGACGCCACCAGCTCATTCTCGGACGGCAACTTGCGGTCCTTGCCCCACCGGCCCGTCCCGATGTTGGTCAGGATGTAGTCCTTCACCTTCTCGTAGAGGGGGCTTGCCGTGTCGGGCAAATCGATCATTTCAAAAACCCTTTCCGGCAGGTTGCCGCATGCGGATGATTGTTTTCAAGCCATCGCTGCTTCCCGCCAACAGCCGCTCATAGGCGGCTGGGACGTCGTCCAGACCGATCTCGCAATCGACCAGGGCCAGCAGCGGTTCACTCAGCTCACCCAGCATCCGGACAGCGTCGGGCAATTCGTCCGCGAAAGCATGGCAGCCGAGCAACGCGATCTCGCGTTCGACAAGAACATTGGGATCGATGTCGAGGCGGCCGTGGAAGATGCCGACCATCGCTATCGCGCCACCAGGATCGAGAACGCCGAGCAACTGGCTGAACGCCGCGATGCTGCCGGTCGCCTCGATGGCCGCCAGCAACGGGACATTGGCGGTCGCGGCTGCAATGGCCTCGCGGTCGAGATCGACGATCGTGGCGCCCGTCACCCGCGCCACGCGGGCGCAGCGCGCCTGGTTGCGGTCGGCGACAAGCACCGTGCCGGCGAAGGTTCGCGAAAGCAACAGCGCGGCAAGACCACCGATGGGCCCGCAGCCGACGACCAGAACCGAACCCGCCGTCTTCGGCAGACGCCGCGCCGCGTGCAGCGCGACGGCAAGCGGCTCGGCCATCGCCGCGACGCGCTCGTCAAGGCTCGCATCGATGACATGCAGCAGACGTGCGGGCAACACCGCCTGTTCGGCAAAGCCGCCATCGCAGATTTCGCCGACGAAGCCCAGCGCTGCGCAGAGATGCCGCTTGCCGGCACGGCATTGCGCGCAGTCTCCGCACCAGAAACGGGAATCGGCGACGACCCTGTCGCCGACGGCAATGGTATCGACGCCCTCGCCCAGCGCGATCACCGTGCCGGTCAACTCGTGGCCCGCCGTCGAGGGCGCCCGGCTTATCCATTGGCCGGTGCGGAAATTGTGCAGGTCCGAACCGCAGATGCCGGCGGCATCGACCCTGAGCTTTACCCAGCCGGCATCGGGAATGCCTGGCGCGGCGATGTCCTCGACGCGCAGGTCGCCCGGTCCATAAAGTCGTGCCGCCTTCATCGCGATCGTCTCCGCTCAGCCGGCGAGATAGCGGTCGCGGATTTCCGAGACCGCGTTTTCGTGCGAGCTGAAGCCCTCGTAGCGGGCGAGCCTGCGGGCATGCTGCGCCAGTTCCGGATACGCGGCCGAGGTGACATAGCCGACCGAGGAGCGCTTGACGAAATCCGTCACCGAAAGCGGCCCGTAGGTTCGCGCCCAGCGGCTGGTCGGCAGCACCGCATTCGGCCCGAGGACGAAGTTGGCAAGGGTCACCGGCGTATGCGCGCCCATGAGGATTTCGGCCGCCTCGGTGATGTGGCCGAGATGCGCGAACGGCTCCTTCGACAGGATTTCCAGATGTTCGGGCGCGTAGTCGTTGATGAAGCGATAGCTTTCCTCCAGCGACGCCGTCAGCACGATGCCGCCGCGCTTTCCGGTCAGCACCGCGCGCGAGAATTCCACACGCTGTTCGGTCATCCGCGACCAGTGGTCGGGAAGTGCAGCAAGGGCTGCTTCGGCGACCTTGCGGCTGTGCGTCACCAGATAGGCTGAAGAATCCGGCCCGTGCTCGGCTTCGATCAGCAGATCGAGCGCGGCAAGGCCTCCGTCGACGCTGTCGTCGGCAAAGATGATGGCTTCCGACGGTCCGGCCGGGAGGCCCGTATTGATGATCGAGGACAGCACGCTCTTGGCCGCCACCACCCAGGGACTGCCCGGGCCGACGATCTTGAGCGCCGGCTTCACCGTCTCGGTGCCGTAGGCGACGGCGGCAACGGCTTGCGCGCCGCCGCATTTATAGACGGTTTCGACGCCGGCAAGGCGAGCGGCGACCAGCGTGGCCGCGTCCACCGAACCATCCGAGGTTGGCGGCGTCACGATCGCGATCCGCGGCACGCCGGCAATCACAGCCGGAACCGACGTCATCATCGTCACCGATGGAAAGGCGCCCTTGCCGCGCGGCACGTAGAGCGCGACCGATGCGATGGGCGTATACCGGTCGCCGGCATAGGCGCCCGGCCGGATCTCCTTGAGCCACATGGTCTCCGGCTTCTGCTCCTCATGAAAATGCCTGATATTCTCGATGCCGAACCTGATGCTCTCCACGACTTCCTTCTCGACCTTGTCGAAGGCCGCATCGAACTCCGCTTCCGACACTTTCAGTCCGCCTTCCCTCACATTGGTCTTGTCGAACTCCCTGGCGAAACGGATCAGGGCGGCGTCACCCTCTTCCCTGACGGCCTGGATGATCGGGCGGACCTTTTCGACGAAGGCCGACAGATCGCCTTCGGCGCGTTTCAGCAGACCGGCCCGTTGCGTGGTATTGAGGGATGACAGATCGTGGAAGCTGATGTCGGACATGGGTGCTCCTTCTGTTCAGAGCAATGCGCCGGCCGGTCACATTGCGGAAGACTTTGTTCTCTAACCTGGGCGAGCCGCCTCAGATCGATGCGAGGAAACCGCCATCCACCGGAATGGACTGGCCGGTAATGTAGGCTGAGGCATCCGAAGCAAGGAACACGGCGACGCCGTGCAAGTCGCGCAGATCGCCGAAACGATGCTGCGGGATTTTGGCGAGCATGGATTGCCGCCACGCTTCGTCGGCGTAGAACACCTCCGTCATCGCCGTCCTGAAATAGCCCGGGGCGATGGCGTTGACCCTGATGCCAAGCTGCGCCCATTCCGCTGCCAGCGCCCGGGTCATGCCGAGCAGGCCCGACTTGGACGAGCCGTATGGCACCGCCGTCGGAATGCCGACTTCTGAAGTCAACGAGCAGAGGTTGATGATGGCGCCGGGCCGCCCGGCGTCCCGCATCTGCCGTGCCGCCGCCTGGGCGCAGAAGAACGCCCCTTTGAGATTGGTATCGACGATCCGGTCCCACAGCGGCTCGTCAACGTCGAGCGAGGGCCGGACCTCTTCCACTCCGGCATTGTTGACGAGAATGTCGAAGCCGCCAAGCAGGCGGGCTGCCTCGGCGATAACCGTGCGGCACTGGTCGACATCGGTCACGTCAAGCGCAATGGCGTGCGCAACCCCGCCGGCCGCGCGGATGGCCGCCGTCGTCTCGTCAAGCGAGTCCAGGCTACGCGCCGTGACCGCGACGTCGGCGCCGGCCGCGCTCAGCGCCCCGGCGATGCTGCGGCCAATGCCACGGCTGGCGCCGGTGACAAGCGCCTTCCTGCCGGAGAGGTCGAAAAGAGAAGCGTCGCGCATGTGATCCTCCTTGGCCGCTCCATAGCCCAGAGACTACCAGATCGACTTACATATACAAGCATATACAAACAAAGCTGATTGCGATAACGTGACGTCAGCCGCCGCACCGGGATCGCGTAGTTGGCTCTTCATACGAGATGCCACGGGCGGCAGCCCTGTCGCAAATGTCGTAACCTCCCGAAAGCAAGCAGAATTGCCTGGCGTACCCGACACGAAAGTCTGGGTCTGCCGCGCGTGCGCGATATCGGCCATTGAAAGCTATCGTGCCCCTCGAGCCGGCCGCCTTGTCGTGAGAGCCTCGTCCATGAACGAAAGCAGCCCGCCCCGGAGCCTTTATCGCGATACGGCTGGCGGCCCCGGCAACTACCCCTCCCTTGCCGGCGCGCAGCGGGCAAGGGTCGCCATTGTCGGCGCTGGCTTGACCGGCCTGTCGACTGCCTTGCATCTGGCGGAAGCCGGCGACGACGTCTGCGTGCTCGAGGCCTATCAGCCGGGATGGGGAGCCTCGGGCAGGAATGGCGGCCAGGTCAATCCCGGGCTCAAATACGATCCCGACACGATCGAAGCCACGTTCGGCCCCGAGCTGGGGTCGCGGATGATCGACTTCTCCTACGGTGCTCCGGATTTCACCTTCAGCCTCATCAAGCGCCTGTCGATCGATTGCGAGGTCCGGCAGAACGGCACCATACGCGCGGCCATCCGGCCGCAGCCGGCAGCCGCGGTGCGGGCCACGGCCAACCAATGCGAGCGGCGGGGGATGCCGGTCGGCTTGCTTGACGCAAAAGCGATGGCGGCGCGAACCGGCACGAACAGATACATGTTCGGCATGTTCGATGCTCGCGGCGGCGACCTCCATCCCTTGAAATACGCGCGTGGCCTGGCGGCCGCCGCGCGGAAGGCCGGCGCGCGGATATTTGGCGGCAGCGAGGTTCTCTCGCTCAGCAGGCAGGCCGGGCGCTGGCTCCTCGAGACCGCAAACGGATCCGTCAGCGCCGAGAAGGTCCTTGTGGCGACAAACGGCTACACGGGAAACTTGTGGCCTGGCCTGGAGCAGTCGCTGGTTCCGGTGTTCAGCGCCATCGCGGCGACCGAACCGCTGTCGCCCACGGTCGCGGCCGCAATTCTTCCCGAAAGGCCGGTCGTCTACGAAGCCGGCAACATCACCGTCTATTACCGCATCGACGTCCAGAACCGGCTCCTCATGGGCGGACGGGGACCGATGAGGCCCATCGGCGATGCTTCGGCCATCCGCTATCTCACCGACTATGCGCTACGGCTCTGGCCGGCGCTTGCTGGAACGGGGTGGACACATGGCTGGAACGGCCGGGTCGCGGTCACCAAGGACCATCTTCTACACGCTTCTACACGTTCACGAGCCGGAAGACGGCGTGCTGATCTGCCTTGGCTACAATGGCCGCGGTGTTGCCATGGCCTCGGCGATGGGCAATGCGCTGGCAAACCGCCTTCGCGGCGACGAGACCATTCCCTTCCCGATGCCGATATCGGGGCTGAAGCCGATCCGGCTCCACCGCTTCTGGCCGCTTGGCGTCAGAGCGGCGATCCTTTCGGGCCGGGTGAAGGACCGGTTCGGCCGGTAACGGAAAAGCACGCCGCTATGCTCCGGTCTTGGCATCGGACAATCTTCGGGCGTGGTCGTCCATGCATGCGGAGCATCAGCGCCTGCTGATTTGCGACCGTGCACTGCAAGTCGCCCTGCGGCGCGCAGGCGCGTTCAACGGCCGGCTTCAGCCAAGCGCCTCAGCGCGCCAGCGGTCGGAGCGGGATATGTTCCGAGCACGCTACTCGGCGGCTATCCTGGCGCGCTGCCGGCCGAAGAGCGCCAGACCGACATCGTCCACGGCGAGGCCAATGCGGGTCTGGATCGCTTCGGATGCCAGCACGCCATCAGCGAAATCTTTCTCCGAGGCGTATATGGCCGTCGGCAGCGCAAAGGCTTCGAAAAAGCCGAACAGCGGCCGCAGCTGATGCTCGACGATCAATGCATGGCGATCGCCGCCGCCGGTCGCCGCCAGCAGCACCGGCTTGCCCCTGAGGGCCGCCGGATCGACGAGATCGAAGAAATGCTTGAACAGCCCGGTATAGCTGCCTTTGTAGGTGGGCGAGCCGACCACCAGGACATCGGCGGTCAGGATCCGCTCGAGGACGGCGCGGGCCTGCTCGTCCAGGTCCCGAGTGGCTTTGGCATTGCCAAGGCTGGGACCGAGATCGACGATGTCATGGGTGCTGGCGGCGAGGCCGTATCGTCCGGCGATCTCCGTCACGATATGGTCCACGAAGCCACGGGTCTTGGAGGGCCGCGTGAAATTGCCGGAGAAGCCGACAATGGCCGGATTGGTCATGATGGATGCCCTGTGATCTTTTCGAACCAGTTTGCCAATGTCCATAGTTTTTATAGACATTGCTGCCGAACAAAAGGAATTCACGGTCGCCGTGGGACGAAATCGGAAAAGATTTTTCTCCCGGGGAGCCAGATCGCCCGCCTGCATGCCGGATGATGACGTCACCCGATCCAGATGCACTTGGCAGCCGTCGCACGCGAAGGGCGATGCGACCGGTGGCGAAAAGGGGGACCATCACCGTTTGTTCGGAACCTGATCGCCCGGCGGCTGTTTTCCGTTCAGCCAAACACGGAGGCAGTCATGGCACGCGACAGAACCGAATATGAAACCGGCGCACGGAAGTATCCCGCCAGGACCGGCCCGGATCCGAACGATGATTTCTCGTCTGACGCAGCGGGCAACAAGCCGCCGGCAGGTGGAATGGGGCTTACGCGACCGGCGGATCAGACAAATGAAGAGACACATCAGTCAGAAGGACAGAACCCGCCTCGCAAGGCGACGCCCAGCCCCGCAACGGAGAAGACGTCCGGCGCAGGCCCGGCGATCTCCGAGCACTCGAAGGACGCGAAGGCTCCAAGGTCGGGCCGCCAACCCGGCGCCTACGTCAAGGACTGACACGGACGGGGGCGATACCTTCTGACAAGCCATAAGCCGCGCAGACCCGCCGGTCTGCCCCGCGTTGAACTTTCTTCAGCCGAGGAGACGACCATGCAGACGAAATCACAAACCGCCGGTGAGGCCGCCAAGCAGCGCCATATCCAGCGTGGCATCGATGCCAAGGACAAATCGAAGCGCAACGGAACGTCGGAGCACGCCATGCAGGCAGGCGCCCGCGCTTATCCCGAGCCGCCCTTCCCCAAGCAACATCAGGCGAAACCCGGGCATGAAGCGGCGATCGAGCCTGCTCCGCTCTACGATGCACCCTACTATGTCGGATCAAAGAAACTCGAAGGGAAGGTGGCTCTCATCACTGGTGGCGATTCGGGCATCGGACGCGCGGTGGCGGTCTTGTTCGCCCGCGAAGGCGCCGACATCGCGGTCGTCTACCTGGCCGAGGACAGGGACGCCGAGGAGACAAAATCTGCCGTCGAAAAAGAAGGCCGACGCTGCATCCTGTTGAAGGCCGACGTCAGTGAACGCCAGGACTGCCACGATGCCGTAGCGACCACGGTCGAAACATTCGGCCGCATCGACGTGCTGGTCAACAACGCCGCCTTCCAGATCCATTCCAGCGACTTCGGCGACCTGACCGAAGAACATTTCGACACGACGCTGAAGACCAATCTCTACGGCTATTTCCATATGGCGCAGGAAGCCGTGCCGCACATGAAGCCGGGCTCGGCGATCGTCAACACGGGTTCGGTTACCGGCATAGAAGGCTCAAAGCAGCTGGTCGACTATTCGATGACCAAGGGCGGCATCCATGCCTTCACGCGCGCGCTTTCGGGCAACCTCATCGCCAAGGGCATCAGGGTGAACGCGGTCGCGCCTGGCCCGGTGTGGACGCCGCTCAATCCGTCCGACAAGGAAGCCGAGGACGTCTCGAAATTTGGCGCCGACACGCCGATGAAACGGCCGGCCCAACCGGAGGAACTGGCTCCCGCCTATGTTTTCCTCGCCTCCCCGCACTGTTCGAGTTACATCACCGGCGAGATCCTGCCGATCGTCGGCGGCTACTGAGGTCAGCGCAATGTATTTCATTGCCCTGGCGACCGACTATGACGGGACCCTCGCACATGACGGGACGGTCTCCAACAAGACGCTCGCGGCACTGGAGCGGTTCAAGAAAAGTGGACGTAAACTGCTTCTGGTCACCGGCCGCGAGTTGCCCGACCTCAAGCGCGTGTTTCCCGATGTCGGCCTGTTCGACAAGGTCGTCGCCGAAAACGGCGCCCTGATCTACACACCGGCCAGCGAGGAAGAGCGGGCGATCTCACCATCGCCGGAGCCCGAATTCGTCGCCAGGCTGAAAAAGCAGGGGGTGAAGCCACTTTCCGTGGGACGGTCGATCGTCGCCACCTGGGAACCGCATCAGGCGACCGTGCTCGAGGTCATCAAGAAGATGGGGCTCGAACTCGAAATCATCTTCAACAAGGGCGCGGTGATGATCCTGCCGAGCGGCGTCAACAAGGCCACCGGTCTGGCGGCCGCGCTCGAGGACCTTCACCTGTCGCCGCACAATGTTGTGGGTATCGGCGACGCCGAGAACGATCACGCCTTCCTGAAGGCCTGCGGCTGCAGCGTTGCGGTCGACAATGCCATTCCCGCGGTCAAAAGCACCGCGGACCTGGTCACGCGCGGCGCACGCGGCAAAGGCGTCGAGGAACTGATCGCCAAGCTGATAAAAAGCGACCACGGGATCGTGCCGAAGCGTCATGGCGGGATTGTTCTGGGATCGTCCGGTGGCGATGACATCTATCTGTCGCCGACCGAAAGCGTGCTCATCGCCGGCAGTTCGGGCATCGGCAAATCCACTTTGGCCACCGCACTGACGGAACGCTTCGTCGACAGCCAATTTCAATTTTGCGTCTTCGATCCAGAGGGTGACTATGACGGCCTCGAGGGCGCCGTTCGGCTGGGGGATGCATCGAGCGCGCCGACAAAGGCGCAGGTGCTCGACCTGATCGCCAAGGCCGACAGCAATGTCGTCGTCAACGGGCTGGCGCTGCGTGTCAACGAACGGCCAGACTTCTTTGCCGACCTGCTGCCTGGCCTTGGCAGTTTCCGTCGCCGCACCGCAAGGCCGCATTGGCTGGTCATCGACGAAGCGCACCATCTTCTTCCGAAGCGGCGCGACGACACCCGCGCCGTGCTCTCCCTGGAACTGCCGGGCACGATCCTGATCACCGTCCATCCCGAGGCGATTTCGACCGACGCCCTGCGCCTGATGACGGCCGTCATCGCCCTTGGCCCGAAGGCGAAGGACGTGGTGAAGACCTTCTGCCATGAGACCGGCATCGAGCCGCCGAAGGACATTCCCACGCCCAAGGGCGATCGGGTTCTGTTCTGGCGGCCGGGGGCGCGCAAAAAACTCACAACGGTCAAGGTCATAGAACCTCGCCAGTCGCTCAAGCGCCACAGCCGCAAATATGCCGAGGGTCAACTCGATGAGACCGGCAGCTTCTATTTCCGCGGTCCCGACGACGCGATGAACCTCAGGGCCCATAATCTGATGATCTTTGCTCAGATGGCCGAAGGCATAGACGACAAGACCTGGGAGTTCCATTTGCGCGCGGGCGACTATTCGAAATGGTTCCGCCACCAGATCAGGGACAAGGACCTCGCCCGCGAAACCGCCGAGGCGGAAAAGGACAGCAAGCTTTCGGCGGACGAGAGCCGCAAACGGGTGCTCGATGCCGTTCGGCGGCGCTACACGGCACCCGCGACGGCGCCAGAGGCGTAACAGCCCGACAGGAGGCGGTCATGAGCGACGACCGGCATGGCAAAGACGACAAAGACGGACGCGGCGAAAATGGACCTGTCTTCTCCGCGCGCCAGGCTTCGCAAGGCGAGATCATCCTGCGAACCCGCACGCGCCGGATCATCTTCGTGGCAGGACTGGTCGGCATCCTGATCCTGGCGGCGGTGGTCAGGTTCGCGATCGGTTAAACCTGCCTGGTTGCAACAGCCGCCGCGACAGGGTGTGTCGGGCAAGGCTGACCGCGATTGGAACCCGGGCGCCGACTTGGCGTTCAACCTCCATCGAGAAGGAGAAACGATCATGCCCCGAGGCGATAAATCCAAATACACCGACAAGCAGGAACGCAAGGCCGACCATATTGCCGAAGGCTACGAGAAGCGTGGCGTCTCCGACAAGGAAGCCGAGCGGCGCGCATGGGCGACGGTCAACAAGGACGATGGTGGCGGCAAGAAGGAAGGCGGCTCCGGGCGTGGCAAGCACACAGGTCACCCAGCGGCGCACAAGGGCGGCAAAAGCGGCGGAAAGGCGTCCGCTTCCCGATCGGCCGCCAGCCGGTCCGAATCGGCAAAGAAGGCGGCGGCGACCCGCAAGAGGAACGCCGAACACCACGCCCACTGACCGACCGCGAGGATTGGACGCCGGCATGAAATCGCGACTCATCAACGAGGCCAATGGCCAACGGACATTTGTCGTGGTGCTCGACCCGGGCGAGGAAGCGTTCGCGGCACTGACCAGCTTCGCGGTCGAGCAGAAGATCGGCAGCGCCTCCCTGACGGCGATCGGCGCGTTCCAACGGGCCACCGTCGGTTGGTTCGACCTGGAGGCGAAGAGCTATCGAAAAATCCCGATCGACGAACAATGCGAGGTCCTGAGCGCGATCGGTGATGTCGCGACGGGCGATGATGGCAAGCCAAGCCTTCATGTCCACGCGGTGCTTGGCTTGAGCGACGGCACGACCAAAGGCGGCCATCTGCTCGAAGGCACCGTTCGGCCGACATTGGAAATCACCGTGGTGGAAGCGCCGGGTCACCTGCGCCGCCGCAAGAGAGCCGAATTCGGCGTGGCTTTGATCGATCTCGGGGCCTGAAGCTGCCGCGGGTGTCGGTTGGCGGGCTTCGCCGCCGGCGCGTGCCCCAGAAAGCGACGTAAGGCAATGACGGACAGCTTTGCCCTACCCCTGAACACGCCCCCCATGGAGGCCAAGGCAGCCGACGCTCTGCCGGATGGGGAGGGCTTTTGGCAATACGAGCCCAAATGGGACGGGTTTCGCTGCCTCGCCTTCAAAGGCGACACGGATGTCGACTTGCGCGCCAAATCCGGCAAGCCTCTCGGCCGTTACTTCCCGGAGCTCGTCGCCATGCTGCGGCAGGTCGAGGCCCGCAATTTCGTCGTCGATGGCGAGATCGTCATCGAGCTCGAAGGCCAGCTTTCTTTCGACGCGCTGCAGATGCGGCTTCACCCAGCCGAAAGCCGCATCCGCAAGCTGAGCGCGCAGACGCCTGCCCGGCTGATCCTGTTCGACATGCCGGTCGCGCCGGGCGGCACGATCCTGCTCGGTGAGCCGTTGTCGCAACGACGCCGGGCGGTCGAGGGCTTCGTTCAGGACTGCGCCGAGCCTGGCTTGCGGCTCTCGCCCAGCACGACCGATCCGGCGGCCGCCAGACGCTGGCTTGAGGAAGCCGGCCATGGTTCCACCGACGGCGTGGTCGCCAAATTGCTGGCCGACCCCTACCGCCCCGGGGAACGCGCGATGGTCAAGGTCAAACGGTTGCGTACGGCCGACTGCGTGGTTGGAGGCTTCCGCTATCTGACCGGCAGCAAGGAGGTCGGCTCGCTCCTGCTCGGCCTTTACGATGATAGGGGCAAGCTCGACCATGTCGGCTTTACTTCGACCATCGGCAGGGATGACCGGGCTGGCGTCACCCGAAAGCTGGAAAAGCTGCGTGGCGGACCCGGCTTCACCGGCAAGGCGCCGGGCGGGCCTAGCCGCTGGAGCACGCAGCGCAGCGGCGAATGGGAGCCCCTGCGGCCGGAACTGGTGGTCGAGGTCCGCTTCGACCATGTCACCGGCGACAGGTTCCGGCATGGCACCAAACTGTTGCGCTGGCGGCCGGACAAGGCGCCGCGTCAATGCACCATGCAACAGATCCAGTGATGGAGTTCGTGCCGCGGACGCGCTTGCGAAGCCCGGTCGCGATGAGAGCCTACGCAGCGGTCGCCTCTTTGCGAGATGGCTGGAACAACCGTCCTCACGGCAAGTTGTGCTCCAGCTACACCGCTGGTGGGCTTCACGACAATTGGAGATGACAATCATGGCGACTGCGAAGAAAGCGGCAACGAAAGGGCTTGAAGCCCTGTTCCTCGACGGGCTGAAGGACATCTACTACGCCGAGAAGAAAATCCTGAAGGCGCTGCCGAAAATGGCAAAAGGCGCCGAATCCGAAGATGTTTCGGCAGCATTCGAGAAACACCTGCAGGAAACCGAGGGCCAGGTCGACCGCCTCGAACAGATCTTCGAACTCCTCGACAAGCCGGCCCGGGGCAAGACCTGTCCGGCCATCGACGGCATCATCGAGGAGGGTTCGGAAATCCTCCAGGAATACAAGGGCGACCCCGCGCTGGATGCTGGGCTAGTCGGAGCGGCGCAGGCCGTCGAACACTACGAGATCGCGCGCTACGGGACGCTGATCGCCTGGGCCGAACAGCTCGGCAAGAGCGACGTGGTCAAACTCCTGAACGAGACTCTCGAGGAGGAGACGGCGACCGACGAGGCACTTTCCAGCCTTGGCGAGGGTGGCGTCAACGAGCGTGCCCTGGAACAGGCCGCCTAGCTGGCGAGCTGTTGCCCCGGGCGCTTCAGGCGATCCGGGGCAAACTCCCCGGATTTCGGAGAACGACAATGGACCCCCGCAAAAGAGAGCAACCCGCAGTTCAGACGGAAGACCCGACGGAGACTGAAGGTCCCACGGTAGAGCAGCAGGACTGGGACGCGCTAGCAGGCGCGAAAATCCTTCCGGATGACGTCGAGGTGGAAGACGAGGCCGACGGCGAATTGCCCGAGGAAGATGACGACAACGCCTACCAGGAAAGCGACGAGGCATTGCCCGACGATGTCGAGGAAGCGGTGCTGTCACGCGATCCTTCAAGGGAAGGCGGCCGCTTCGACGAGGAGTGACCAAACTACGGGCGGATTCCGCTCAGCCGACCGCGTGCATTGGGGGCTCTTCGTTCTCGTCAGGATTGGGTAACGGCGCCTCATCGGGCAATCCTTCCGGCTCCGGTTCGCCGATCGGCTTGGGCTTCCAATTGGGTGCCGGCATGGGTACGTCGCGGTTGGGGTCGGGTTCTCTCGGATCGGGCATCAAATCTGTCTCTCTTTCGGCGAACTGTGCGGGTCGGCTCTGCCCAGCACGGTCGCATGCAGAGCCCGTCCCGAGCGCTCGGGACGGGCACGGAGCCACACAGGTTTGCTAGCGATTCTTGTGGCTTTGCTCGCCAGCTCTCACATGCTGTTCATGGGTTCCGCCACGCGTCGTGCCGGCGCTGTCGCCGCCTTGTTGGCGATGGTTGCCACCGGCCGCCTGCTGCTGCTGACGGCGGTTCTTATCGTCCATGTTCTTGTGGCTCTGCTGGCCTGCTTTCACATGTTGCTCATGGCTACCACCTTGATTGGGCATCTTCTTCTCCTTTGAGTTATGCGAGGCGATCAACCGCCTCAAGGGTCAAAGACGCTGGCGGCCCGGACGTTCCCTCACGTAATATTTCGTGAATCGGACCGCCCATGGGGTAGGCCAGATCAGACGATAAGCTGCTCGATCCTGATCGGAAGATCGCGGATGCGTTTGCCAGTCGCATGGTAGACCGCGCTGGCAACGGCGGCCGCCGTGCCGACATTGCCCAGTTCTCCGAGGCCTTTGACGCCTGCCGGATTGACCTCGTGGTCAATCTCCGGAACCAGAATCACCTGGAGATCCCTGATGTCGGCATTGACCGGCACGAGGTAGTCCTGCAGATCTCGATTGACGTAGCGGGCATAGCGGCTGTCGACCTCGGTCGCCTCATGCAGCGCCTGGCCGATGCCCCAGATCATTCCGCCCATCAGCTGGCTGCGCGCCGTGCGCGTGTTCATGATGCGGCCGGCGGCAAAGGCCCCGACAATGCGCGGCACGCGGATTTCCCTGGTAAGGCGATTGATGCGAACTTCGACGAATTCCGCGCCGAATGCATATTTCACCGAATCCTCGTCCTGCTCGCCGCCGTGAAACTCCGGCTGGCCGGCATAGAGCTTCTTGAGCGCTTCGGGGCTCGCCCCCTTGGGCGCATACTCGGCATACTCCTCGATCGCCCCCACCCGCATGGCTTTCAAGACGTCCCCGACTTTTGCCGAAGCGCCGCCCTTGGCAATGATTTTGCCATCGAGGATATCCAGTTCCTCATTGTGGGCGCCGGCAAGCGGACCACCTTCGCCGATCGCCGCGGCAAACAGCTTCGTCCTGATCGCGTCGCAGGCCTTGAGCACCGCCGAACAGACGCTTGCCGTGGAGATAGACCCTCCCGACACGGGCGCCGGGGGCAAGGTGCTGTCGCCCATCTCGACGCTCACCCTGTCCATGGCGACACCGAGGCGCTCTGCTGCCATCTGGCCGGCGACCGTGCGCACGCCGGTGCCGATTTCATGCGAGCCGCTCTGGACGCGCACATCGCCGTCGACGGTCAGCCATACGCGCGCAGCGCAGGGAGCCGACGAGGTCGGATAGACTGCCGTCGCGCAACCCATGCCGATCAACCAGTCGCCGTCGTGCATCGATCCGACCTTGGCGTCCCGTTTCGTCCAGCCGAACGCGTCCGCCGCCTGATCGTAGCATTGCATCAGCGAGCGGCTCGAGAACGGCTTTCTCCCAATCGGCTCGGCTTTTGGCTCGTTCACCCTCCGGAACTCCACCGGGTCCATGGCCAGGGCCACCGCCATCTCGTCCATGGCGTTCTCCAGCGCATAGACGTAAGGCGTCTCGGGAGGCGAACGCATGTAGCCGGGCGTGTTGCGGTCCGCCTGGACCAGCGACACGTGCGTAAGCACCGCGCCGTAATCATACATGCGGCCGGTCGCCGACGTTCCCCCGACCACGTAGGGATCGGGGCGCGATGTCACCTCCCAGCCCTCATGCGCGAAAGCGGTTATGCGGCCGTCCTTGTCGGCGCCCATGCGGATCCGGTGCCTGGTCTCGGCGCGATAGGTCTGTGTACCAAACGCCTGCATGCGGCTGACCACGCAACGCACCGGCCGGCCGAGACGCCTTGCCGCAACCGCGACGATCGCCGTGCGGGCCGTCATCGGTCCCTTCGAGCCGAATGCGCCGCCGATGTATGGGCTGACAATGCGAACCTTCGCCGGATCGATCTTCAACTGCCTGGCAAGTTCGGCCTTCCAGCCGGTGACGTTCTGGGACGGCTCATGAATGGTGAGTTGATCGCCCTGCCACATTGCCGTCGTCGAAAACAGTTCGATCGGATTGTGGTGCTGCGTTGGTGTCGAATAGCGTGCATCGATCCTGACCGGAGCAGCGGCATAGGCAACATCGAAATCGCCGACCTTGACGTCTTCCTTGAACATCGGGCTTTTGCCCGCGGCGGCAATGGTCGTTGCTCCAGGGCTGTCGAAGCCCGCACTCGGTTTCTCCTCGGCGTAGTCGGCACGGATCAGCAGCGCAGCCTCCTCCGCCGCCTCGAAGGTCTCGGCGACCACCAAGGCAATGATCTGCCCATCGTGAAAGACCTTCCGGTCATGCAGCGGCGCGATCGAGGCGGCGGCGGTATTGCCGAATTTCGGCTTGTCCACCGCGTCCATGTCGCCATAGGTCACGATGTCGAGCACGCCCGGCACCGCTCGGGCATTGTCCAGGTGAAGTGCCGTCACCGTGCCCCTGGCGATACTGCTGGTGGCCAGCACGCCATAGGCGACATTGGCCGCCGCGAGGTCCGCCGGATAACTCGCCTGGCCGGTCACCTTCAGCCGCCCGTCGATGCGCGGCAGCGGGGCACCCATGTTCTCCTTGGGCTGCGGAGCGGCTGCGTTCATGATCACACCTTCATGTCACGGGTTTCGAGGAGCGCCCGCACCAGCGTCCGTTTGCCAAGCTCGATCTTGAACGCATTGTGGCCGCGCGGCCTGGCATCGGCGAAAGCCGTCTCCGCGGCCGCCCGCGCCATTGCCTCGTCCAGCATCTTGCCGTGCAGGACCGCTTCCGCTTCCCTCGCCCGCCACGGGACCGTGGCGACGCCGCCAAGGGCTATGCGTGCCTCGCGGACGCTGTTGCCGTCGAGGTCGAGAGCGACCGCCGCGGAAGCCAGGGCGAAGGCATAGGATTCGCGGTCACGAACCTTAAGGTAGCGGGAACGCCGGGTCCAAGGACCCGCGGGCACATCGATGGCGGTGATGATCTCGTCAGCGGCGAGGCCGGTCTCGACATGAGGGGTATCGCCGGGCAGGCGATGCAGGTTGGCGAACCGGATTTCGCGCGCGCCGCCAGAACCCTCGACATGGAGGTTGGCGTCAAGGGCAATCAGTGCCTGGGCGAAATCACCATGATAGGTGGCGATGCAGGCGTCACTGACGCCCAGCACCGCGTGTTGCCTATTGAAACCGTCCATTGCCGCGCAGCCCGAACCCGGCTGGCGCTTGTTGCAGGCCCATGAGATCTCCCTGAAATACTCGCACCGCGTCCGTTGCAGCACGTTGCCGGCAAGGCTGGCCATGTTGCGGAGTTGGCCGCTGGCTGCCAGCCTGAGGCTGTCGGCAATGACCGGATAGTGGAGCTTGACGTCTTTATCGTCAGCCGCCTCGCCCATCCGCACCAGCGCGCCGAAACGAACCCCTTCGGCGGTGACGCGGATTTGCCGAAGCGCCGGCTCGGAGAGACGATTGAGATCGAGCAGGCGGTTCGGCCGGGCAACGTCGAGCTTCATGTAGTCGGCCAGATTGGTGCCGCCAGCGATGAATTGCATGTCTGACTGGGTCGGCGGCCGATCCGGCGCGGCAAAGTTCGAAGCGAGGGCGATAGCCGCCGGGATGTTGGCCGGTTGCTCGAGAACGAAAGGACGCATGTCAGGCTCTCCCGGTTTCGTCGCGAGCCTGCACGATCGCGGCCACGATGTTGGGGTATGCGGCGCACCGGCAGATGTTGCCGCTCATATATTCCCGGATATCGGCTTCGGAACCGGCGTGGCCTTCGTTGACGCAGCCGATGGCCGACAGAATCTGGCCCGGCGTGCAATAGCCGCACTGGAAGGCGTCATGGTCGATAAAGGCCTGCTGCATCGGATGCAGGGCGCCGTCGCGCGAGGCGAGCCCCTCCACGGTCGTCACATCCTTGCCCTGCATCATCACCGCGAAGCTCAGGCAGGAGAGGACCCGTTTTCCGTCGACGAGCACGGTGCATGCACCGCATTGCCCATGGTCGCAGCCTTTTTTCGTCCCGGTCAGCCCAACGTGGTCACGCAAGGCGTCGAGCAGGCTGGTCCTGGTGTCGAGCGAAAGCTCGTAAGCTTGCCTGTTGATACGAAGCGAGGTGACGACCGGCTCCCGGAGCTTGGAACGGGACGCGGCCACTTCCTCCGCCTTGGCCTCAGGAGACAGGAGCGGTGCGACCGCAGCGGCCGAAACCGTGCCCGTCATGAAACGTCTCCGGCTGAGGCCAATTGGCTTTGGGACGAGGGTTTCGGACATGGCTCGCTCCTGGGCTGGCTTTCGCCGCTAACCTTTCACTCCGGCATTGTTCCGAAAGCAGTGCGACAAAACCCTGCCTGATCGCGAAAGAGTGATTTTGCTCCGGCATGGCGGTGAGGCGCGGCTAAACCCGATCGAAGCGGCCGCAACGAGGCTTCTTGGTGGAGGGTGGATCGATGAGGGGAAGGCTCGGACTCGCACCGGTGCCGCTGACCCTGGCGGCGGCCACTTGCCGGCATGGCGACAAGCAAGAAGAACGACGGTCGAGGCGGCATCCTACTCCATGACATGTGGAGTATGCCGCTTATCCTCCTTCGGATCGACGTCAATACGTGCCCTTTTCGGATCGAAGGCGCCATGACGCGCGATGGCCAGGGCCGCGGTATCCGGCGTCTCATACGCCCACATGAAGTCATCGGCCGAGCCGCCGACAGCATGAACACGCCAATAGCTCGCTGTTCCCTTCAACGGGCACTCGCTGGTGGTGTTGGTCTTCTCGAGGAGGTCGAAATAGATATCCTCGAAGGGGATATAGAAGACCGGCTCATGGCCCTCCTCCCGAAGAATTTTCGCACGGTCGCTTGCGGCGACTATCGCGTCGGAGAACCGGACCGTCACCGTGCCGAGGAATGGTTCTATGCTCATGCCGCCGATAGGGCGCCTGGAAATCGCTTCTGAACCTTGCATCTGAATTCTCCTTGGCCAGCGTCTTGATGGTTGGATGACATTTGTCTTCCACGCGTGAAGTCGAAATGCGCGGCAGTGGATTGAGGTTCCGGTCCCTCCGGAAATCCTGGCGTCCGCAGTCATCAGCCTAGCCGCGCCAGGGGAATGACCGGAGCCTCATCCGTCAGGCCAGCCACGCAAGCGGCAGCGGCGTATAGCAATAGGAAATCACGTTCATTTGGTCGCCGGGGCAGTTGGCTGATCGCCACCGGTCGTCGACTTCGGTCTGGCGTCCTGGTCGACTGGTGGGTTCTTGGTGACGGTGTCGGTGTTGGCCTTCGTCGGCTCGGTGTTGTTGTCACATGCGGTGAGCGCAAGACCCGTTGCCAGGATCAGAAAGGATAGGAACCTCGTCATCGCCATCTCCTCGGGTTGACACTCGACAAACGAGGTTCCGCGATTTTGGTTGCCGCCGTGGCCACCTCTTCCAAGGGGGAGCCGTTCCCTTCATCGATCGTTTCCGCGATGTATTCAGTAAGATCGCCCACCTCATCCTGGATGTCCTGCGCCGCGATCCCCTCATCCTGCGCATCCGCCACGCACTGATTTGCGAGTTCCTCCGCGGCATCGATGCCGGACATAGGGATAGGCTCGTCAACGACGTGTTCTTCGATCCAATCCGAAATGAAGTGGGCTGTTCGATTGACGATCAGGTCGGCGTCCTCGGACAACTCCGCTTCGCCCCTGAGCTTATCCCTGGTTGTCGTTCTCATCTGACACACCCGTTCACTTGACCAATTTCAAACGCCGATCGGCCGCAAAAGATGCAGGGAAGGAGGAAAATCGTGATCGGCCGCGCATCGGGAACGGGTGTCTTCATCCCGCGTTGTCAGCCACGCTTTGGACATCAGCGAACCCGGTAATGGCTTTGAAACCACAACGAGGCTCTCCGCCGAACGACAAGCAGCCCTCGCTGATCGATGAGGAAGCAGCCGGCCGCGCGGCCTCGACAACGAAGGACAGCAACGCCGCGGCAGAGCGGGAGCCAGGAAGCCGTGGGCGCGACGCCACGTGGCCATCTCAAATCACTGGGCTGGGGTGGAAGGACATCTTCTGGCGACTTTGGGAAGAGTTCAACAAGGACCGGGTTCTGCTGGTGGCTGCCGGCGCGACCTTCTATCTCCTGCTCGCCTTGTTTCCCGCCCTGGCAGCCTTCATCTCGATCTATGGCTTCGTCGCGGACCCGGTCACGGTCGCCGACCATGTCGCTTACCTCCAGGGATTGCTACCGCAGGGCGGGCTCGATCTTATCCGCGATCAGTTGCAGGCCTTGGCCCGCCAGAAAGCAGGCGCTCTCGGCACAGGCTTTTTCATAGGCCTGACAATCGCCCTCTGGAGCGCCAACAGCGGCATGAAGGCGCTCTTCGACGCGATGAACATCGCCTACGAAGAGCGTGAGAAACGTTCGTTCATTACCCTCAATCTGATGTCGATCCTGTTCACGGTCGGAGCCCTGCTCATCGGCATCGTGCTGCTGCTTACGGTGGGTGTTGTCCCGGCGCTGTTGCGCTTTTTCTACCTTGATGCCTGGACAGAAACCGTGGTTGCGGTATCCCGATGGCCCATCCTGGTGGTGTCGATCCTAACCGGCATTTCCTTGCTCTACCGCTTCGGGCCGAGCCGGGAACATGCTAAATGGCGATGGTTGAGCTGGGGAGCGCTTGCGGCAACCGCGGCATGGATCATCGCGTCGTGGCTGTTCTCGTTCTACCTCCAGCATTTTGCCAACTATAACGCGACATACGGCTCGCTCGGTGCCGTGGTCGGCCTGATGATGTGGACATGGATTTCAGTCATCATCCTGATCGCCGGCGCCGCCATCAACGCGGAAATGGAACATCAGACAGCCTGTGACTCGACCACAGGCCCGGCGGTTCCCATGGGTGAGCGCGGCGCGGTCGTCGCCGACACATTGGGCAAGACTGCGGACTGATGAAACTTTCAGGTAGATGTCCCATCGTCACCTGCACGAGCGACAAGATTCGAGCCACTCTCACCAAGTGCGGCTATCGTCTATAAAACGGGAATGCTGGTACTCAGCGCCCCAGGTTGATGGGAGGGCGGTCCTATTGCCCAATCGGGCAGGCCAAAGAGGATGAGCAGCCACACACCGACTGGCTGAAGGGCGTCGCTGCCCATGGCGCTGGCGGGAAGTCAAAACAGGAACCTTTGCCAAGGCTTTGCCGTTGAAACCGCGTTCGCCACCGCGGACATCACCCTTCAGTCTGCTGAAAGCCAGTTCCGTGGATACGAAGCCTCAGAAAAGCGAGCCGGACCCGTCCGACGACAGGGCTGGACAAAGCAAGCGTCTCGCCAGCCAGCCAAGTTCGCGGCACGACAAATCGGACGATCGGCAAATGGACGACAGGCCGCAGAAATCGAACCTGCTGGGCTTTCCCAGGCGCCATCCCTATTGGACAGCGGCAATTGTCCTCCTGCTTCTGCTTGTTGCGATGGGTGTAGCGATCTGGTGGCTGAATACGCGTCAGTATGAATCCACCGATGATGCCTTCATCGATGCCCGCACGGTAACGGTGAGCGCCGAGATTGCCGGGCGTATCACCGATGTGGCCGTCACCGACAACCAGCCGGTGCGCAAGGGTGACGTTCTCTTGCGCATCGACGACAGCGACTACCGGGCATCGCTCAGCCAAGCGGATGCCGGCGTAGCCGCCGCTCAGGCCGACATCACCAATGTGGCGGCCCAGATCGAGGCGCAAAATGCCAAGATCGACGCCGCCCAGAAGCAGGTGGCGCTGGCCCAGGCAGCGCTCGACTTCGCCAAGGCCGAAGACCAGCGCAATCGCGAATTGCTGACGAAGGGCACGGTGACGCAGCAGCAGGCGCAGCAGGCTGCATCGACCCTTCGACAGGACCAGGCAACCCTGGACAGCGCCGAGGCGGACGTGGCCGCGGCAAAGAGCCAGGTGACAGTGCTGCAGGCACAGACCAAAAGCGGCGAAGCCAAGCTTCACCAGGCACAGGCCAGCCGGGATCAAGCCCGCACGGCATTGACCCGTACCACTATTACAGCCCCTGTCGCCGGCCGCGCGACAAGCATTTCGGCCGCCATCGGCACCTACACCCAGCCGGGTCAGGTGCTCATGATGTTCGTTCCCAACGAAGTCTGGGTAAAGGCGAACTTCAAGGAAACCCAACTCGACAGGATGCGAACCGGACAGCCGGTCGACATCGATATCGACGCCTATCCGGACAAGACCTTTCATGGCCATGTCGACAGCCTGCAGGCCGGCAGCGGCACCGCCTTCAGCCTGCTGCCCGCCGAAAATGCCACCGGCAATTTCGTCAAGGTGGTGCAGCGTGTGCCGGTCAAGATCGTCTTCGACAACCCGCCCGATGTGCTGCTCGGCCCAGGCCTGTCGGTGGTGCCGACGGTCAAGGTGCGATGAGCCGCGACAACGCCAGCGACCAGGGCGAAAGCCGATCCGCGGCCGGTGAGCGCAATCCCTGGCTCATCGCCATCATTGTCTCCATTGCCACCTTCATGCTGGTGCTCGACACCTCGATCGCCAATGTGGCGCTGCGCAACATCGCCGGCAGCCTGGCTGCCGGCATGGATGAAAGTACCTGGGTCATCACCACCTATCTGGTCGCCAACTCCGTGATCATTCCAATCAGTGGGTGGCTGGCCAGCGTGATCGGCCGCAAGCGCTACTACATGCTTTGCGTCGCGACGTTTACCCTGGCATCGCTGCTGTGCGGGCTGGCGCCCAATCTCGAGATGCTCATCGTCTTCAGGATCCTGCAGGGCCTCGGCGGCGGCGGCATGGCGCCAAGCGAGCAATCCATCCTGGCCGACACCTTTCCGCCTGAAAAGCGCTCGCAGGCATTTGCCCTCTACGGCATCGCCGTCATCGTCGCGCCGACGGTCGGGCCGACCATCGGCGGCTGGCTGACCGACAATTTTTCGTGGCACTGGATCTTCTTCATCAACGTGCCGTTCGGCATCATGTCACTGGCGTTGGTGCAGTGGCTGCTGGTCGAACCGGAGGTACTCGAACGCGAACGCCAGCAGCGGCTGAAAGGAGGTCTCAGGATCGACTGGGTCGGATTCATCCTGGTGGCGACCGCGCTCGGCTGCCTCGAAATCTTTCTCGACGAGGGCCAGCGCAACGACTGGTTCGCGTCGAGCTTCATCACGACTTTCGCCATTATCTCGGCGATCTCCTTCGCCCTGCTGATCCCATGGGAATTCCGCCACCGCGATCCGATCGTCGACATGCGCCTGCTGTTCACCCGCCAGTTCGGTACATCCTTCCTAGTGATGATGGCGGTCGGTGCGGTGCTGTTCAGCACCACGCAGCTGATGCCCCAGCTGCAGCAGACCGCCTTCGACTACACGGCGACGCTATCGGGCCTGTCGATGATGCCGGGCGGCATCGCCATGCTGATGCTCATGCCGATTTCGGGATTTGCCGCCGGCATCGTCCAGCCAAAATACCTGATCATGGCGGGCATGGCGGTGGTGGCGATCGGCCTGTGGCATATGACTTCGCTTACGCCCGACGCCAGCTTCAGCTTCTTTGCCTTTGCCCGCATCTTCCTGATGATCGGATTGCCGTTCCTGTTTATCCCGATTTCGACCGCGGCATATGTCGGTCTGGCGCCGCAAAAGACCAACCAGGCCTCGGCCTTGATCAATGTTGCCCGCAATATCGGCGGCAGCATCGGCGTGTCGCTCTCCAACACTGTGATCGCCCAGAACGCACAACTCCATCAGGCGAACCTTGTCGGCCACACCGCGCAATCGTCGCCCGCCTACCAGCAGGTGGTACGGCAGGCGACCGAGCACTTCGTCGCCGAGGGTTCCTCGATGCTCCAGGCCAAGCAGCAGGCCATTGGCTGGATCGGGCAGTTGATCGCCCGCCAGGCTTCACTGCTCGCCTATATCGACGTCTTTCGTTACTGCGCGGTGGCAACGGCGCTGCTGGTTCCTCTCGCCCTTCTGCTGCGGTCTTCGCAAGGAAACCCGATCGGCAATAGCGGGGAGGCGTCTGGACCTCCTGGATGACAGGAACCGATCGCCGGCCGGTCCGCACCGCGAACCGCTCCAAGCGGAACGGATCGTCTTCTTGCCGGTTGTGAAGGAAAGGAGATTTCCCATGTCAGACGGTATCATGTGGCTAATCGTCGTCGCCGGCGGGCCAGCGTTGCTGGTCATACTGATTGCCTATGTCTTGGTAACCCGCCGTAACCGTGGTCCGGTTGAACGCAGGGAAAGCGACCGCGCTACCGACCAGCTCTATCGCGAGGACGATCGGCGATAGCTTGCGCATTGGCGGTGTAGGAGGTCGTCGCGGACATGCAACGACCTCCCCTTGGTCTCACCGCATCAAGCACCGCCTCAGGAACGCAAAGAGCCTGTTCCCGCTGATCGTTGCACGGACCCGAGCCGCGGCCCATCGGGCTTTCATGGTGGCACCGACGTGGCAATCACAGACAATGTCGTGGAGTTGCCAGTCGCTCAATTCGAAGAAGCGCTTTGCCTCGCCGTATGTGTCGTCCCCCAGCCCCGATGCACGCAAGATCGGGTCTTCGAAGGCAACCGCGAGTGCCGATCCTTCCCCACGTGCGATGGCCCGTGCTTCAGGACGCAAATGTTCCGTGCCGGTTAGCGCACCGAGGCATCGTTCGGGATTTTGCTCGAGAAGTTCAGCCCAACGCGCGATGCGTTCATTACGTGTCATTACCGAAAACGGCGCCAGCGGCTCAATCCTGGCGACGGTTTGGAGCTGGTCGAGTGTCTGATGTTTCATGGTCGGCTCCTGTCTGAGAGGGAGAAGCACCCACGCCTTCTGAAGAAATTATCGCCCGGCAGGGCTTCGACAAGACGGAGGTTTGACGAATTCGCCGCTGGCGACGAACTCCAAAATAATGTCGCGGGCAAACAACCGTGATCAGCTCGCACTATCGCGCCGCCACTTCCTGGCAGAGCCTTCCAACTGAATGCTCGCACGATGCCGTGGCGTCAGAGTTCCAGCAGGGCATAGGGGCGGCCGTTCGGTTTGGCCACGTGCATGGCGACGTTGTAAACCTTGGCGCCGCCGGGCGTTTGGCCTTCATAGGAGCCGCGATGCGCGTGACCGTGCACAACGGCGCTGACCTTGAACCGATCGATCGTCTCGGCAAGGCGTGAAGAGCCAAGAAACGGAAATATCTCCAGCGGTTCTCCCTCGACGGTCTCAGCGATCGGCGCGTAGTGGAGGACCACGAGCGTCCGCTTCGCCCGTACCTGGCGCATCGCGTTTTCGAGGCGCATTGCCTCGTTGACACTTTCCGAGACCATCGCCTTGATCGCGGGTTCGCCGAAGGAGCCGAGCATGCGCGATCCGAAGCCACCGACGAACCCTTTCACGCCGACGAAGCCGACCTCCTCGATTTCGACCGCATGGCCATCGAGAAGGTGAACATGCGCCTGGCGCAGGATGTTTGCGACGTCGTCCACCGCGCCGGATTCGTAGTCGTGGTTGCCTAGCACCGCCACCACGGGGATCGAGCAGTTGCGCAGGTCCTCGGCGAGCATCTCCGCCTCACGAGGCTTGCCGAGATTGGTGAGATCTCCCGTCAGGACGAGAATCTCGGCTTCCCTCGATATCTCGCCGAAGAGATCGCGATACGAGGTTCGGGGATCTTCCCTGACATGCAAATCCCCCATGGCAGCAACTCTGAGCGTCCCTGCGTTATCCTTCGGCGCGACGTTCTCCAGGCGGTCAGGCATCACGAAAATCTCCCACGCCGCCGACGCCGGCGAAGCCCCATTCCTTGACATCGATCTCGTAGTCGGTTTGCGACAGCAGCCGCCCGCGGCAGATCTTCATCCTGGGGGACGGCAATTGCCGTTGCTTGGCGAGGCGGTCGAGGAGTTCATCGAGGAGCCATGCCGGGATGTGATCGCGCTCGCTTGGGTAAATCCATCTGAAGTTGATGAGCTGCATCAGCAGGACCTCCCAATGAACCTCCAGATAGGAAAGCAGCCGGTGCCAATCTATCTGGTCGTGTGCCTTGAGGATCGTGTGGGCGATATCGGCGCCGTCGTGCCGGCCCCTGTCTTGAATGAAGCATTTGGACCAGATGAGTTCGGTCGGCCCGATGATCCGCACACGGCTGCCCAGCAACTCGGTCTGTCTGGCGTGCTCCAGCCATCGATCGCCAACAGGCATCATGCCGTTGGCCGATCCGAAGATGACGTCGAAGAAATGCCTGCCCTTGAACACCTTGCCAAGCCACCGGTCGTCCACGATTTCGACGGCATATCCAAGCTCCTTGAAATGGGCGAGGATCCGCGCGTAGTCACCGGCCTTGCAGAAGATATCGAGATCCTTGGTCTGGCGAGTGACGCCGGTATAGGCGCTTACCGCATAGGTTCCAGCGACCAGAAAGGGAATGTCCGTGGCGGTGAGCTCGCGGACGGCTTCCATGTAGAACACCTCCGCCCCGGCGTGCTTAAGCGTCGGCGCCGCCTTTGCGTTGATCAACGGGAGCGAAACCAGGACGTCTTCGCGTGATCGATCGGTGGTCATCAATGATGGCTCCTAGCCGCCAACCGACAAGTTGGCCGCTGGGACAACAACGTCGACCCCTCCATGGTTCCGCCTTGCGGGCGGGGTCAGTTTCGTCATGGAGCGATCTGTTCTGAGCGGCGGAGATTCCGCTGGGAACATGGCTTCAAACGCGATCGAACCCAGCCCGATGCCCTCGAGATGGATTCGATGGTGCTTAAACGCCGCAAAGCGCCCCAGCATAGCGCGGCAAGATCGATTTCCGCGACCTCGTCGCTGCGTGCCAGTCAGAGGAACGTGAGCCGCTTTCAGGGTCGATTGATTGCACGTCCGCCGTCGCGATCGATCTCGCCCGGCACGTATTCGCCTGCATTGGCATCGAAGCCGGTCCAGCCGTCGGCCTCGTACGATCTGCGGCGTTCGGCCAGGTCCACCGATCGGGATTGCCCCAAAATCTGCTCGGCATTCGGCACGAGTTCGTCCTCCACCTTGGCCGTCACCAAGGTACCGCCGCGGCGTACACCTTCCGCATAGACGTGCGCATCGCGCTCGGGCACGCCCGATTCCGTCAGAGCGCCAATGATGCCGCCGGCCGCTCCACCGGCCACGGCACCGGCAACCGCACCGGCGGCGGTGGCGGCGAGCCATCCGGCCGCGACCACCGGGCCAACACCCGGGATGGCCATGACGCCAAGTCCCGTGAGCAACCCCCCGGCGCCGCCGATCACGGCTCCGATTCCGGCACCGCTGCCAGCGTCTTCAGCGGCCTCGGAACGATTTGCGTCGTACCAGTCATCCGAGTTGTTGGCGACGATGCTGATGTTGGAATGCGGGACTCCCGTCGCCTCAAGCTCGCCGACCGCATCGGCCGCGTCGTCATAATTATCGAACAGTCCAGTTACGGTTTTCATGTGATTTCTCCTGATCCACGCTCACTTGCTTGCGGCAACCACGTTGCCCTGGTAGTCGACGCCAACGTTGAGGTTTTCGCCTCCCTTGGCCGCCTGGCCGCGCCAGATGCCCTGATCGTCCTTGGTCAGCTTCGACACGTTCGAATATCCGGCGTTCTCGATACGGCTCTTGGCCTGGGCTTCGGTGAAGCTGTTTGCACCAGGAACGAGGGCGGCGGCGTTGGGAGTATTGTCGGTCTTCACCGCCGGCGTTGTCGCTCCCGTAACGGAATCTTGCCCGGCGGCGATCTTTTCGATCGCCTGCTGGTGCATCTTCAGTGTGCCGACCGTTTGCTGGGCAAAAGTCTTGAGCGCGGCGTTGTCACCCCCGCTGGCATAATCCTCGAACAGCTTGACGGCTTCGTCATGCGCCTTGCGCTGCGCGTCGACATAGGCCGGATCAATCGGCCCCTGCGCGTTCTTGAGCTTATCCAGATCGCCCTGATGCTGAGCGTCGAGCGCTGAGGGCACCTTCAGTTTTTGTTCGCCGGCGACCGCTTGCAGCTTGGTGTTGGCGGCGCCGTGGTCCCGGATCATCATCTGGGCAAAATCCTTGATGCGCTGGTCCTGGGCCTTGCCCAAGGCAATCTGACTCGAGTCCACTTCGAACTTGCCGCCGACGGCAGCCTTGTCGACAAAATCCTGGGCGCTGTCGGCCGCGAAGGCAGGCATTGCGAGAACCGTGGAAGCAACCGCGAGGGATGCGAGAAGGTGTCGTGTTTTCATCGGCTTTGTCCTTGTCGGTGAGCGAATTTGCGCTGCGTCCTAACAAGCCAAGATGCGCTTTGTTCCGCTCTCCAGGCCCCATGCCGCTAGACCCGGCAGCGCCAGAAAACCATGGGTGGAGACGAGCGGCTCAGGCGTCGTTATTCCAAATTCCAAACGCCAGGTGCACTGGAACAAATCGACTGTCGCGGCGTTAGAGGCCGTCCGCGGAAGGCTCCGTGGAGCAACAGGCGAAGGTCTTGGAGGGGCGGGTGCGTACAGGCCATTTCAGAAAACCGATCGTTATTCAACCTGGCCGCATAGACCGCGACAGGGTTGTGGTCTCTGTGTCCGATGCCGCCGAAGTGCTGCTGCGGGACTGGCCAAAGCCGACGTCGGAAAGGCGTCTTGCCGCGATCAGGGCCTGCCTTGCGGTGATGCGTGGCGAAAAGCGTCCAAGGGTTGCACGACAGGCGTTCATTGTTGCGGCCAAGGACGCCAGGATTCTGCTCGGCGATCAAATCTAGTCGTTGGCGCTATGCGCACCACCGCTGCGGATTTGGCAGAGCCTGGTTCGAACGAGAGAGGTCAGTGCCAAGATGTCAATTCCTACACCGGCCTCTGCCAGAGGCGAGATCCAGGGGGGAGAGACGCAGGACAAAACGCCGGGCTTCGATCCTGCCGTTGCTCCGATGGAGACCGATGCCGAGGCGGCGGACACACAAAATCCGATCCCTACGGAGCCGCCACGTTCCCGCCGGCCGAAATTCGAAAATGACGCCAGCTTCGCCAATGCGATGCGGCCGGTCGAAGGCGAGCCGGAACTACGACCTCGCAGCAACTGGCCGCTGTTGGTCGTTGCAGCCGTCGTTTTGGTAGCGGCCGCGGTTTTTCTGGCGGCGAGCATGCTTCGGTGAAACGTCTGCGAGAAAGCGCGGCGACGGCCTATTCGCGAAGATCGGGTGCGCTCTTCATGCCGGAAAGTTCGGTCATCGGACACAGCAGCCGCGGCCGCGCCGGGTTAGAAATGTCGAGCTTGTCCCAAGGGATGCGGTATAGGCCATCGCGGCGGCGCAGCCGAAAGAGATCGAGCACGGCCACGCCTATGGCCGAGGCCGAAAGACGCTCGAAAGCGGCGTAGACGCCGACATGGAATTCGGTAACGACAAAATCGTCGCCATCCGGTTCGGCGCGGATTTCCTCGATGTAGCCGATGCTCTTGCCCCGCTGCGAAAGCACGCGTCGCCCAGCCAGATGTTCAAGATTGACGATGGTCATCATCAAGCTCCCGGAATGCGTCCGATGACATGATCGCGCAACCAGTCCTGCCAGGCGAAGATCGTCGTGCGACGCACATCGATATCGAACTCGATGTCGACGCCGATATCCTTCACCTTGTGCCAGGCGATCCGATGCGGCTCGCCGTGGCGCTTGCCACCCAGCTTTGCCGCGAGTTGCGCCATCCATCGCCCCGGCCACGTGCCAAGGCGACGCGCCAAAGTGATGGAGCCGAGTTCGATCGCGACGATCCTTGGGGGCTTGCCCTGCCGCAATTCGGCCACCAGCCCATCGACCTTGCCGATTTTGACCTGGCGGCGGTCGACCACCTGCTTGTCCAGGAGATCACGCAGCAACTCCATCATGTGCCTCCGAATATCTGCAGCGGGATCGTCACCACGGCCAGCACAAAGCCGAGCGCGATGATGAAGATGACCGCGGCATTCGAGAGAATGCCGTTGCGATGCTCGCCGACGTAGCGTTCGTCGTTCAGCAGAAACAGGAATGGAACCACCGTCAACGGCAGGCTGGCCGCCGTCAGCGCCATGGAAAATATGGTGAGCCTCAACGGATCGACACCAAGCATGATCGGGATGGCCGCAAGCAACAACGATATCGTATACACGGCGCTGAAGCCTGGATTGTCGCGCGGCTTGCGGTCCTCGCCCCAGGTCCAGCCGAAACCTTGCGCCACGAGGTAAGCCTGTTGCAGCGCGACTTCGAGTGCAGCGCCGAAGCAGGCAATGGCGAGAGAGGCTACGAACAGGATGAAACCCCAGAAGCCGAATACCGGGATCAGCATCAACGGCATTTGGTGATAGTCGTCGACCTGGTTGATGCCGTGCGTCGCCAGCACGAGAGCGGCCACGATCAACACGCCGATCGAAATGGTGCCGCCGAAGGTCATCCCCAGTCCCGCTATGGCCCGGTTGGCGCCGAGGTAGCTCTTGTCCCACTGGTCCTCGATAGCTCCCGAGGAATAGAACATGAACAGGTAGGGCGATATCGAGGCGCCGAGAATGCTGACCGCCATGAACCAGTAATTGGCGGTGTCGTGGGTTGGCAGCGAAGGCACTGCGCCAGCCGCGACCGCCGTCCAATCGGGTTTCAGCATCACGGCCGCGACGACGAAACACAACGTCACCAGACCCAGCATCGACACGCCTTTCTCGATGAAACCGAACGTGCCTTTCCAGAGCAGCAGCCATGCCAGAAAAGCCACCGGCAGAGCCCACCACTGGAAGCCTATGCCCGTGGCAAGTTCGAGTGCGATGGCAACGCCGCCGATCTCGGCGGAGAGCACCATGAGACTGAGCAGCAAGGTGGCAAGCAACGGCCACACAAAGACGTTGAAACCAAATCTCTCGCGGATGCCGTCGCAGATCGTGTGATGGCTCACCGCGGCGAACCGGCCGGCCATTTCCACCAGAAAGATGATGCAGATGGTGCCGAGGACCACGGCCCAGATCAACTGGAAACCGAAGGTTGCGCCCGCCTGCGCCGCCGTCGCCATCGATCCGACTTCAAGGAAGCCGCCAACGCTGGTAACCACGCCAAGCGATATCTCCACGAGCTTCTTCATGGCTTCGGCGCGAAATATCTGGCATAGGCGGTCGCCAGCGTGCGCGAGCCCCGTCGAAGATCCTGCTTTGCGTTTTGGACCGCCGCTCGATTGTCCGCCTGCAATCCCGCGTCGGCGCGAGCCACCGCGGCTGACAGATCCTTGACCGCCGCCGCCAAAGCAGATTGCTCGGCGGGTTCGGCCGTCCCGACCGATCGGATTTGTGCCTCGGCGTCGGCCAGAGTCTTGCCGGTCGACCGCAGCGTGCCGGCTGTGTATGCGAACGGCGCCGCCCCATCCATCCAGGCATCGAGCATTACCGATACGGTCTGTGCCGCGGAGGCCGCCGTTTTTGATTGCTGCTCGATCTGGTCGGAGGACGAGCATCCCGCCAAGACGCCCGTGAGCAACAGCACGCGCATACAACTCAGCCTCGGATAAGGGCCACTAAAGGTCAAAGCCGGCGTTTGGTGCGCCACGAGAATGGTCTCCCGAGCCGATGGAAGTCACGGTCGGCGTGAATTGATCTAGAGCGCCCGGTGTGCCCGTCAATCAAACGCCACCGCTCGGACAGGCGCCGACCGCGAGACATAAGGACCAACGACAGAGGCCCGCCGGCCACGAGACCCAATTCAAGCGGAACAAAGCATCGATTGTGGGATTGGAACACGGGAAGGTGGCGACCCGTCCTGATCATCGACGTGATGGACTGCTGCACAGAGGATTCGGCAATGCCTCGTCTCATAGTCTGGATAGCCATCGTGGCAGCCGTCATCATTGCGGCTTGGTTGTGGCTCGGCAGCCATAGAACGAGCAACGATAGCGGCAGCCAGCCCGCGCCCCACGCGATCGACCAGAACGGCTAATTCACTCCTGCTCTGTTGGATCTGCAGGGTTCTCGATCCTGTATTCGTGGACCAGGCCGAGAACCTGATTTCTCACTGTCTCGCGCGCTTCGGGCTGAATGAAAAGCATCAGCCGGTCGACGGTTTCAACGACCGGCCGCGGCAGGTCCGCTACCGCGTCGGTGAGCTCACTGCCATGTTCATACATGTTGTCCGTCAGCTTCTTGTCCAGATCGGAAAGGATACCCATCACCAAGCTCCATAGCTTTGCTCTCCATGCCGATAATGGTCAGTCCTGCGGAGATGTTCCGAGAAGCACGCAAGCGCCCGGCGCCGTTTCGATATTCGAAGCGCGATGGCAGAGCCAGTCGGGAAACCAGCGACCAACCAGGCCGGGAGCAGAAGGAACGTCAGAACAACACGGTGGATGACAGACAACGCCCTCGGCTGAAATTAAAGACGGCGCCGTCGGTGCCCAAGTTGCGGCTGTTGGCTAGCCGTGAATCACTGCTGCCCCGGCATCTCGGTATTCTCCTTGGGATCTTTCTTGACCCCTGCAGCCGGTGAGGTGTCCGCCGGAGCGTTGCCGCCCTGGTTCTGCTCAGGCGCTCGTTTCAGGGGCGAGGTGCGCCACCCCACATCGACGTAGAGAAAGCCGATCAGGAAACCGACGATGATGACAGCGGCTATCACCAGCGAGAGTAGTGCGTTGCGTCGTTCCATCCTGCGGCTCCCTTCGCCTGCCGAACAGCCACTGACGAAAATAGTTCCACAGCCAGGTGGCACCGAGGCCGGGCGCCGGCCGTCACCGCAGCCGCGAAGCAACGCAACGGGATCGAGCTCGGCCGGGTCGCGCCAGCGACGTGCGCCCTTGCTGTTGCGATCATATCGAAACCAGACGCGGCGTCACTTTGCAACTCATGCGCGTCTCACGATTCTCGCCGGCGTCACTACCCGGGCAAGCAACGGCAAAACCCTAACCACCAGATGGCTTCGGTGATGCCGGCTGTGTCGGCTGCGTGCCTTGCTGGTCCCCGCCGGTGCTGGACTGCGGTGTCGGATTGGTATCCGTCGTTGGATTCTTGTTCACCGGCTGGCTGTTCATCGTATCCGTCTTGGATTTGACGGGGTCGGCATTGTTGTTGCACGCCGCCAGGGCGAGCAACGCCGATGCCGACCAAATCAACCACATCGCTTTCATACTGACTTTTCCTGGATGAGTTCGGGTGAAGCAACCTGCAAGGGACCTATTCGATCGAACCGGATGGAAAGCCCTTGTTTGACGGCACTTTTAGCCAGCAAATGATCCAGCTCGCTATCGTCGATGGGGCTGCGAACCAGCTGACGAATGGCCTTGCACGCCAACTCGGTCGAGACGAAGTCATATCTCCTGCTTCTGGCGGATACATATTGTTCGACCAGCATCTTCACGCGCCTGAGCGCGATTTCATCGGCATATTGCATTTTCGTTTCTCCTGCGCGCCGAACTGCCGAGTGTGTGGGTTGTTCCCAGCTGAACTCGAAACACGACCGCCAAGCTCATGAGAAAGCCCGCGCCTCCCGGCCGGGGAGCGCGCGGGCTGATCAGGCTGAGGGGAACCCGATCGCGCGGCGCCAAACAAGGGGAGCGACGACGCCGCACGACACCGAACCTGGATCGGCCTCAGTTGTTCCACTTCGTCATCTTCGCGTTGTTCGTGCCTGAACGCGCCAAGGGGGTCGACTGGCATGGCCCTTCGGCAGCCCGGCATTCGATCCGGTCCACGCGGAACAATCAGGGACCCCGCTGGTTCGGCCGGAACGAACTTCGGAGGACATGATGACCAACGCAAAGCTGGCCGTGGTGACGGGCGCATCGAGCGGCATCGGGAGGGAACTTGCCAAACTATGCGCCAAGGACGGCTATAACCTGGTCATAGCCGCCGACGAGCCCGCGGTCCAACAGGCGGCCGAGGCTCTGGCTTCGCATGATGTGACCGTTGAAGCCGTCGAGGCAGATCTGGCATCCGTCGAAGGCGTCGATCAACTCATTGCGCGGGTCGGCGATCGCGACATCGACCTTCTGTTCCTGAACGCCGGACGCGGCCTCGGCGACGGCTTTCTCGACCAGGACTGGCAGAAGGTTCGCCGGGTCATCGACACCAACATCACCGGCACGGTCTACCTTGCGCATGAGCTCGGCGCCAGGATGGCACGCCGCGGCCGTGGCCGAATTCTGTTCACCGGATCGATTGCCGGCTTCATGCCCGGCACTTTCCAGGCCGTCTACAACGGCACCAAGGCGTTCATCGATTCCTTCTCGATCGCGCTGCGCCATGAGATGCGGGACACCGGCGTCACAGTCACGGTGCTGATGCCCGGGGCGACGCAGACGCGGTTCTTCGAACGCGCCGAAATGATGGATACCAAGGTCGGCACCGACGAGAAGGACGATCCGGCAGATGTCGCCAGAACCGGTTATGAGGCGATGATGGCGGGAGAGGAACAAGTGATCAGCGGCTGGAAGAACAAGCTGCAGGTCGCCGCCGCGCATATCACTCCGGCAGGTACGCTGGCCGAACAGCACCGCAAAATGGCCGAGCCGGGTTCAGCGTCCAGGGACTGATCTCTTCCTGTCTGCGGACGCAGACCCTTTGCGAGTATCGCAAGGTAATCGTCGGTGGCGCCCACTTCGGCTGAATGAAAGCTGCATTTGCCGATACCTCAAAATAGTCAACGCAGGAGCAACAGGATGAAAGCCCTCACATGGCACGGCAAAGGCGATATACGCTGCGATCAGGTGCAGGATCCGGCCATCGAGGATGACCGTGACGTCATCATCAAGGTCACCTGCTGCGCCATTTGCGGCTCGGACCTGCATCTGATGGACGGCTACATGCCGACCATGGAATCGGGCGACGTGCTTGGACACGAGACCATGGGAGAGGTCGTGGAGGTCGGCCGCGGTCATTCCAAGTTCAAGAAGGGCGACCGCATCGTGGTGCCGTTCAACATTTCATGCGGCGAATGCTGGTTTTGCCAGAAGGGGCTGTTCTCGCTTTGCGACCGGTCCAATCCCAATGCCAAGCAAGCGGCCGAGGTGATGGGACAATCGCCGGCCGGCCTGTTCGGCTATTCGCATCTGGTTGGCGGCTATTGGGGCGGCCAGGCCGAATATCTGCGCGTACCATTCGCCGATGTCGGCCCGATCAAGGTGCCGGAAGGCATGGATGACGAGCAGGTGCTGTTTCTTTCCGACATCTTTCCGACCGGCTACATGGCAGCGGAAAACGCCGGCATCGAGCCCGGCGACACGGTCGCGATCTGGGGCTGCGGTCCGGTCGGCCAGTTCGCCATCCAGAGCGCATGGATGCTCGGCGCCGGTCGCGTCATCGCGATCGACAAGGTTCCGGAACGACTGGCCATGGCTCGCGAACATGGCAAGGCCGAGACACTCGATTTCAGCAATTCAAATATCTACGACGCCCTGATGGCGATGACCGATGGCCGAGGGCCGGATCGCTGCATCGATTGCGTGGGTACCGAAGCCGATGCCGGCGCCAGTGCAGACTCCATGCTCGACAAGGTCAAGGCGGCTGCCTTCCTCGGCACCGACAGGCCACATGTGCTGCGCGAAGCAATCTACTGTTGCCGCAAGGGCGGCACCATTTCGATCCCCGGCGTGTATATCGGCCTCGTCGATCATATCCCCTTTGGCGCCGCGATGAACAAGGGCCTGACGTTCCGTATGGGCCAGACCCACACGCAGCGGTATCTCGAACCGCTTTTGGCCAAGGTCCAGACCGGCGAGATCGACCCGTCCTTCGTGATCACGCACAGGGCCGGCCTTGAAGCCGGGCCCGATCTCTACAAGACGTTTCGCGACAAGCAGGACGGCTGCATCAAGGTGGTCATGCGGCCGCATGGGTGAGCCGTTCATCGGCACGAGAACCGTTTCGTCTTCGCTCGTGCCTTCCCCTTCATGGCGCCGTCGCGGTCGCGGAACTTTCAATCGTGCCGATGATTGAAATCGTTTCGTGCAAGGAAAGGAACCATCATGGCCAAGGAAGATTCTGCCTCGAAACCCGCCGTCCGGTCACCCAACGCCGAGGGCCTGCCGCACCCAAGGAGGGATGCCAGCGACACGGATGCCGGTGCAAAACCGCTGACGCCAAAGACCGCGGGCGCGTCGCGCCCGTCAAGCGTTCCATTGGACAATCCGGTCGCCAACCGAAATGCCGGTCGGCCACGCCAGGCGAGCACCACGCCCCGGCCCACCGACAAGCCGCTGGATTGATCGCGACAGGCTAGCTCTTTGGATCACGGTTTCTTGGCGCGAAGCGATGCCAGGTCGGCCACGGCAGTGAGGATGGCCGCTTCGCTTGCGGGTTTTGCCACGAATTTGCAGTTTCGGAACCGGGCGGGAAGATCGCCCCCCCCATATCCCGTTACGAACGCGAAAGGAGTGCCGCGAGTCAGCAATATCTCCGCGATCGGCAGGCTCGTTTCGGCGTTCAGTTGAACGTCCAGCAACGCCATGTCGACCTTATCGGCCTCGACCAGCCGAAGTGCTGCGGCAACGGACGAAACAGGCCCGACCACGGGATAGCCCGCCGCACGCAGATCAGACGCGACGTCCTCCGCGATCAGCCACTCGTCCTCAACCACCAGAACGCGCGGTCTGTCGCTCACGGCGCGTCCTTGTGGTTTGCCGAAAAAGCGATCTGGACCTCAAGACCTTCCTTGTGGAAGGAGGTGTCGACCTGGCCCCCGAGCCTGTAGCCGATTTCCCCCTTCAACAGGTTCAGGCCAAAGCCGTTGTTCAACGGCTCCTTGACCGGAGGGCCGTCCTTTTCGCGCCAGCCAAGCGTGAAATTATCGCCGTCCATCGCCCATCTGACACCAATCCTTCCTCGAGGCTTGGACAGGGCGCCATACTTGGCCGCGTTGGTTGCCAGTTCATGGATGGCCATACTGAGGGAAAGCCCCTGTTGCGGGCCGAGTCTAACGTCGTCGCCATCGAGTTCGATCCGTTCGATGCCGAACGGCTCGAGTTCCTGGTGGAGCAGTTCCTTGACCGAAGCTTCTTTCCACCTCTCGCGGGTCAGCAATCCGTAGGCCCGGGACATGGCATGCAGCCGGCCGATCAAGGCCTCCGCGAACTCTTCTTTCGTATCCGAACTGTCCCGCGTCCGGTTGGCGATGCTGGCGATCACCGCCAGCATGTTCTTGACGCGATGGTTGAGCTCCGAGATGAGCACCTGCTGATGCTCTTCCGCCCGCGCCAGGGTGGTGACGTCGACCAGTGTCACCACGACGCCCTGTATCCTGTTGCCCTTGTCCCGATAGGGATTGATGCGGACCATGTGAAACAGGCCCCTGGAATCGCGCGCAAGATGGTGGTTCAGGGTCTCGCCTGTCTCGAACACCTTGTCGATGTGCTGCTTCAACTCGGGATAATCGAGTTGGCTCGACAGATCCGTCAGCGGTCGGCCGACGTCGGAGGGGCGCAGACTGAAGAAGGACGAGGCCGCCGGCGTGAAGGTCCGCACCACAAGACTGCGGTCGAGAAAAATGGTCGCGATGTCGGTGCTTTCGAACAGATTGCGCAGATCGCTGTTGGCGTGATCGAGCTCTTCTATCTTGCTGGTCAACTCCGCGTTGATCGTGTTGAGCTCTTCGTTGAGCGACTGCATCTCTTCCTTGGACGCTTCAAGTTCCTCGTTGGTGGATTGCGCCTCTTCGTTGACGGAGACGAGTTCCTCGTTCGACGATTTCACCTCTTCGAGGGCCGTCTCGTATTCCTCTATGGTGGATTGAAGGCGCTCTCTTGTGTCGCGCAGTTCCCGCTCAAGATCGGCGGTGCTGTCGCTGTCACGGCCGCCACCGTCCTCATCGGATCGGGCCTGGGTCGGGCCCGACGGCTCGAAGAGGACAAGGTAAAGTGGCTCACCATTGCCCCTCTCGGCCAGGGGTTCGATGGTCAGCCTGATCGGTTGGACGCGTTCGTCGTCTTCCTCGACGGCGAGATTGTCCCGCACAACAGTGCGGCGTGTCGTCGTCGCCTCCCTCAATGCGGCGCGCAGGTCCAGGCGAAGCCCGCGGCGCGCCATCGTCAGCAACTGCCGGCTGGGGATGCCTTGCGGCGCTTCGAGGTATCTTCCGGTCCTCGCCGAATAGTAGACGACGTCGCCTTCGGCGTTGACGAGGACATGCGGCGGCGCGAACCGCTCCAGCACCTGCGCCTCGACAGCCTGGCGCAGCGGATAGCCGACCGTGCCCTTCTTTAAGCCGGCGGTTTCGGCGGGAAAGACGCCGGAATGGACATCCCCGATCAGCGCCGGCAGCCTGATATGTGGCGAGGCATGCTCCCGTGCTTGGAAGAGGCGATGTTTCTTGTCGACGGTGGCGAACAGATTTTCGTGCTGCCCGACGCTTTCGGACGTGCCGAGGAAAAGATAGCCACCCGGCTTCAGCGAATAGTGGAAGACAGGAAGAACGCGGCTTTGAATGGCTGGGCCGAAATAGATCAGCAGATTGCGGCACGAAACCAAATCCATGCGCGAGAAGGGCGGATCGCGGATGACGCTGTGCGGCGAGAAGATGCACAGTTCCCGGATCTCGTTGCTGATGACGTAGCTTTCGCCATCGCCGTTGAAAAACCGCTGTTTGCGCTCCGGGGAAAGACCCTGCATCAAGGCCTCGGGATAGCGTGCGGCGCGCGCCACGGCCAGGGCCGGCTCGTCTATGTCGGTGGCGAATATCTGGACGCGCGGAACGGCTGAAAGCGTTTCCATGTGTTCACGCAGCAGGATGCCGATGGAGAACACCTCCTCGCCGGTGGCGCAGCCGGGAACCCAGACCCTGACCGTATCGGTCGCGGTCTTGCCCTCGAACAGCCGCGGGATGATCTTTTGTTCCAGCAATTCGAAGGCATCGGGATCGCGGAAGAAGTTGGTGACATTGATCAGCAGATCGCGAAACAGGTTCATCACCTCGCGAGGGTCCTTCTTCAGCCAGTCGATATAGCCGTTGATGGACTGCATCTGGGCGATCTGCATGCGCCGCTTGATGCGGCGCAGGAATGTCTTGGTTTTATAGCCTGAAAAGTCGTGGCCGGAGTGGCTGCGCAAAATGCCGTATATCTGTTCGCGGACCTTATCTATGTCGGCCGCATGGTCGTCCTCTTCGTTCGTCAGCCCGTCCAGCGTGTCGAAGCCCCTGGCGTAAGCCTCGAGCTTCGCCCCAATCTCCTCGGCGGGCACGGCAACATCGATCAGGCCGCTGGCAATAGCGCTCTGCGGCATGTCGGGGTTGCGCGGACCGTAGCCGTCCGGCGCTTGCGCGACGGTGAGCCCGCCCCGCTCCTTGATCGCCTTCACGCCCAGGGTGCCATCGGAATCACCGCCCGACAGAATCACGCCGACCGAGTATTCGCCCTGGTCGTCGGCCAGTGCGCTGAAGAAGATATCGACAGGTTTGCGCTCTTGGGTAAGCCCATTGGGGCGCCGCAGGTGCAGCACGCCATTCTCGATGACCAGAGTGACGTTTTCCGGCATCACATAGACGTGGTCGGGTTCGACGGCCACGCCGTCCTCGACCACCACGACAGGCATCTCGGTGTAGCGGTCGATGACCTCGTGCAGCAGGCTGTTGCGCTTGGGACTGAGGTGCGTGATGATCACGAACGCCATGCCGGGCCGGTCGGTGATGCCCTTGAAAAGCCCTTCCATTGCGGGAATGCCACCTGCGGACGCTCCGATGCCGACGATGGGGAACTTGATTGATCGGGCTGTCACGGCATGTCCCCCTTTCGCCCGACCGACATGAAGTCTCTCAACGTCGGATCGGACAGGACACAACCATATAGCGCGCAGGGAGGATGGAACAAGTCAGCATGGATGACGTTGAACCCGATATCCATGGTGGTTCAATGACAAAACGCTCTGCTGGCCTAAAACTCCTGGCGCCAATGGTGCCGGGGGCGCCTGAATTAATCGAAGGTCTCGATGGGCCCATCCCGGATCGCATGCTGGTGCTTGCGAAACGGTTGCAGGCGGCGCTGGATGACAGGAAAGTGGAAGTGCCTTCTTTGCATCCTAAACTCCGTTCGAAGAAAGGATGACGACGTGCGCGATCTGCGGGGGTTGCATCTTCTGATTGTCGAAGACGAATGGTCGATGGCTGGAGATCTTGCGAGGTTTTTCAGCAACATGGGCGCTATCATTCTCGGGCCCGCCGCTACCGTCGAGCAGGCGTCTGAACATACCGATCAAGCCGAAGCTGCAATCCTGGACGTCAATCTCAACGGCCGACGTGTGTTTCCGATCGCCGACAAGTTGATGCGCCGCGGTATCCCCTTCGTATTCTTCAGCGGCGACAACGACATCGCCATCCCCGAGCATCTCCGTTACGCCAGCAATTTGCGGAAATCCTCGGGCAGCAAGGCTGTGTTCAATGCCCTTTTTCCGCCGCAGGCGTCCGAACAAGCGGACATCTCCGTGCCCTCCCCGCCAGACGACGTTTTCACCCTTTTGCCCAAACTGCGCCTCGCGGCGCGTCTTCTGCTGGGAGACGTCAACGCATCGGACCGGCTGGTCGAGAGGACACTCGAGCAAGCGATCCGGGACGTCGACCACCGGCAGCTTGGCCAGTCCACCGAAAACTGGCTCAACGACGTCATGCGAGAAGTGGCCAAAGCCCGCGGCGCAAAGCTGATGCATTGAATTCTCCTGGGCCGAGGCCAAGACGCTTCGCTGGATCACGTTTCTGGATCAGCGCCGAAGCAATGGGGCCGTCGATTGTTCCAGCGACTTTCGAGATTTTCTGGGGCCCGCTGCATCCGCCGCCAGCCAGCCCTCTCAACCCTTGCGATCGCGCTCGACGAATTTGTTGAAACGGCTGGATTTTCCGTCGCTGGTCTTGGCCTGATAAAGGAAGGCGAGATCGTTCTCGTCGAATATCCGGAAGAACTCGTCCCAATCGATGGGGTCGAATGCTTCCTCGGGCTCGCCAAAGTCGATCCGCAGGATGCCGCCCTCGCCCTTGGTGCGGACCACCGCCGGCCGGCCCTGCCGCTCCTCGGCCCATTTGCGAATTTCGTCGTGATTGGTGGTCGTCTGGGACTGCGACATTGAAATCTCCCTTGATCATCGGCTTCGCTTTTCGGCGTCACGGCGGCTGTCGAGCGCCCTAACAGCATACCGGCGGCAATGTTCCCGCATCGCGGGCCGATGGTGTTGCGCTTGTTTTCAGGCGAAGCCCGCGAAGGGAACTTTGTTGAAGCACAGGGAACAAACCTTTTGCCGAAAAGTTCGGGGCGCCGAGGTCACTTGTCCGAGGAGTCGTCGTGAAACGCATATTGGTTACAGGAGGCTGCGGCTTCATCGGCCGCCACGTCACACAAGAACTCATCGCTCAGGATTATTCAGTTCGCATTGTCGACGCCCTGCTGGAGCAGGTGCATGCGGGTGAAGCGGTCGCGCTTCCCGCAGGTGCCGAACTGATCAAGGGCGACATTCGCGACCGCGAAGCCGTTGCCGAGGCGCTGGAAGGCGTCGACGCCGTCATTCATCTGGCATCGGAAGTCGGCGTCGGACAATCAATGTACGAGATCGCGCGCTATGTCGGCACCAACGATCTCGGCACGGCGACATTGCTTGAAGCGCTGATCAAGCATCCGGTCGAACGGATCGTCGTCGCCTCCTCGATGAGCGTCTATGGCGAGGGCCTCTATGCCACGCCCGACGGCCGGCGCATCGACAATGCAAGGCGCAAGTCAAGCGACATCAAAAGCGGACAGTGGAATCCGCTGTCGCCGGAAGGCGAACCCCTTTCGCCGCTGCCGACGGATGAAGAAAAGCCGGTCGACCTCGCCTCGATCTACGCGCTGACGAAATACGCCCAGGAACGCGCCGTGCTGATCTTTGGCGAAGCGTACAACATCGATGCGGTCGCGTTGCGCCTGTTCAATGTCTTCGGTGCCGGCCAGGCGCTATCAAATCCCTACACCGGCGTGCTGGCCAATTTCGCTTCACGTCTCGCCAATGGCCAGCGGCCGATGATCTTCGAGGATGGCGAACAGAAGCGCGATTTCGTTCATGTGCATGACGTCGCCCGCGCCTTTCGCCTTGCGCTGCAGCAACGTCAGGCAAAGGGCCACGTCATCAACATCGGCAGCGGCCGCGCCTATGCGATCAGCGAAGTCGCGCGATTGCTGGCGGAAGCCATGGGAACCCCGAACCGTTCGCCCGAGCTGCTCGGCAAGGCGCGCTCCGGCGACATTCGCAACTGCTTCGCCGATATCTCCAAGGCACGTGAGCTGCTCGGCTTCGAACCCGCCCTGCAATTGGAGAACTCTCTCGGGGATTTCGTTTCCTGGGTGCGCAACACGGCCGCCGTCGATCGCGGCGCCGAAATGAAGCGCGAACTCGAAGAGCGCGGGTTGGTGTCATGAGCCCGGGCGCACGCAACCGACGCGAAGCGCCAGTCGCCATCGTCGGCGGCAGCGGCTTCATAGGATCAAACCTGGCCGACAGCCTGTTGTCGGATGGCGAGCCGGTGCTGGTGGTCGACAATCTCAGCCGTCCCGGCGTCGAACAGAACCTGCAATGGCTTGCCCAGAAACACGGTGGCCGCCTTACGGTCGAGACCATCGATGTGCGGGACGCCAATGCCTTGGCGCCGGCGCTGATGAGATGCAAGGCGATTTTCCATCTGGCCGCGCAGACGGCCGTCACCACGAGCCTAGTCCGGCCGGACGAGGATTTCGACATCAATCTTCGCGGAACGTTCAACGTGCTGGAAGCGGCGCGGCTGAGCGGCGAGCGCATCCCGGTGATTTTCGCCAGCACCAACAAGGTTTACGGCAGCCTCCCTGACGTCGCGGTTCGCGCGGACGACGACCGCTACATACCTTGCGATAGCGCGATCCAGGCCGGCGGGATCGACGAGGCTCGCGGCCTCGATTTCTGCACACCCTACGGCTGCTCCAAGGGCGCGGCGGACCAATATGTGCTCGACTACGCCAAATCCTACGGCATGCCCACGGCGGTGCTGCGGATGAGCTGCATCTACGGACCGCGCCAGTTTGGAACCGAGGACCAGGGTTGGGTAGCGCACTTCCTGCTCAGCGCCCTGACGGGACGGGAAATCACCATCTATGGCGACGGCAGGCAGGTGCGCGACATCCTGCACGTCTCCGATGCGGTCGCCGCCTACAGGGCCGTGCTGGACCATATCGAGATCACCAAGGGCCAGGCATTCAATCTTGGCGGCGGACCTGAAAACGCGCTCAGCCTGCGTATGCTGTTGAGCGAGATCCGCAGCCTGACCGGTCGCGAGCTCTCGGTCCGCCACGATGGGGAACGGACCGGCGACCAGCCCTTCTTCGTCGCCGATACCCGCAAGATCGAGACGGCGCTTGGCTGGAAGGCGCAGGTTGCGTGGCGTGAGGGCATTCGCGATCTCGCCGACTGGCTGCAGCGCCACCGGCTCGAGCCCCGCCCCGAAGCCGTGAGGTACGTCGCATGAGAATAGCCCTCGTCAACCCGTCCTGGACATATGACAACAGCATCTATTTCGGCTGCCGCCAACCGCATCTGCCGCTGGAACTCGGCTATTCGAAAGCCCTGATCGAGGCGGCCGGCCATGAGGTGCTGATGCTGGACGGGCAATTGCAGAAGCTCGACAATTCCGGGCTCTGCGAACGCGTGGTTGATTTCGCGCCGGCAATGACGGTCGTCAGCACCGCGCCGACCTATCTGTTCTGGCGCTGCGCACCGCCGGAATTGCGGGTGCCGGCCGATTTCCTCAATCGCCTGGCCGGGCGTGGCGGACGCACGGTCGCGGTCGGGCCACATGGTTCGGCGACACCGGCGCCGACCTTGCGCAAGCTGGGCGTCGACATTGTCGTGCGCGGCGAATGCGAGGAAGTCGTCGCGCAACTTGCACGACGCGACGATTGGAGCGCGGTACCCTCAACCGCCTATCTGCGGGACGCCAAGCTGGTGTCGAACGGCGGCGTCCATTCCAGTTCGTTTGTCGATCACCCGCCGCTGGAATGGCCATCCGACTGGATTGCCGCCCATTCGCATCACCATCACCGGTTCGATGACCAACAGCTTGGATTCGGCGCCGAGGTCGAGGCGTCGCGCGGCTGTCCCTACAATTGCAGCTTCTGCGCCAAGATCGATTTCCGCGATGCCTATCGCCGCCGCAACCACGAAGCGGTGGTGACTGAAATCGATAGGCTGATCGCCCAGGGTGTCGGCTACATCTACTTCATCGACGAAATCTTCCTGCCCCAAAAAGCGTTGCTGGAGGCGTTGGTCGGCCGCGATGTGAAATTCGGCGTCCAGACCCGCATCGATCTGTGGAAACCCGAGCTGCTGGAACTGCTGGGCGCGGCAGGCTGCGTGTCCATCGAAGCCGGCCTCGAAAGCCTGACGGTGGAAGGGCGGGCCATGCTGGCGAAGCGCTGCCGGCTGGGCACTGAGGAGCTTGCCGCGCTGCTGGTCAAGGCCAGACGCCACGTTCCCTTCGTCCAGGCCAATCTGATCGGCGTCGTCGAGGACGATCCTGCCCTTGTCGATCACTGGCGAGCCCACCTGATCGACAATGGCGTGTGGGCCAATGAACCCGTGCCGCTGTATCCATATCCGAGTTCGCCCAGCTATCGCGAGCTTTGGGGCGAACCCGACGACCTCGCCTGGGAGCGCGCCCATGATCATTACCTCGCATCGTTCCAGAAGTTCAGCGACATCCAGGAAAAGCGCCCGCGCCCGCTGGCGGAACTGGAGGCGGCATGTTGCGGACACTGACGCCACGCAAGCGCCGCATCCTGATGACCGTCGACGCCATGGGCGGAGTATGGCGCTATGCGCTTGATCTCGGCCGGGAACTGGTCAATGGCGGCGACAGCGTTGTGTTCGCCGGGCTGGGGCCGCAACCATCCAGGCAACAGGCCGAAGAGGCACGGTCCTTCGCGACGCTCATCTGGTTGAATACGCCACTGGACTGGATGACCCGCAGCGCCGGCGACCTCGACCGTCTGCCGCTGGAATTGCGTGCGCCGATACGCGACTACGCCATCGACCTTGTCCATCTCAACGGACCGACGCAGGCCGTGGGGTTGGACGCGCCTTGCCCAGTCATAGTCGTCTCGCATTCATGCGTGACGACATGGTTCCATTCCGTCAAGGGACAGGCGTTGGATAGCGCATGGAGCTGGCAGAAAGAGCGCAACAGGCGCGGCTTCGACAGCGCCGACGCAGTCATCGCTCCAAGCCGCAGCCATGCCGAGATGCTCGAGACCTGCTATGGCCCGATCGCACGCCTTCACGTCGTCGGAAATGCCGCACGCCCCGTCCCGACAGCAGAAACCCGCCAGCCGCTCGTCTTCGCCGCCGCCCGCTGGTGGGACGAGGGAAAGAATGTGGCGGTGGTCGACCAGGCCGCCTCGTTGACGCAATGGCTTCTCTTTACAGCCGGTTCGGTTCACGGCCCGAACGGCGAGCGCGCCACCGTCAACCATGCCGTTCCCCTCGGAGCACTGCCGCATGACGAGGTGCGCTCGCTGATGGCCCGCGCCGGTATTTTCGTGTCCCCGTCGCTCTACGAACCGTTCGGTCTGGCGGCTCTGGAAGCGGCCATGTCGGCAACGCCCCTGGTGCTCTCGGACATCCCGACCTATCGCGAGTTATGGGACGGGGCCGCGATGTTCTTTGACGGTCGCGACCCGCATGATCTTGCAGCCTGCATCAATCGTCTTTCCAGCGATGCGGGGCGTAGGCGAGAGCTCGGCCACGCCGCCCTCCGCCGAAGCCGCAGGTTCACTCTGGCGAGACAGGCAGCGGCCATGCGCGATGTCTACGAAAAGGCGGCGCTGGCCGTGGCGGAGCGCTGATCATGCGCTTCTTGTTCTACACTCACTCGCTCGTCTCCGACTGGAACCACGGCAATGCCCATTTCCTTCGCGGCGTCATGCGCGAACTGGTGGCGCGCCGGCACCAGGCCATCGCTCTGGAGCCGGCGGACGGCTGGAGCCGATCGAACCTGCTGGCCGAGAAGGGATCCTTCGCGATCGAACGTTTTCGCAAGGATTTCCCCGAATTGATGCCGGTGACCTACGATGCCGGGTTCGATCATGAAGCCTGGATCGCCGAGGCCGACGTGGTGATCGTCCACGAATGGACCGACCCGGAGCTTGTCGCTCGCATCGGCCGTGCCCGGGCCGATGGCGGCAAATTCACCTTGCTGTTTCACGACACCCATCACCGCGCCGTGTCGGCCACCGAGGCAATCTCGGCGCTCCGCTTGGAACATTATGATGGCGTTCTCGCCTTTGGCGAAGCGCTGCGCGAGAGCTATCTGCGCGCCGGCTGGGGCAAGCGCGTCTTCACCTGGCATGAAGCGGCGGACGATCGGCTGTTCAAACCGCACCCGGAAATCCACGCGACGTCCGACCTGGTCTGGATCGGAAACTGGGGCGATGACGAGCGGACGGCCGAAATCCAGGAATTCCTGATCGAACCCGTGCGCGATCTCGGTCTTCAGGCCACTGTTCACGGGGTCCGCTATCCCGAGCCGGCACTTGCCGATCTGGCCGCCGCCGGTCTGCGCTACGAAGGGTGGATCGCCAATGCCGACGTCCCGAAGGCGTTCGCCGCGCATCGTGTCACAGTGCACATCCCGCGGCGTCCTTATCGTGAAGGCTTGCCCGGAATTCCGACGATCCGCATGTTCGAGGCACTTGCCTGCGGCATCCCGCTGATTTCAGCGCCTTGGTCCGACGTCGAGCAGCTTTTCAGGCCCGGCATCGACTTCCTGTTTGCCGAGGATGGATCGCAAATGCGGCAACACCTCCAGGCGGTGTTGGCCGATCCCGATTTTGCGGCCTCCCTGGTGACCTCGGGGCTCGAGACCATCCGCTCGCGGCACACCTGTCGTCACCGCGTCGACGAGTTGTTCGACGTGCTCTGGCAATGCACGACCCTGCACACCGCCGAGCTGACCGCCGCAAAGGAAGCCGCAGCATGAAGATCGCATTCTATGGATCGAGCCTTTTGTCGTCCTACTGGAACGGCGCCGCGACCTATTACCGAGGATTGCTGAAGGCGCTTTCGCAACTGGGCTACGAAATCACCTTCTACGAACCTGACGTTTATGACCGGCAGAAGAACCGTGACATCGAGGCGCCGGACTGGTGCTCTGTCGTCGTCTACGAGGCAACCCACCATGCCCTGATGCAGGTGGCGGCGCGTGCCGCCGAGGCCGATATCGTCGTCAAGGCGAGTGGCGTCGGCTTCGAGGACGAGGCGCTGCTTCGCGCCGTGCTCGACCACGCCCGCAGTGATGCGCTCATTGTATTCTGGGACGTCGACGCGCCGGCCACACTCGCCCAGCTGCGCGACGAGCCGGACCACCCGCTGCATCGTGCGCTGCAAGAAATCGACCTTGTGCTGACCTATGGCGGCGGCGATCCCGTGGTCTGGGCGTATCGTGCCATGGGCGCGAACGAGTGCGTGCCAATCTACAATGCGCTCGATCCCGAAACGCACCACCCGGTCGCCAGCAATGCGCGTTTTGCCTGCGATCTGGCGTTCCTTGGAAACAGGCTGCCGGATCGTGAAGCGCGTGTGGGATCGTTCTTCCTCGATCCCGCGGCCCAGCTGCCGGAACAACGTTTTCTTCTCGGCGGATCTGGGTGGGGCGACAAGCCGCTCCCCGCCAATGTCGGCTGGCTCGGCCATGTCGGCACCCGCGATCACAACGCCTTCAATGTCACGCCGAAGGCGGTGCTGAACATCAGCCGCGACAGCATGGCCGCGAACGGTTTTTCACCCGCCACGCGTGTCTTCGAGGCGGCCGGCGCCGGCGCCTGCCTGATCACCGATGCCTGGCTCGGCGTCGAGCTGTTCCTGAAACCCGACGAGGAGATCCTTGTGGCGCGCGACGGCGGCGATGTCGCCGAAATCATGCAGGCGCTGACTCCCGTCCGGGCAAAGGCGATCGGCCAGGCCGCACTTCGACGCGTTCTCGCCGATCATACCTACGCATTGCGGGCGGCCGTGGCTGATGCGGTCTTCAAACGGCATTTGACGCACGGGACCGTGGAGGCAGCCGAATGACCAGGCAGTTGGACATCGTCTTTCTCGGCCTGTCGCTTTCCTCGTCCTGGGGAAACGGCCATGCCACCACTTTTCGAGGTCTGTTGAAAGGCCTCCACCAACTCGGCCATCGCGTAACTTTTCTGGAGCGCGATGTGCCATGGTACGCCAATCACCGCGATTTGCGCGATCCGGATTTCTGCGCCTTGCGCTACTACGAAGCCGTGCAGGAACTGCAACGCGACCACGCGCGGTGTCTGCAACAGGCCGATGTCGTGGTGATCGGCTCCTTCGTACCGGAAGGGCGCGCGGTGATCGACGCCGTCGCTTCACTTTGCAAAGGACAACTCTGCTTTTACGACATCGACACGCCGGTGACCCTGGCGAAGCTGTCGGCGGACGATTGCGATTATCTGAGCTGGCGCCAGATCCCCTATTTCGACATCTATTTCTCTTTTGCCGGCGGCCCGATGCTTGCCGATCTGACGCAGACCTTCGGCGCACGCCGCGCCGAGCCGCTCTACTGTTCGGTCGATCCGGAACGGCATCACCGCACCGCCGATCCGATCGGCTGGGATCTCGGTTATCTCGGCACCTACAGCGCCGACCGGCAAGCCACGCTCAACGCGCTTCTGCTCGAGCCTGCACGGCGCATGCCGGATCGGCGTTTCGTCGTGGCCGGCTCGCAATATCCGTCCGACATCGACTGGCCCGACAATGTCGAGCGCATCGAACACTTGCCGCCGGCCGATCATGCCGCATTCTATAGCCGTCAGCGCTACACCCTGAACGTCACACGCAGTTCCATGATTGCCGCGGGATGGTCGCCCAGCGTGCGCCTTTTCGAAGCCGCGGCTTGCGGCACGCCGATCATCAGCGACCGCTGGCCAGGCCTCGACAGCTTCTTTCCCGCATCGACGATCCACACGGCCAGGATGGCGGACGAGGTCGTCGCGATCCTGTCCCGGGAATCGGCTCGTACACGTCTCGCGATGGCCGACCGGGCACGCGAACTCGTCCTTGCCTCCCACACCGGTGCGGCCAGGGCTCGCGAATTCATCACGGCGCTTACGCAAAAGGGGCCGGTGGTCCTCGATCTCGATATCGGAAGTGCAGCATGACTGGCAGACAGGAGAAAATCGCGATGCGACAAACAAAAAAAGCGCAAAGGGCAAAGACGGTGCTCGTCGCCGGTGGCGCGGGCTTCCTCGGTTCGCATCTTTGCGAAGCATTGTTACGCGATGGCTGGCGTGTGATCTGCGCTGACAATTTTCTTACCGGTCGCATGGAGAACATCAACGCGATCATGGACCAGCCGGGTTTCCGGTTGATCGAGCAGGATATCTGCCGTCCATTGGACCTTGGCGAGCCGGTGGATCGCATTTTCAACATGGCCTGCGCCGCCTCGCCGCCGCGTTACCAGGCCGATCCGATCCACACCACGCGAACTTGCGTCATCGGAACGTTGAACCTGCTCGAACTCGCCGCCCGCAACGACGCGCGATTGCTGCAGGCCTCCACGAGTGAAGTGTATGGCGATCCGGAGCAACATCCGCAGAGGGAAGACTATGTCGGCCATGTGAACTGCACCGGCCCACGCGCCTGCTACGACGAGGGCAAGCGCACGGCCGAAACACTTTGCTTCGACTATCTGCGAGCCGGCAAGGCCGACGTTCGTGTCGCACGTATCTTCAACACCTACGGGCCGAGAATGGATCCCGCGGACGGCCGCATCGTCTCGAACCTGATCATGCAGGCGCTTGAGAAGCGCCCGCTGACGATTTTCGGCGACGGCATGCAGACGCGATCCTTCTGCTACGTCTCCGATCTGATCGATGGGTTGATGGGCCTTATGGATATCAATCCCAATCCGGGCAAGCCCGTCAATCTGGGCAACCCCGGCGAATTCACCATTGTGCGACTGGCGGCATTGGTGAAGGCTATGACCGGCACCAAATCGGACATGACGTTCCTGCCGCTGCCGCAGGATGATCCTCGACGCCGGCAGCCCGACATCTCGCGCGCAAAAACGCTGCTCGGCTGGACGCCAAGAGTGCCTCTCACCGAGGGGCTCGCGCGGACGATCAGCTATTTCGCCACGCTTGAAGGCGGCTCGATCGGCGATCAAATGGCAGGACGCTCCACAAGGGCGAGACCCACGTCAGGCGGGCTGCAGAACCTCCCTGCCTGATGCCGGACCGCGGTCACATCTTCGCATCGATTCCCGCGGGAACATCCAGGCAAGCTTTTGGTTTGACGGGAGGACCACATATGGAGGACCTCCTCATGCACCCCAAGCGATCTCGGACCGATATCGACAAGATGGCGGAACGAGAGACGGCTGCGTATTTGCGGCGAGCCTCAATCACCTATCTGGAGTGCTGTGTCAGCCTGATGATGACGCATCTGCAGCGGGAGGAGGTGGCCAGTATTCTCGAGCAGGAAGCAGACATGCTGCGCAGGCTGGATTGACGCAGACTATCCCGCCCTGGCCTGGCCCAGGAACCGTGTCAGCCCTGCCTCATATCGGTTTGCCGTTTCCTCCAGCCTTGCTCTTTCCCAGCCATTCTCGGATTGGGCGGCCATGCTCCACAGCCCGAGCTGAAACGCCAAATAGCAAGGTTTGAAATAATCGATGAGCCTGGTGTCGATGCGGCTATCCATGCGGTTATCCATGCCGCCGATCAACGTCGCCGCCTCGGCTTCGGACAAGTCATATTCTACGCAGGCGCCGGCAATATCCCATTCTATCGGCTGGCAGCCGATCAGATCGTGTCCTCGGCAATGGTCGACTGCATCCGTCTTAATCAGCGTACCATCGGAACCGACCAGAAACTCCCAGGGGTGAAGCCTGCCGTCGATCTCGACCCGTTCCAACACCTTTGCGGGCGTCTGCTTCGAGAACCAGGTCCGCAGTCTAGCCGCCTGGCTTTCGCCCAAAGCTTCGGAAGCATTGTGAACCGCCATCTCCGCGAGGGCGAGCAATGATGCGCCGGCTTCGCAGGTCCGCAGATTGGTCGCACGCCAGGCCAGATAGCGTGTGAACGCCGCGACAAGTCTCTGCCTGGACAGCGGCAGCTGATCCATCGTGGTTCCATCGGTCCACCGTTCGACCAGAAAACCGTGGCAGACCCCGATGACTTGCGGTCCGAATCCGGCTTGATGCAACATCCTGGCGGCTTGCATCTTGCGCAGCCCGGTTTCGCCGAGGCCGACAAATTTGACAAGCCAGCGACCTTGACCCGCGGAGGCCAGGAACTTTCGCCGTTCGGTGCCGCGTGTGCTCGGTGGCCAGCGCTTTTCGTCGGCGTAGTGAAGGGAGCGCCACGCGCCCCCGGATATTTCGGTCAAGCGCAATTTCGGACTGCCAACCGCCTCGGCTACCCAATCGCGCAGCGTTGGACTTTGCGAGCTTTCGGGGAAGGTGCGTTCGAACGTCATCGCCACATGCCTGCGGCAGCGCACCCATGTCTCCCGAACATCCGGCGACGCTTCGGCGCCCGGATCGCCCGAATGGCTGGGGAACAGGTGAATGCGGTCCGTATCAATGCCCTGTTTTCTCAGCCACGCGACGACGGCATGGACCGAACTTCCCGACAGGCCGGGACCTTCGTCGACGACCGCGAAACGGGCCGACGGCTCGTTCCTCCAGGCCGCCGCCAAACCCGGATCGGCATTGAGGCGCCGATCGAAAGGATGCCCGATCGGGCGCACGCTGATGGGCGCCGGCGCACCGATCGCGGCCGCCACCATGGCCGCGAGCCCCAGGCCGATGCTGCGGATGCCGATCACGCATGTGTTCGCATCGAGACCTGATATCCGCGCCGCGCCGAGATAACTCTCTGGATAAAGCGCATAGTGCGCGTAGCCCTCGGCCGAGCCGGTCAAAACCTCTGCCTTGCAATCGAGCCCGGCCAGCATTTGGAGAAGTCGCAGGTCGATGCCACCGTCTACGGCGAACCCGTTTCGCCACGACCTCGCCACCTCTGCCGCAAGCCCGACCAGCAGCCTGGCGCCTTGCCGTTGCGAAGGCGAATTGGTGTCGACGCCCCGGGCCTTGAAGTCGACATCCGCGAGCCCCTGGACCAGTTCCGACACGCTGACGAACAGCCCGACCAATGCGGCATGGCGCCGGATGCCGCAAGGCATGCGATCGAGGCCTTGGGCCATTTCGATCGCCGCCTTCTGAAGCTGTCGTGCGTTCTCGGTCCGCTTGTGGTCGCCGTAGACGATCATTGGTCGATTTCCGATGCTTGCCGTGCGGGCAACGCGGCGCGCGCAGCTTCGATCCATGCTGCTTCGCGCAATTTTTGACCAAGCCAAGGAACATTCCGGCACGGTGGCGGTTCGGCGCAAGGAACTTACCTTTGAACAGCATAGGCGGCAGTTTCGTGGGATCGAAAAAAGTTCGTGTTGGTATCGTTGGAGTGGGCAATTGCGCATCCTCCCTGGTGCAGGGCCTCTCCTATTATCGTCATGCCAAAAGCAACGAACCGATCCCGGGGCTGATGCATGCCGATCTCGGTGGCTATCACGTCGACGACATCGAAATTGTCTGTGCGTTCGATGTCGCCAAAAGCAAGGTCGGCCGTGACGTCGCGGATGCGATCTACGCCCCCCCCAACAACACGTTCCGTTTTGCCGACGCGCCGACGACCGGCGTTCTCGTCGAACGCGGGCCGACGCTTGACGGGATCGGCAAATATCTGCGCGACGAAATCGAAGAAGCGCCCGAACCGGTTGCCAATGTCAGCGATATCCTGCGCGACAGCGGAGCAGATGTGTTGGTCTCCTACCTGCCGGTGGGTTCGGAAGAGGCGACGCACTTCTACGCTGAATGCGCGCTCGAGGCCGGCTGTGCCTTCGTCAATTGCATACCGGTCTTCATCGCCTCGCGTCCGGAATGGCGCCGGCGCTTCGAGCAACGCGGGCTGCCGCTGGTCGGCGACGACATCAAGAGCCAGGTCGGCGCCACCATCGTGCACCGGTTGCTGGCCAATCTCTTTCGCGAGCGCGGCGTGCGCATCGATCGCACCTATCAGCTGAATTTCGGCGGCAACACCGATTTTCTCAACATGCTCGAACGCGAGCGGCTGGAATCGAAGAAAATCTCCAAGACGCAATCGGTAACCAGCCAGCTCGATGTTCCCCTGGAGCCGGGCAACATCCATGTCGGCCCCAGCGACCACGTGCCTTGGCTCACCGACCGCAAATGGGCCTACATCCGCGTCGAAGGCACGACCTTCGGCGGCGTGCCGCTGAATGCCGAGCTCAAGCTGGAAGTGTGGGATTCGCCCAATTCAGCCGGCGTGGTGATCGATGCGGTGCGCTGCGCCAAGCTCGCGCTCGACCGCGGCATTGCCGGGGCGCTGACGGGTCCTTGCAGCTACTTCATGAAATCGCCACCCGAACAGTTCACCGACGCCGAAGCGCGCCAGCGCACGCTCGCTTTCATCGCCGGTAAGGACGAGCCATTGCTGGATGCCGCGGAATGACGACGACGTTCTTTTTGATCCGCCATGCGGCGCACGACAATGTCGGCTCGTACCTTGCGGGCCGCATGGCCGGTGTATGTCTCGGCGAGGCCGGCAAGGCTCAAGCCGAGCAGCTTGGCGGCCGCATGGCCCGTGAGACGATTGCAGCCATTCTATGCAGCCCGCGCGAGCGCACGCAGGAGACGGCGGTTCCGATCGCTCTCGCTTGCGGTGTCGGCGAAATCGCGATCCGCGCCGAACTCGACGAGATCGACTTCGGCGACTGGTCGGGGAAGACTTTCGACGAATTGAACGGCGATGCCAGTTGGCGCGCGTGGAACGATCAGCGGCAGGAGGCCCGGACACCGAGCGGCGAGACCATGCTGGATGTCCAGGAGCGCATCGTCTCGCTGATGAACGGCGTCCGCGAGCTGCATCAGAACCAATGTGTCGCCCTGATCAGCCACGCCGATGTGATCAAGGCCGCCGTCTGCAAGGTGCTTGGCTTGCCGGTAGGCGACTGCTTTCGCTTCGACATCGATCCCGCCTCGATCACGACGATCGTATCGGGCGACTGGGGCTCGAAGCTCCTGCGATTGAACGAAGCTGCCTGACGAGGAAATTCCCCATGCGGATGGTCATTTTCGGTCTTACCGTCACGTCTTCATGGGGAAACGGCCATGCCACGCTGTGGCGTGGGCTGATCCGCGCCCTCGCCCGGCTGGGCTGGTCGATCACCTTTTTCGAACGCGACACCCCCTATTATGCCGGGACCCGCGATCTGGATCAACTCGATGGAGGCAACGTCGTCATCTATCCGGACTGGGAGGACATCCGCCGCGTCGCGGAACGGGCGATGAAGCAAGCGGATGTCGTGGTCGTCACCTCTTATTGTCCCGACGCCGTCGAGGCTTCGCGCCTCGCGCAGCAGGCATGCCGCGGACTGCGAGCCTTTTACGATCTCGATACTCCAGTCACGCTTGCCCGCGTCGAACAAGGTGAGCGTCCGCCCTATTTCGGACCTGAAGGCCTTGCCGACTACGACCTCGTCCTGAGCTACACCGGCGGCCCGGCGATCGAGGCGCTGAAGACGGTGCTGGGCGCGCGCCGCGTGATGCCGCTCTACGGGCATGTCGATCCGGACCAGCACCGGCCGGCAGAGAAGCGGGCCGAATTCGCCGGTGATCTGTCCTATCTCGGGACCTACGCGGCGGATCGCCAGGCCGGCGTCGAAAAGCTTCTGGTCCGCCCGGCCGCGCGCCTGCCCGACCAGCGCTTCATCATCGGCGGCGCACAATATCCGCAGGAATTCCCATGGAGCGACAACATCTTCTTCGTCAGGCATCTGCCGCCCGCCGACCATCCGGCGTTCTTCTCCTCGTCGCGGCTGACACTGAACGTCACCCGCGAAGCGATGGCGCAAAAGGGCTGGTGCCCCTCGGGACGGCTCTTCGAAGCGGCCGCGTGTGGGGCTGCCATCGTCACCGACGCATGGCCAGGCCTCGCGGAATTCTTCGAACCCGGCCGCGAAGTGCTGTTGGCGCGCGACACGGATGATGTGGTCGCGGCAATGCAATTGCCGGAGTTCGAACTCGACGGCATTCGAAGGCGAGCCCGCGAACGGGTCTTGGGCGAGCACACTTCCGCCAAGCGCGCAGCGGAACTGGACAAAATCCTGGCCGATGCCTTGCGAAACCCAGTCGGTGAACCGATGAAGGAAGCAGTCTGATGTTGGGCATCGTGCCTGCTGCCGGACGCGGCAGCCGCATTCAACCGCTCGGCTTCTCGAAGGAGCTGCTGCCGGTCGGCAGCAGGATCGACGGACAGACCGAACGTCCCTGCGCCGTGAGCGAGTATCTGGTACGGCGCATGGTCCAGGCCGGCGTCGACAAGATTTGCTTCATCATCGGATCGGGCAAATCCGACATCCTCGAATATTATGCCGCCGGCTATGGTGAGGCGGCAGCGCTCTTCGTGGTGCAGCCCCAACCCGTAGGTCTCTGCGATGCGATTTTCCGGGCAGCGCCCCTCGTCGCGCCCGACGAGGTCGTCCTCGTCGGCCTTCCAGACACGATCTGGTTTCCCGAGGACGGTTTCTGTCACTTGCCTGACGATCAGCTTTCATTTCTGCTCTTCCCGGTGGATAGCCCGGAATTCTTCGACGCCGTCGTTACCGATGATGACGAGCGGGTGATCGAAATCCAGGTCAAGCGGCAGGACGCCGCCACGAACTGGGTTTGGGGCGCGTTCAAGATGCCCGGCCATATCCTGCATCGGCTTGCTGCACTCTGGCGCGAGCGGGATGGTCGTGACGAATATATCGGCACGTTGATCAACGCCTACCTTGCGGGCGGGGGTGTGGCCTATGGGGTCAAGGCAGGGTCCGCTTATGTCGATGTCGGTACTTTCAATGGGTATCGCACAGCTCTGCGGTTGCTTGAAAACGGCGTCCCGTCAGCTCATCACCAGCCCGCAACGATCATGCCCGGCGCGCATTCGCATGTGCCTGTCGTTCCGGGCGAAGGAGCCTGACCATGTTGCATTCCCATGCTGAAATCCGCCGGCGCATCGACGCGCTCGGCCCGTGGTTCCACAATATGGACCTGGCCGGCGTCGAAACCGCGCCCGACCACTTTCTCGGCAACTACCCGCTGATCAAATGGCGCAAATTCGCCGATGCCATACCCGCTGATCTGACCGGCAAGACCGTGCTGGATATTGGCTGCAATGCCGGCTTCTACTCGATCGAGATGAAACGGCGGGGCGCCGCCCGTGTCCTCGGGATCGATTTCGACGAGGCCTATCTGGCGCAGGCCCGCTTTGCCGCCGAGATCGCGGACTGTGATATCGAATTCCAGAAGCTGTCGGTCTACGACGTCGGTGCCCTGCGCGAGACATTCGATGTCGTGCTCTTCATGGGAGTGCTTTACCATTTGCGCCACCCCTTGCTCGCGCTCGACCTGATCCGTGAGCACGTCGCCGTCGACCTGATGATCTTTCAGTCCATGCAGCGCGGCAGCAAGGACCTACCCGCATTGGAAGAGAACTATCATTTCTGGACGCATGATTTGTTCGACCAGCCGGAATTTCCCAAGCTGCATTTCATTGAACACCGTTATGCCGACGATCCGACCAACTGGTGGATACCGAACCGGGCCTGCACCGAAGCGATGCTGCGCAGCGCCGGTTTCGAGATCGTTCTGCATCCCGAGCAGGAGGTCTATTTCTGCCGCGCTGCCGGCGATCCGGCCGGCAGCGGCGCGATATATCCGTCGAAAGGAAAGCTCCATGATTGAAGCCGCGATGATCTGGAACGAGCCCAACAACAAATCGCATTGGGACCCCGAGCTCGACCCCGATTGGAGCCGCTTTGCCAGGATGGCAGTCCTGTCGGCGGACGCGATCGCATCCGAGAACCCGGCTCTGACAAAAGTGCTTGGCGGCATCTCGCCGATAGACCCCGGCTTTATCACGCGCATGAAGGAATTCGGCGTGCTGGACCATGTCGACGCCGTCGCTGTTCACGGCTTTCCCCTCGACTGGAACCTGTGGCAAATTCAGGAATGGCCGCAGAAGATCGGTGAGATCGCGACCGTCACCAACCTCCCCATCTGGGTCAGCGAGGTCGGCGTATCGACCTTCGGGGCCGAGGAAATACAGGTCTGGGGGCTCAAGCGCACCGCCGAATTGCTGCTCGGCAACGCACCGCGAATCCAGTGGTACAGCCTCTATGACCTTCCGCGCGAATGGGAAGCAACGACGCGGCATCGCGAGGCGGAGGGATCTTCCTATTACCGCCATTTCCACATGGGGCTGCTGCGCCAGGACGGTACGCCAAAACCGGCGTTGGAAGAATTCCTACGCTACACACCCGCAATGGGCCTGGTGCAGTGGTTTCATTTCGAGGACCCGCGGCTGGACGATGCCGTCGCCTGGATGAAGCGGCTCGGCGTGACCAATATGCGCACGGGGCTTTCCTGGGCCGATAGCTTCAGGCCGAATGCGTTGGACTGGTTCGACCGACAGATGGAAGCACTCGCCGCTTTCGACGTCACGGTCACCTTCTGCTTCACGCCCGAGCATCGCGGAATGATGCCTCACCACACCAGCCCTCCGCTGGTGCCCGAGGAATTCGCCGAGTTCTGTGCAACGATGATCCGCCGCTACGCGCCCGGCATGATGTCCGCCTCGCTCCCGACGCAGCGGGCCTCGGCTGCGTGAGGCTCTCATGCGACCCGGTCCGCGATCATTGGATGCACTGACCGAAGTCAAGGCTCTCGGCCCCTTCGAGATCGGCGCCAGGTCGTGCGCAACCGCCCTCGTCCACCCCGCACCATGGCTCGGCCGGCCATGACGCTCACCGTCCTCAATGTCGCCTATCCCCTCGCGCCTGTCGGACCGGATGCGGTCGGGGGTGCCGAACAGGTCCTGTCGATGCTCGATCGGGCACTGGTCGGCGCGGGTCATCGGTCTATTGTCGTCGGCTGCCGGGGCTCCAGCGCGAGCGGCACGCTTGTGGAAACACCGGCGGAAGGCGGCGTGCTCGACGAGGCGGCGAAGAGCCGCGCGCAGCAGGCTCATCGAACCGCGATCGCGGCTGCCCGCGCCAGATGGCCGATCGATGTGGTTCATCTGCATGGCATCGATTTCGATGCCTATCTGCCCGACGATGGCCCGACCTTGGTGACCCTTCACCTGCCGCTGGACTGGTATCCGGCCGGGGCCTTGCAGCCGACGCGCGACGACCTGTGGCTTCATGCAGTCTCGGCCGCCCAGCAGAAAACCGCGCCACCCGGCGCCAAACTGGCCCCGCCAATTCCGAATGGAGTAGACATAGAGGCGCTCAGCCTGCTGCAGCCGAAGCGCGACTTCGCACTGGTCCTGAGCCGCATCTGCCCGGAAAAGGGCATCCACCTGGCGCTGGACGCGGCCAAGCAGGCAGGTGTACCGCTGGTTGTCGGCGGTAAGGTCTATCCCTATGAAACGCACACGCGTTACTTTCACGACGAGGTCCAACCTCGCCTCGACGGCCGCCGCCGCTTTCTTGGTCCGCTCGGTTTCACCGCCAAGCGGCGCTTTCTCAACGCAGCACGCTGTCTGGTCATCCCGAGCCTTGCCGCCGAGACCAGCTCCCTTGTCGCCATGGAGGCGCTGGCCTGCGGCACACCGGTGATCGCCTTTCCGAATGGTGCGCTTCCGGACGTGATCGAGCACGGCAAGACCGGTTTTCTCGTCAATACGGTCGACGAGATGGCACAAGCCATCGTTGCGGCGTCAAGCCTGGACGTCGAGACATGCCGCGCCGAGGCGCGACGGCGGTTCTCGCTGGAGCGAATGATCTCGTCTTACATGGATGCCTATCAGGCGCTGGCACGACTTGGCACCGATGCCGGGCGCCTCGCCGTCACACCGTGAGCAAGTCTGTGTTGCGCGGCGAGATCATCGATGATCCGGCGCAATTCGATACGCTTGCGGCGGATTGGTGGGGACTGTGGGAGCAGAGTTCCTCGGCGACGCCGTTTCAATCTCCTGCGTGGCTGGTGCCATGGTGGCGCACATTCGGGCCCGGCGACCTGGCGACGGTCGCGGTCTGGCGCGGAAGCGAACTGATAGGGCTGGCGCCGCTTTATCTGGAGCACGGGACCGCCGGCTCGAAACTTCTTCCGGTCGGCATTTCGCTCAGCGACTATCTGGATATCCTGTGTGTTCCCGGCGTCGAAAACCAGGTCGCGGCCATTGTTGCCGAAAAGATCCTCTCGGTCGGCTGGTCGCAGTGGATCCTGTCGGATTTGCCGGAAGGCGGCGCCGGTCTTGCGATTGCGCATCCCGATCTGAAGGCGGGGCGGCCAGCCACTCATGGTGCTTGCCCCGTGCTCGCCATCGCCGGAGACGATACCCTTGCAGGCTGTGTACCCTCCCGGCGCCGGCGCCAGTTGCGACGGGCGCGGCAGGCCGCATCCAGACGCGGCCGGATCGCGTTGTCGTCGGCACGAGGCGATCCTCAAACCTTCCTCGATCAGTTGATCCGCCTGCACGACGCGCGCTGGGCCGGACACGGAGGTGGCGTGTTGGCCGACGCGGCTGCAGAGGAATTCCACAGGCGCTCACTTCCCTTGCTCGACGCTCGCGGCCTGGTCCGATGCTGGCTTTTGGCAATCGATGGCAGGACGGTCGGGGCCTATTACGGCTTCCACCATCGCGGTCGTGCCTATGCCTATCTCGGAGGCTTCGACCCCGCCTATGCCGAAGAGAGCCCAGGGGCGATCCTGATCGGCCACGCGATCGCGGAATCGATCCGCGAAGGTGCGCGCGAGTTCGATTTCCTGCGCGGCCAGGAAGCCTACAAATATGGCTGGGGCGCCATCGACAGGTGGACGATGCGCAGGGTCTGGACGCGGAGTTGATACCATGCCTGCAACCAAGCCAAAATCCGCTCCGCGCCGCACTACGATCAGATCGGCTGTTGAAGACTGCATGGCGGGTGGTGTCTGCGCCGAAGCAGTCGTCGCCAGGCTGGCGCTTCACCTGCAGACGGGGATCAGGGCGGCGGACCTGGCAAAGATCGTGCTGGATATCGTTCCGTCGAATGCGCGAGACGCGGAAAGGCTGCAAGAGATAGCCGGGTTGCTTCGCCGCAAGCCAGATGTTTTTGCCACATTGCGAGCGACGGGAGCGGCCGTTCGGCACACACGCGACGACGGGGAGACCGGTGCCGCCGTCGTCACGCGGCTGGCCTCGAGCTTCGATGCGGCGGCAGCGATTTCGGAGACAGCAAGTGTCCAGCTCGCATCCTTAGGGGATGAGGAAAGGCTCTCAGCCACGACCGACGAAGTCGTCGCCTGGCTCAAGCAGCAGGACTTCTCCGGAACCCGCCGGGATATTCTGGACATTGGTTGTGGCATCGGCCGTTTCGAGCATGCGCTTTCCAACTCCTTCAACCGCATGGTCGGCATCGACATATCCTCGCGGATGATCTCCATCGCCTCCGAGCGGTGCACCGCGCTGGGCAATGTCGAGTTGCGGCAAACCTCCGGTCTCGATTTGAGCGAATTCGACGACGGCAGTTTCGATTGCGTGCTGGCGGTTGACAGCTTTCCTTATCTGGTTCTGGCCGGCATGGCCGAGGGGCATTTCGATGAGATCGCACGCGTTCTGAAACGGCCTGGCTGGCTCGCCTTGCTGAACTATTCATATCGCGGATCGCTTTCGTGGGACCGCGCTGATGTCGGCCGCCTGGCGGACGCTCACCAAATGCGGGTCGTCATCAATGGCGAGAAGCCGTTTCGATCATGGGATGGCGAGGCTTTCCTACTTGCTCGAGGCGGCGGAACATTACTGCGCGCCGCCAGTTCTGACGTCGAACCAGAGGCGCCGAAGATCGGCACCGACTCGAAGGAGGAAATCATGGCACCCGCGGCAAGAAAGATCGGCTGCGGGAAGCAGCACGGCGATGAGCGCGGGCTGGACCGCAATCTCGTCAAGTCCGATCAATATCAGGATCCATGCCGCCGGCCAGGCGCCGAAGAACGCCGTCACCCCATGTCCTTTGCCTGCAGCGTAAGGCCAAGGAAATAAAGCTGTGCAAGGATTGGCGGCAACCCTGCCGGCGGCGGACATCGCCTTGTAATGTCCGGCGTTTGTCACCACACTAAAGTCAGGGACTGCTGGTTATCAAGAGAATATGGATGTCTCATTCGAGCGACGATACCGCGGACCCGCAATTCGGTCTGGCCATGGATCAGGAGATCACTTCTCTCCTGGACGCCATAGAGCAGGAAAAAATTCCAGACCGGCTAACCAGGCTGGCCATGGAGTTGCAAAACGCGCTGGTTGAGAAACGTCGACGTGACGTGCAGAACTGACTATCTGCGGCTGTCGCCCTCTATATCGAGTTGACCATCCGATAGATGATTTCGTCTTTCGATCAGTGTCTGCAACGAACTCTCCCCAAGCAACTCGAGAATATTGGCGCGGGCACGGTTCAGCCGACTTTTTACCGTCCCCACCGCGCAGCCGCATATCTCGGCCGTTTCTTCATAACTCACCCCCAGAACGCCAATCAGCATCAGAACCTCGCGTTGGTGTTCCGGTAGCTTTTGTATGGCGGCGTGGACTTCCTTGCTTTGGACGCTCCATTCCTGGGTGGCTTCCGAAATCGGTCGGGACGACGCGCAGTCGAGCAGGCCTGGCGCTTCCCGGGCAGCGATCTTGACCCGGGTGTAGTACGTGTTGCGCATGATGGTGAAGAGCCACGACTTCATGCGTGTGCCGGGTTCGAACTTGTCGATGTTGGCGAGACCCTTGGTCAGTGTCTCCTGTACCAGATCGTCGGCATCGTCGGGGACGCGGCAGAAGGTGCGCGCGAAAGCCCGCATGGCGGGTATGAGCTCAACGATGGAAACTTCATTGGTTTCTTGGTCGGCCAAAATGTAGCCTCCGGATGACAATGGTCCAGCTCCCAGAAGAAGAGTGTATGAACGCAGCCCCTGCTAAATGCATGGAAGTTTGGTTCGTTCCTCGCGCTGAAGACAACTCTTCAGAAATTCCGCGCAGCGGGGGCATCTTACCCAATCGGCCCATGCCGTCGCCGCGATAGGGATGGCGCCTTGGGCGATGCACGCGCGCGCAGCGGTTCTTTCACGGGAACAAAGCCGCGCACCGGCAGTTTGACGTCCTGAGTACTTCCACCCCCCTCCGGCATCAAAACGAGGATATGTCATGGCCAAATCCGCCCGTCGCTCCGCTCGCCAATCGGCAAGTGGTCAGGAACCGGATAGCGCGCGCGGAAACGGCGGGGAATTGCACCAGATCGCCGGGGGTGAGACGCCCACTCTGACCACGGCGCTCGGAACACCGGTCTCCGACGATCAAAACACATTGCGGATCGGCGAACGCGGACCAGCGCTGATCGAGGACTCTCATTTTCGCGAGAAGATTTTCCACTTCGACCACGAACGCATTCCCGAAAGGGTCGTCCATGCCCGCGGCTACGGCGCGCATGGTTACTTCGAGACCTACGAGTCTCTGGCCAAATACACACGTGCCGATATTTTCCAGAGGGCCGGCGAAAAGACACCGGCTTTCGTGCGCTTCTCGACGGTTGCCGGCAACAAGGGCTCGTTCGATCTCGCCCGCGACGTCCGCGGCTTCGCGGTCAAGCTCTACACCAGGGAAGGCAATTGGGATCTGGTCGGCAACAATATCCCAGTCTTCTTCATCCAGGATGCGATCAAGTTTCCCGACCTGATCCATGCCGCCAAACAGGAGCCGGACCGGGCCTTTCCTCAAGCCCAGACCGCTCACGATAATTTCTGGGACTTCATCAGCCTGATGCCGGAATCGATGCACATGGTGATGTGGATCATGTCGGATCGCGCGATCCCGCGCTCCTTCCGCTTCATGCAGGGCTTTGGCGTCCACACGTTCCGCCTGGTCAACGCGAAAGACGAATCCACCTTCGTCAAATTCATCTGGAAGCCAAAGCTCGGCATGCAATCGGTGGTCTGGAATGAGGCGGTCAAGATCAATGGCGCCGATCCAGACTTTCACCGTCGCGATCTGTGGGACGCCATCCAGTCCGGCAATTTCCCGGAATGGGAGTTGACGGTGCAATTGTTCGATCAGGCGTTTGCCGACAGCTTCGACTTCGACATTCTGGACGCAACCAAGATCATTCCTGAAGAGGTGCTCGAACCAATCCCGGTCGGGCGGCTGGTGCTTGACCGGATGCCGGATAATTTCTTCGCGGAGACCGAGCAGGTTGCCTTCATGACGCAGAATGTGCCGCCCGGAATTGACTTCTCCAACGATCCGCTTCTGCAGGGCCGCAACTTCTCCTATCTCGATACCCAGTTGAAACGGCTGGGCAGCCCGAACTTTACCCATCTCCCGATCAATGCGCCGAAGTGCCCGTTCGCCCATTTCCAACAGGACGGACACATGGCTATGCGCAATCCGGTCGGTCGCGCCAACTATGAACCGAATTCATGGGGGCTGGGACCGCGCGAGGATCCGCAACGCGGCTTTCGTTCCTTCGCTGATGCCGAGGAAGGGCAGAAGGTGCGTCTGCGCGCGGAAAGCTTCGCCGATCACTACAGCCAGGCCCGGCAATTCTTCAACAGCCAGACACCGCCGGAGCAGCGCCACATCGCCATGGCGCTGACCTTCGAATTGAGCAAGGTCCAGGCACCGGCGATCCGCGAACGCATGGTTTCGCATCTGCTGAACATCGACGAAACCTTGGCGACCACCGTCGCCGACAAGCTCGGCATTCGGAATATGCCCGACCCTGCGGAGGCAGCCGTTCCGACGCGCGACGACCTGCCGCCTTCGCCGGCGCTCAGCATCATCGAGAACGGGCCTGACAGTTTCAAGGGCCGCAAAGTCGGCGTCTTGCTTAGCAATGGAACCGACACCGCGCTGTTCGAAGAGCTCCGTTCCGCCATCGAAACGGAGGGCGCGGTGATGGAGGTGATCGCGCCCAAGGTGGGCGGCGTCGACGCGGCTGACGGCAGCCACATCGAGGCCAGGCACATGATCGACGGCGGCCCGTCTGTGTTGTTCGACGCCGTGGTGCTGCTCCTTTCCGAGGAGGGTGCCGAGATGCTGCTCGACGAGGCGGCCGCGAGGGACTTCGTGTCAGATGCCTTCGCCCATTGCAAATTCATCGGCTTCACAGCGGCAGCCCAACCTCTCCTGGCCAAGGCGGGCGTGGCGCCCGATGCCGATGAGGGACTGATCGGGCTTGATACCGCAGGTTCCGTGAAGACGTTTATAGAGGCGTGCCGCAAACTGCGGCTGTGGGCACGGGAGACCGCCGTCAAGCTTTGATGCGGAGAGCCATGCGCTGTCACACCGGCGCATGGCTGCAAGGCCGGTATGCAGCATGCCAAGGCCCTATGGTTGGCGGGCCTCTCTGGCGGCCTGTTCTCGCTGCTGTTTCAGGACCTCGTCGGTCCCGACCAGCTTCTTTGCTCCGCCTGGAATTGCCGTGGACACCACCGCCGGAGGGTCGCTTGCCGGAAAAGAATCCTCCAACCCGGCCTGCAGTTGATCCTCGAGCGTCTGCGGTTCTTCGGAGCGGCCAGGCGTCCTGCGTGTATCCATCTTCTCCAGCGACTGTTTCTTCTTTGGTGACTCATTGGCTTCGCGGATCAAGGCATAAAGCTGCTCGATCGCGAATTCCTTGATCGTTTCGAAATCGGGCCGATCGTCCTTCGTCGCCTCTATCTGATCGACCATGGCCTTCTCGAACCGCCCAAGGCTTTCACCGCCGCAGGCATGGGAAAGGCGCAGCAATGCCTCGTGCAGCATCATCGGGGTGAAGTAAGCCGACGCTTCAAGCTTGAGTTGCCGCAGACGATCCGGAGTGGCAGCCTGGAATTTTGACATGGACGGTGTCCTTTCTCTCACGAGCGTGTCAACGACAGTTGATCGCCGATGTTCCACCACGCCTGAACATACTTCATGTCCAGCGACCTACCGGAACCAGCTTGCCGGCCTCCGGAACCGTCCATGATCTTGCGTGACTGGTCTTGATGAGCCGGTTCTCCCGCAAGGCGCCGGCGGCCGCTTTCCAACATGTCACGATTTCTTGTGATGAAGGATGCAGGTCCGGCACGCGCCTGCCAACCCGATCGAGCGGACGGCGTTGCCTGACGCCATCGCGGCTCATCGGCGCCCCCGCAGCAAGAACACCGCCCGATCAGTCGCCCCCAGGGAGAAGAACGACTTCGGGCGGCGCTCCGAGCCGGTGGCTCATTTGTTGCAGTTCTGCATGTTCGACGTCGTGTTGCCGCTGGCGGTGTTGTTGTCGATGTCGTTGCCCGCGGCATCCTTGCAGCGGTCGGTCATGCCGTTCGACTTGGTTGTCGAGTTTGTCGTGCTCGGGTCGGCGGGCGTGGTCGTCGCACCGGAGCCTGTGCCGACGCCAGTGCCGGTCGTGGTCCCATTGCCGCCACTGGTGGCGCCGGACGTCGAGCCTGAACCGGTGCCGTTCGACTGTGCCATTGCCGACGTGGCCAGAGCGACCGTAAGCACGGTGGCGGAGAGAAGTTTGGTGATCATCGGAGCATCTCCTTTGGTTGTGTACTGCTTCCACCAAACCTGTCTTTCCCAGATATGTTCCGAGTGAAACGCTCTTCAGCGAAATTCTCATGGATGGGTTCTTGTGCCGATGCGAACGCTTTCGGCACGCCTGGGTTTGCTTGCAGGGGTCGGCGATGACCGCTTGGTCGCCACTCAGATCGAGCGCGTGATCGCGCCTTAATGCGCCATGCGGCTTCCCTCAAGACGATAGGACATCAGTGGCCGGGTGCAGGCGCCGCTCGACGGAAACGCGGGAGCAGCATTGGGACGCGTTGGGCATATGCCTCATATTCAGGGAAGGTCTGTCGAAGGATACCTTCCTCGTTGCGGGCGCGCCGGTACTGCAGAAGAAACTGAAGCGCACCCAGGGCCACCATCAGCAATGAAAAATGCGAGAGGATCATCCCGGCAACGAACACCGCCTCGCAGATGTACAGTGGATGCCGTACAATGGAGTACGGGCCAGTGGTAACAAGGCGCCGAGCTGTGGCCATGAGAGAGAAAGAACGACCAAGCCAATAAAGACAGAAGGTCGAACTGGCCGTACCGATGAAGACCAAGCAGAGAGCCGTGACTTGAGCTGCCTCATTTTGCAATGCCGGCGTCAGGCTCAATGCGAGCAGGATCATAAATGTTCCAGCTACCGAAGTTACTCTCGGTTCGATTCCTTGCGCAATTCCCTTAGGCGGAAGGCGGGCAATTGTCATCACAAGCTGCAACAACAGAAACACGGTCGATGCCAGCTGAGTGACGATGGCGAGCGAACTTGCTGAGGTTCCCTGATGGAAATAGAGGAAAAGAGGTATCGCGCCGGACGTCGCCAAAATCGTCATGACGGAGACGATGGCAATACGGCCAAAAAAATCCTCGTTGAACATTTCGCCCCCTCCCAGGATTCATTGAAACATCACTTCCGTTCCACGGCAAGAAGATGGTTTGCAAAGAGTTAACGGCCATGCCGTCTCAACTTTTGATTAATCTGTTAGGCCTATCGTGGCCAAATGCCAAACCTTCTTCCCGTGCTTCGTATCCTGGCACCGATCTCGATTGCAATTTCAGCCATACTGGCGATCGCGCTCAATCCTCACAGCGCGACGTTTGCGTTTTGGTTGGCGTTGCCTGTGAATGCGGCAGGATGGCGCGCGCCTCATTCAATAATGCGAACTGCCTCGGCTCAATTGAGCTGATTCAGGATTCCGGAACTGGTCGCAATCATCACGGTTTTGTAGATTTCGAAGGCTATCGTGCAGACCGTGGCCAAGGAAATCGGCACCCCAAACGGCACGACCCCCTTACGGTCCAGATATTGAACATAAAGGCGGAATGCGCCTTGCGGCAGCATAAACGGAATTTTCACGACTACGGCCGTGACAATAGCAAAAACCATCAACAGAACTGAAAACAGGATGAGGGCGTTTCCACCGATCAAGAGTGGCACGACCGTCATCATCTTGACATCGCCGGCGCCGATCTTGCGCAACGTCCAGAACGGGAAGAGAGCGACAAACAGCAGAAGCCCCGCCACGGCGCTCAGCCCCATATCCCACCACGATCCGGACTGGAGCCACAGCAGCAACAGCGATCCCCCTCCCAAGCACAGGAGCAACAGCACATCGCGATTGGCTATCTTCTGGGTGGTGAAGTCGAACCAGGCAATCCGTGCGAGCAGAGGGATGGCGAGGGCCTTCAACAGCAGTGCTTCGACAAGCAGCATGCTAGCGCTCGATATTTTGCACGCTTGACGACAAAAGCTTCAAATTGTTGGCGACAGTCGGGTCCTTCGGCGCCAGCTCGTAGGCTTTGAGGAAATTGCCGCGCGCGTCCTGCAGCTTGCCGCGCAGTAGGTAGGAATAGCCGATATTGTTGTAGTATTCGGGCGACGCGCCAACCAGCTTAAAGGCCCTGGCATAGGCTCGGTCGGCAAGGTCGAAGCGGTGGATGCGGTCGCAGGAAGCGGCCAAACCCATCCAGGCGCCGCCATCATTCGGGGCCAGCTGCGTCGCCTTGAAGAACAAGGCGCCGGAATTACCGTAGTTTTCGGCGCGGAACTGGTTCTTGGCCTCGGCCACGGCCTGGTCCGAGGCGTAATATTCGACGTCGCCGACGGTCTTCAATCCGTCGAAAGCATCGCCAAACGACGTCACATCGCCTTTCGAGGGTTCGTTGGTGCGCACGACACCGCCAGTGGTGTCCGCACCGTTTGTCTGGCAGCCGGCAAGCGCAGCCATCAGCAGAGTGGCAGCGACGACGGTTGCGAGGCGCATTGGCCCTGTCATTTTTATCCCCCAAGAGTCCTGCGACCCTATTTTAGAATCAAAGCATATACCCATTTAGAAGAAAATGCCCTTCATGCGAATAACGGCCGGTAAGATGATGACCATCATCACCACCGGGAAGATGCACAGCCCCAACGGAATCATCATCTTGACCGGCAGAGAATTGGCACGCTCCTCCGCATTCAGAATTCTCTGTCCGCGCATTTCATCGCTGTAGACGCGCAAAGCGTCCGTCAAACTGGTGCCGAGTTCCTCAGATTGCCGGAAAAGAACGGCCAGCGCCCGCGCTTCCTCAAGTCCGACGCGATCGGACAGTTCACGCAATGCTTCGCGCAGAGGTTTTCCGGCGCGCAATTGCAGATTCATGATCGAAAGCTGTATTCCGAGCCATTTGTGGGTGCCGGCCAGTTCGCCACCAACACGCTCGACCGCCGCTTCCAGACTCATGCCAGCGTCCGCACAGGTGATCATCATGTCCATGAAATCGGGAAAGCCGCGACGATAGATCTGCCTTTGCTTATTCTCAAACCTGTCCAGCGCGATGCTTGGGATGACTATGCAGGCCAACCCGAGAAGAGAGGACCCTGCAAAGGTGATAAATCCCGAAAGCTGAGATGGCAGTACCCGCGACAGAAGTGTGTAGGTCAAGGCGAAGCCTAAACAGACAGCCGCCAAGCGAGATAATGTATAAATTACCGGGGCGCTTGGCTGGTAGAACCCCGCGCGAAACAGCTTTGCTTCCAATGCGCTTGGTTCATTCCGCTCCTTCTCCATGGATCGAAAGTATGCCTCGACAGGACGCTGCGCCGAGATCTTGGCAAGCTGCTCAACCCCAAGCATCGACCGCCGATCGGCAATCTGTTCTCCTACAAGGCTTTGCGTGACCAGCTTCCGCGTCTGCAGTGCCGGCAAGAAGACAATGCCGCCGAAAAGGAAGAGCGCCACCGCAGCCACAAAGACCGTTATTGAGAGCAAGAGCCCCAGGTTATCTGCGTTCGTAAACAGGTTTATGACTCGCCTCCTCAGAAATCAAAATTGACCATGCGGTACATGATGAAATCCCCCATCAAGGCCCACAGACCAAAGGTTAAAAAAACGGGAACGATCAGCGGACTATTCCAAACCTCCCCGTAGTAACTCGGAGCCACGACCATAAGGATACCAAACATCACAAGCGGAAACAGTGAGATGATCCATGCAGACATTCGTCCCTCGGACGAGAGTGCTTTGATCTTCAAACGAAGTTTCTGCCGCTCACGCAGCACCGATGAAAGGTTGGAAAGGATCTCGGTCAGGTTCCCACCTGTTTTGGCCTGGATGGAAAGCGATATGGACAGCAGATGAAGGCCTTCGAAGCCGACGCGCTGGGACAACTTCCGCGCCGCTTGCTCAATGCTGAGGCCAAAGGTGATTTCGTCGGAAACAATGCCGAATTCAGTGCCGAGCGGATCGGGCATCTCGCGAGCAACGAGGCTGATCGCAACGGAAGCCGGATGTCCGGCGCGCAACGAACGAACAATCATGTCAAGCGCGTCTGGCAATTGCCTGGCAAATTTTTGAATTCGCTTGTTTCGGGCGCGGCGAAGAAAGAGAAGTGGCAGCACAGATCCGACCGCCACCAAAATCAGGAAGGAGGAAAACGCGGAAAAGCGCAGAACAAGAAAGAACAGAAACGCCATTGCCAAACCAGCCATGACGAACATCGCAGCGAAAGACAGCGGGTTTCCGGTGATACCCGACTGTGTGTAAAGCCTGTTCAGTCCGACCAGACGAAAGAGAAAATCACCGGCATCGGTCAGCCCGCGTTCACGCAGCAGGCCCTGCAAGGCCTGCTCGGCTGGAACATCATCCGCCAATCGCCGCAGCCGGTGATTAATCACACTGACCCGCGACCGGCGCTTGGCAAGGGAAAGATAGAGAGCTTCGCCAGCGAGAATGACCGAAGCGGCCGCCAGCACATAGATGAAATACAGCAGAGCTTGACCGGTCGGCATCAGAGGGCGACCTGCGGATTAAATGCATCCTTGGCAAAGTGGTGGCCGAGCGTCGCCGCTTCCTGGGCAAAGCGCGGACGGACGCCGGTAGCGCGAAATTCGCCGATGATCTTGCCGTCAGCGCTGACATCGCGCCGGACGAAATGGTAGATTTCCTGAAGCTGGACGACGTTACCCTCCATGCCGGTGATTTCGGATATGGAGGTGACGCGCCTGCCGCCGTCCGAAAGACGCTGCGTCTGCACAATAATGTCGAGGGCGGATGCAACCTGCGCCCGGATAGAATCGTTGCTCATCGGCATGCCAGCCATACCCACCATCTGTTCGAGCCGCGATATGGCATCGCGCGGTGTGTTGGCATGGATGGTGGTCATCGAGCCTTCATGGCCGGTGTTCATCGCCTGCAGCATGTCGAAGGCTTCCTCGCCGCGCACCTCGCCGACGATGATGCGGTCCGGCCGCATGCGTAGCGCGTTCTTCAGCAGCTCGCGTTGGCGAACCTCGCCCTTGCCTTCGACATTGGGTGGGCGTGTCTCGAGCCGTCCGACATGCGGCTGTTGCAGTTGGAGTTCGGCCGCATCCTCGATGGTGATCAATCGCTCCCTCGAAGGGATGTAACTCGACAGGGCATTGAGCAAGGTGGTCTTGCCACTACCGGTGCCGCCGGAGACCAGGATCGATTTACGCGCTTGCACCGCGATGCGCAGTAGGTCGACCATTGGCTGGCGGATTGAATTGAACGCCATCAAACGCTCAAGCGAATAGGGATTCTTAGAGAATTTGCGGATCGACACCAGCGGGCCATCCACCGAGATCGGTCGCACCGCGATGTTGACGCGAGAGCCGTCCTCCAGCCGCGCATCGACCATCGGCGCCGATTCATCGACGCGACGGCCAATTGCTGAGACAATCTTGTTGATGATGCGCAGCAGATGCGCCTCGTCGCGAAAGCGAATCGCCGTCTCCTCGATCACGCCGCGACGTTCGATGAAGACTCGCTTATGGGTGTTGATCAATATGTCGGCAATCGAGTCATCCTTGAGCAGCGGCTCGATCGGCCCCAGCCCCAACATCTCATCGGCGATATCGCTGGTCAGTTGATCAAGTTCGCGGGCATTCAGCGGCACATTGCGACCGCGTACGAACTCGCGCACGATGGGGCGAATTTCGTTCAGGATCTCGTCCTTCGAAGCACTTTCGAGCGCTGCAAGGTTGAACCTATCAATAAGATGTCGATGCAGATCGACTTTCAGCGCCAGGAACTCGTCGCCATGTGGTTCGAGATCGGCGCTAGGCGGAGGCCCGTTGGCGACTGGAAGAGCGGCAATCGGCTCCACCCGTGGCTCGATCCGCGCCTCGCCACCCTTGATGAACCGCCCCAGCATAGCCCTCATAACCCTTCTCAAGCGCACATTAGCGGAAACTAAACGTTAACCAACTGGGGCACAAGCGCCAAGGCGCGCCGCGCGAGGTCAATACTTTCAACATAGTTAAGAACCGACGTCAGAAAATATCGTTTTATTTCCCTGTCTCCTCAACGCTGAATGTGAGTTATGTCCTGAACTTTGCACCGCCCTGCGTCCCTTGCGTGCTCCGACATGGAGATCGCTCCATAATTGGGTATAACCCCTTAGATATAATGGAATATGCAATACCGATAAAGTAGCATTGGCTTAATTAGATCGTCCGCGTAATTGTGAACGAATGGTTAAGATCGCTTGAAAAATTAGACGAATCAAGCTCTTGCTGCAATTTAGGATCGGCCTGAACGCGAGAATTCATGTATTGGGAAGTTAAGGAACCGTTAATCCCGTTTGACTCCGCAATTTCTCGGGACCTAGGATTGAGGTGACGGGGGATGCTTGGGTATGGAGTTCATCCTTGGCTCTGTCTCGTCGGGTTCAAAACCTCCAAAGGGAGAAATTGACATGAAGAAGCTCATGACGATGACCCGGCAGTTCCGCGACGACGAAAACGGCGCTGCCATGGTCGAATATTCTATCTTGATCGGAATCATCACAGCGGCAGTAATTGGTTTCATCGTCGTGGTGGGTGGCTATGTCACTACCGCGTGGACCACGCTCTGCACCAACCTCGGCACTGCGGTTACGTGCCCTGCAGCCGCCTGATCCGAGTGGGGTACGGCCAGGCACCGGAACTCCGGGCCTGGCCATATCCCCGTATTTCATAGACGGAACACTTGCAGAGGCAACGCTGCAAAGAGGTGGGGATCATGCGCGCAAACACACTCATTATGATCGTTCTTGCCGGCGTATTTGGGATCCTGGCTGTGGTTCTGATAAACATCTGGCTGGCTGGGCAGCGCAGCGCCATGGCCGATACAAGCGGTGTCCAGCGCGATACTGTTGTTGTTGCTGCTGTTGCGCTGAAATTCGGCGACGCGCTGAGCGCGGACAAGTTGCGCGAAGTCGCTTGGCCGGCGGGAGCAATTCCTGCTGGCACCTTCAAGACAACCAAGGAAGCCCTAGCCGGAGATGGTGCAAGGCAGGCGCTCCAGGCGATCAGCGCCAACGAGCCAATCCTCGCCAGCAAGATCACTGGCCCAGGCCAGCGCGCGACGCTTTCAGCGGTGCTTGGCGAGGGCATGAAAGCAGTTTCCATCAGGGTCAACGACGTGCTTGGCGTCGCCGGCTTCGTTTTCCCGGGGGACCGGGTGGATGTTTTGTTGACGCGCACGGTGCGCGACGGTGACGGCGCGGACAAGAGTTTCGTGGACGTGCTGCTGCAGAGCATGAAGGTGCTCGCGGTCGATCAGGTTGCGGACGAAAGCAAGGACAGCCCGACAGTGGTTAAGTCCGTGACGCTCGAGGCCAGCACCAAGGATGCGCAGAAGCTGACCCTGGCGGCTGGCGCTGGCCAATTGTCGCTCGCGCTTCGCCAGGCAGCCGCCAACAAGGGCGAGGTCACCGAGCGCGTGACGCTTTCCGACCTGACCGGCGAGATGCCCGAGGACGTCGCCAAGCGACAAGCCGAACTCGACAAGAAAGCGGCCGCGGACGCATTGGCGGAAGCCGAGCGCAAGCGTGCCGACGACAAGATTGCCGGCCTCGCCCAAGCCGTGGAACGCGTTGGCAGCCGGCTCGACGAGTTGGGCAAGGCCAAGCCGATTCTGGTGGCGGCGCCGGCGCCCGCGGCCAAGGATGTCGTCAAGGAAGTGATCAAATATGTGCAGCCGGAGCCGCCGGCACGCGCCACGGTCGGGGTTTTCCGGGGTGTGAAGCTCGAAACCTATGACGTGCCGCGACAGCCATAGAAAAAGTGCGCGATTGAATTGGGCTGCCACTGGCAGCATTGGGGAGACGGGGAATGAGGGGGTTTTGGTTAGGGATGGCGACGGCGGCGCTGGCGGCGCTGCTGTCGAGCGTTGTGGCCGATGCGGCCGACCGTTTCATCGACGTGTCGAACCCCAGCGTCCATCGCATCTTCTTGCCGATGTCGCAGTCGGTGACAGTCCAGGTGAATGCCAATTTGGGTGACATCGTCGTCGGCGACGAGAAGATCGCCGATGCGCAGCCGATGACCGACCGCACGCTCTATGTCATCGGCAAGGGCGCAGGCACCACCACGGTCAATCTCTTCTCCACCGACAAGCGCTCTCTCGGCGCCCTCCAGATCGAGGTCGGCGTCGACGTCAGCGACATGGCGGCGGCAATCCGGCAGGTGGCGCCACGGGCGCGCATCGAGATAGGCTCGGTCAATGGCAGGGTGCGGCTTGGCGGCCATGTCAAGGACGGCGCGACGTTGGCCGCCATCATGGAAGTGGCCCAGCAATATGGCCCAGACGCCATCATCAACTCCGTCACCGTCGACGATAGCCAGCAGGTCAATCTCGAAGTGCGCGTGCTGGAGGCCAAGCGGAACGCCGGCCGCGACCTCGGCGTGTCGATCGCCAGCACCAACAGCAGAGGCACGACTCGGGTCGGAACTGGTATAGCCACCGTGGACAAGGACGGCGCGGAGCTCGGGGCGGGCGACCTTGTCAGTGGCCTGCTGTCAAACAGCAATCCATTTGCAGCGCTGATCACCCGTGTCATCGACAATAACATCAAGGTCGATTTGATCATCGAAGCACTTGAGGCCAAGGGTGTGGTGCGCACGCTTGCCGAGCCGAACCTCACCACGCTTTCGGGAGAACCGGCCAGCTTCAACGCCGGCGGCCAGGTGCCGATCCGCAGCGTCGACGCCGACGGCCAGGTCCAGATCGAATACAAGCAGTTCGGCGTCAATCTCTTGTTCACGCCGGTGGTGCTCGCCGACGACAAGATCCATATGAAGCTTGCGCCGGAGGTCAGCGACCTGACCGGCTTCACCTCAGCCGGCGACCCGATCTTCACCAATCGCAAATTGGATACCGTCGTCGAATTGCGCGACGGCCAGAGCTTCGCCGTCGGCGGGCTGCTGTCGAGCAAGACCACCAAGCTTCAGAACCAGGTGCCCTGGCTCGGCCAGGTGCCAGTCATCGGGACGCTGTTCCGGAATTCAAGCAACCAGAAGGAAGAGACCGAGCTGGTCGTCATCGTCACGCCGCACATTGTGCGCCCGGTGAAGCCCGGCGAGCAGCTGGCGACGCCGTTCGACAAGACGCGGCCCGCCAACGACCCGGAATTCTTCGTGCTCGGCCAGCTCGAAGTGAACAAGGACATGATCCGCAAATATGAAACAGGCGACGGCGTCACCGGCCCCTATGGCCACATGCTGGACTTCAAATCGAAGGACAAGATGCTCTATGTCAAGAAATAGCGCCTTGATCCTCATTCTGTGCGCCGGGTCGCTTTCGGGCTGCGCCGCGGACTATCTGAACCACTACGATACGGTGACCTTGGCCGCCGGCGATACGCAGAAATTCAACTCGATGCTGCAGACGGTCGACCCGCTCAATCCAGCCTCGAGGAACACGCATATCGAGGGCGACGGCACGCGCGCCGCGCTTGTCGCGCACAACTACAAATTTCCACCGCCACCACCGCCGCCTCCGGCGATCACGGTCAATGTCGGTGGGTCGGGTGTGACGACACCGTGAACTGAAACGGAAGGATGCGGAGGCGCCAGGCGTGCGAGGGCCCTTGGCGCGAGAGAGCAGAAAGTAAGGTCATGTTGGGGACCATTCGGGCGTTCTGGAACGATCAGAGGGGGATAGCGCTAATCCTGGTCAGCGTCATGCTGCCAGCGATCATAGGTTTTTCGCTGCTCGTCGTTGACATGAGCCGCGTCAACAATTTGCACTTCGATCTGCAGAAGGGTGCCGACGCCTTAGCGATTGCCGTAGCCGCTGAACTCGATGGCAAGGCCGACAGCATCACCAGAGCAAACAGGGCTCTCTCAACTTTGGTGGCCAATCAGTATTATTTCTCGAACTCCGCCACCCCCGGCGCGCAGACTTTGCAGGCTGCTGGTGTGACGAGACGTTACCTTCGAACGATCCCATCAACTCAGAACGGCGTAGCCGGCGACGCACGTCCCCTCACCGATTTCATCACCGATGAAGTTACGGATGCATCGAAGGCGCGATACGTAGAGGTCAAGGTAACGCCAGTTGGCTTCGCCGCGATATTCCCGGTCTCGTTCCTGAGTTCTTCCTCCACCGGTAGCTTTAATGTCGGAGCCACCTCAGTCGCCGGCTTCTCATCCAGCGTCTGTGATTTCACGCCGATGTTCATCTGCAACCCGTATTCGAGCGTCGAAGCGCTTGGCGCCACCTTACGCGGCCGCAGCCGGCCGATGGTCTATCTGAAGGCGCAAAGCGGCGGCGGCAACGCACAGTATGGTCCAGGCGACTATGGGTTCCTTAAGACGCCCGACGGGAGCCAGGCGACGCCGGATCTGACCAACATGTTCGCGTCCACCAAGCCATTGACCTGCTACAAAGACGACGGCGTCGAGACAGCGCCCGGTAATGTCCCGCCCGTAAACGACGGCATTAATGTCCGCTTTGATATCTATGCCAAGAATGGACTAAGCCCGACAACCTATCCGCCCGCGCCCAATGTCCGCAAAGGCATGGTCAAGCAGGTCGATAGCAAGGGTGCCTGCTCATACGTTGACCCTACAGGAACCCAAACATCCCAATATATGGCGCTGCCCCGCGACAACTGCCTTGTCTCCAACACATGCGCTTCGGTGACGGGCTTCAGTAGGCTCGGCAATGGCAGTTGGGATCTGCCTAACTATTGGCGGGTCAATCACGGCACATCGACGCTCCCATCGGATCTTCCCTCTGATTCGAGCCGATGGGATGTCTATAATTACGAACTGCAGCACCCCGGCTTGACCAGCGGCCCCGAGGCAACAGCTCCCCAGTGCAATACTAATTCGCTCAATGATCCGAAACGCAGGATGATCTACGTCGCCATCATCGACTGTGTGGCCAATCAGGTGCAAGGCTCGAAGGGTCCCTATCCCACGCAGGCTTTTGCTAGCATATTCCTCACCCAGCCTGCGGGATCGCCGCCATCCGCCGACATTTACGGAGAGATCGTCGACATCACGACGAAAGCCGGAAATGGTTCACTTGACAACTTCCTGCGCGACGAAGCGCAGCTCTACAGGTGATGGCGATGTTTCGAAACGTCGGACGTCATCTAACAAAATTCCGTCGAGACCAGCGTGGCGCGGTGCTTGTCGAAATGACGATCGTCGCACCGTTGATGCTGTTGCTGTCGGCTGGCGTATTCGAGTTCGGCAATCTGATTCACGACAAGCTGCTGATGGAAGCGGGCCTGACCGACGCTGCCCGGTTCGGAGCTCGCTGTAATAGCCAGTTGTACAGCGATTATGCGAGTTCCGGTTTTTCGGCGATCGACTGTGCTGATACTGCGACGAACATCGCGGTCTACGGCACGGCCGAACCGACTGTCGTGAATGGCGTGGTGACGACGAGCCCGCGCGTCAGAGGTTGGCAGAAGGCGAATGTAACGGTGACCATCGGCGCCAGCGGCTCTTGCCACGACGCTCTCGTTGCCGGCGTTACCCAATATCGATCGGTGACTCCCCAAGTGTGCATCGTCAGTGCAGCAGGGACCTATCCCTACAGCGGTGTCGGCATGTTGGCGTTTCTCAACATCGGTCCGATCACCCTGAGCGGCTCCCACCAGGAGCGGTTAATCCGGTTCTAATGATGATGAGGCGCTTCGCAAAATCAGAGCACGGCGCGGCCATGGTCGAGATGACCATCGTCGCGCCTTTACTTTTTGCACTGACGCTCGGCTTCGTCGATTTCGGTTACGCCCTATATCAATGGAATGGTGCAACCAAGGCCGTCCAGGTCGGCGCAAGGCTGGCCTCGATTTCCGATCCGGTGGTGCCGGCAACGGCGCTTGCCGCTGCTGCGCCGATCTCGGTACCGGGCGCTCCGGTCGCGGCCGGCGCTTACCCCCCGTTCGTCTGCAAATATACCGGCAGCGTCGGGGGCTGCAATGGCAGCTCCGCCAACTTCGACGCCAATGCTTTTAGTCGCATCTTCAGGGGCGACACGGCCGTCACCAACAACGATGCCTGCCCGGCGCCCACAGGAACTCAGCGGCCTGGCATGTGCCATTTCTTTCCCGGCCTCCTGCGAACCGATGTAGTCATTACCTATTCGGCATCAGGACTTGGATTTCAAACCAGGCTCAGCGGCCCTGTGCCGACTATCACGGTCAACCTTCAGAACCGGACTTTCCAGTTCTTCTTCCTGGGCGGACTGCTCGGATTCGGAACCATCACCATGCCCTCCATGCTGAGCACGGTCACGGGCGAAGATCTGAAGAGCACCTACCCATGAACGCCATCAGCACCAAGGTTACCCCGACCAAGCGCAAGCAGGTTGCGCTGTTTTCCTCCGATCCGAATTTCAAGCGCGATGTGGCGACGCGGCTCGATGCGCTGGCGATCTATGATGTGCGGGTTGCCGAGACGGGCGACTTCCTCAAGGGGCCGCCGGCCGACACGCGCCCGGGCATCGTCATCCTCGATCTCGGCAATGGCGAATTGCTTGGCAATCCAGGCATCGTCGAGGCGCGCGCGCTGTGGGCTGGTGTGCCGCTGATCGCGGTTTCCGACGAATTGACTTCGGAGCAGACACGCGTCCTGGTGCGCATGAATGCCTCGGACTGGCTGCACAAGCCGCTCGACGGCAAGGAACTGCTCAACGCCGTCACCTTCCACGACAGCGGCAACCAGGGCGCCAAGAGCCGCATCATCACCTTCATCGGCGCCAGCGGCGGCGCCGGCGCCACGACGCTGGCGCTGTCGGCGGCCGAATTCCTGGCCTCGAAATCGACCGAGCGCGCGGCCTCGACCTGCCTGGTCGACCTCGATTTCCAGAGCGCCAATTGCGGCGCCTATCTCAACCTGTTCAACCAGTTCGACCTTGCCGGCATCATCGGCCAGCCGGAACGGCTCGATGTCGAATTGATGGACGTCATCAAGCTGTCGCGGCCTTCCGGCCTGACGCTCTACGCCTTCGAGCGGCCGCAACTGCCGTTCGAGCCGCAGGGCGCCGATTTCGTCTTCCGGCTGCTCGATCTCGTCGCCTACCGTTTCGACGACATCGTCATCGACCTGCCGAACATCGAAACGCCCTGGCACAATTCCGTGCTGTCGACGAGCGACGAGATCTTCATCGTCTTCGAGCTCAATGTCGCTTCGCTGCGGCAAGGCAAACGGCTCTACAAGAAAATCCGCGAGCTGCGCGGCAATGCCGTCTCAATCACGCTGGTGGCCAACAAGCACAAGCGCAAATGGTTCGGCAACCACTTCTCGCGCAGCGAGCTGGAGAAGATCTTCAAGGCGCCGCACATCAAGTCGGTCGGCCTCGACAACGCCCTGCTGGCCGACGCGCTGAACCGCGCCATGCTGCCGTCCGAAGTGGATGGGCGGGCGCGCTTCAACAAGGACCTGAAGAAGATGTTCCGCGAGCGGCTCGACGATGCGGCCCGCTAGCGGCCATCGCTTGCGGCTGACAGCCGCCTGCCTGCTTGGCCTGGCGCTGGCGCCCGCGGCCGGGCAGACCGCGTTGGCGGACAGCCGCCCGCCTCTGCCGGCCATGGGTCCCAGCCTGCGCAAGACGGTGGCGTTTTCCACCGCCGAGAAGACTGGAACCATCATCATCCGCAAGCAGGAAAAAGCGCTCTACCTGGTGACCGGCAAGGGCGAGGCCCTGCGCTACCGGATCAGTGTCGGACGCGACGGCTTCGGCTGGACGGGTACGGTCCAGGTGGGAGCCAAGACCGAGTGGCCGGCGTGGCGACCGCCCAGGGAAATGCGCGCCCGCCAGCCGGAATTGCCTGACATGGTACCCTCGGGGCCGTACAATCCGCTCGGCGCAAGGGCGCTCTATCTGCTTCGGGATGGCCGCGACACGCTCTATCGCATCCACGGCACCAACGACCCTTCGGGCGTGGGTTTCGACGGCACGTCGGGCTGTTTTCGCCTGACGAATACCGATGTCATCGATCTTTTCAGGCGCGTGCCTGTCGGCACCAAGGTGGTGGTCCAATGACGACGATCAGCGATCCCGACGACCTTGTGATAGCGGTCGAACCGCTGTTGCTCGACAGGGAGAAGAGCCGGTCCAGGCTCGCCATTGCCGTCTCTGTCGGCCTGGCGCTGTTTGCCCTGCTGAACGCCACCGCGGCCGTCTATCTCTACCGCGGCATCAACGATCTGCGCGCGATCGAGGCGCGACTGGAGGACCTCGGCCAGTTCGAGCAGCGCATGAGCGCGCGGCTCGACACCGTCAACAATGGATTTCAAAGCCGGTTCGAGGCGCTGGACGACCGGCTGCGGGCGAGCTTCGGCGAGGTCAACGCCAACATCGCCCGGCAGCCACCGGAGATGTCGGGAAATCACGGTGGCGAGGAGCCGCGCGTGGTCGAACTCCCCTCGCCCGCCGAAGACATGGCGGCGGTCGCCAGCGCCGCCGACGCGGAGCCTGCCATCGGGGATATGCCGCGGGTAACGCGAAGGCGGTCGGCTCCGGCAGCGCCTCCCGCGCCGAGCTCCAACTACCAGCGGAGCGTATCCCCGGAAGGCAAGGTCACCTATCACAAGATAAACTAGGTCGGGACCTGGGCGCGGCCCGTAGCGCTGCGCTGGTCTAGAAATCCCGCTGCAGTGCCATGATCCGGACGCGCCGCGATTCAACGCGCATGCCGAGTTCACGGACATAGGCAAGGTGACAATGGGCGCAGGCGGTGACCCCGATGACCGCCAGCAGGCAATTCAGCCAGGTGAAGTCCATCATCAGCGAGAACCGAAAGCCACTCGGCGCCGTGAACGCGGCAATGGTGCTGGCGGTCTGCGAACGGCCACCGATGAAAATCATCGACGCCGCGAGGACCAAGATGCCGTGGTTGGCAAGAAAGAATGCGGCCGACCTTCTGGCCCGGCTTGCCATCCAGCAGACCACCAGGGCCGCGCCCAGCAAAGCGAAATCCAGGACCATCGACCCTCCCAGATAGGCATCGACCTGCTGCCAGACCATGCCCGACGAGGGATGCAAGGCGAGCCAGATCTTCCACATATCGGGGCTTGCCGGGTAGGTTCCGAGCAGGAGCGTGGCCATTCGCTCCGCCGCGAGGATCAGCAGGACACAGGCAGGAAAGGCGAAAAGCAATAGTGGTTGGCGCTTCATGGTGCCTCGCAATCTGGCAGGCAGATTACGCGCCATGAGTTGCGCGAGGCTTAACGGGGGAAGGTTTCGGCTGAGACAGGATCGATCAAGCGGCTCGGATCATGTCGTACAGCCAAGTGCCCGCTTTTGTATGCCTGAAACCCAAATCCCGGACGCTGTCCATGTGATTACGCCCCTCGACGATGCCGCTCGAAGCCGTCAGGCGCTGCTCCGTCAGGCGATCGGCAAACAATTTGGCCTGCAGGTGAAACGGTTCGGTTTCCCGCTCGCCGACCAGCAGCGTGACCTTTGTCCGCGACGAGTGGGATTTGCTCATCGGCGAATACGCCCCGACTTCCGTGTCGGTCAGGCCTATCAAGGGCTCAAGAAAGGATTGCTGGAGGGGCTTCAAATCGTAGAGCCCGCCGAGCAGGAGTGCCGCCGAGGGCGGATGTGCCGACCCCTCGTCGAATAAAAAGGTCGCCAGATGCGCCCCGGCGGAATGGCCACTGACGCTTAGGCGACCGGCATCGCCACCATGGCTGGCGATATCATCCAGCACCCATTGCCTCGCGCGCCGGACCTGGTCGACGATTGCCGCCATCCTGACGGCGGGCATCAGCGCATAGTCGATCACGACCGCGATTGCCCCGGCGCTCGTCACCGTTTCGGCGAGGTAGGAATAGTCGCTCTTGGCGAACATACGCCAATAGCCGCCATGGATGAAGATGTGCACCGGGAGGTCCCTGCGCGGTCCCTCCGGAAAGAACAGGTCGAGGCGTTCGGCCTCGTGCGGGCCATAGGCGATGTCCGCCAGCATCGGCAGCGAAGCCCGCGTCGCGGCACTGCGTGCGACGATGTCGGCCACGATGTCATCGAAATCGGCAACGTGGTCGCGGGTGCGAAAAGGGTCCTTCGACATGGTGTCCGCTCAAAAGGTTACAGCGATGTATTTGGCCTCCATGAACTCGGCGATGCCGTGATGCTGGCCCCCTTCCCGCCCGAGGCCGCTCTGCTTGACTCCGCCGAAAGGCGCGGCGGGATCCGACATCAGGCCGCGGTTGAGGCCGATCATGCCGGCCTCGATCTCGGCGGCCACCCGCATGCCGCGCGCCACATCGCGGGTGTAGAGATAGGCAGCGAGGCCGTATTCGGTGTTGTTGGCGTGGAGAATGGCCTGCGCCTCGCTCTCGAAGCGGGTGATGGGCGCTACCGGGCCGAAGATCTCCTCATGCGCCATATCGGCGTCCGGCGAGACTTCGGACAGGACCGTCGGCGGATAAAAGAAGCCATCCCCTTCAGGCACCGAGCCGCCGCACAGCACCTTGGCACCACGGTTGACCGCGTCCTTGACCAGCCGGTCGATCTTGTCGACCGCCTTCTTGGTGATCATGGGTCCACATTCGGTGTCCGCCTTGGTGCCGGCGCCGATCTTGAGCGCAGCCATGCGCCGCGCAAGGCCGCCGGCGAACGCATCGTGGATACCGGACTGGACGTAGATGCGGTTGGCAGCCGTGCAGGCTTCGCCGGCATTGCGCATTTTGGCGATCATGGCGCCGTCGAGGGCCGCATCGAGATCGGCATCGTCGAAGACGATGAAGGGCGCATTGCCGCCAAGCTCCATGGAACAGGAAATCACACGCTTGGCGGCTTCGGCGAGCAAGGCCCGGCCGATCCCGGTCGAACCGGTGAAGGAGAGCTTCCTGACGCGCGGATCGGCCAGCATGGCCGACGTCAGGGGGCCGGGTGTCGACGTCGTCAGCACGTTCACGACACCGTCCGGTACGCCGGCGTCGCTGTAGAGCGCGGCCAGCGCATAGGCGGTCAGCGGCGTCTCGCTGGCCGGTTTCAGAATGACCGTGCAGCCTGCCGCGAGTGCCGGTGCGATCTTGCGCGTCGCCATCGCGGCGGGGAAATTCCACGGCGTGATGAGGACGCAGATGCCGATCGGCTGGTAATCGACGACGATGCGGTTGGCGCCGGACGGGGCGGTGCCGAACTCGCCGGTGATACGAACCGCTTCCTCGGCGTTCCAGCGGAAGAATTCAGCTGCATAGGCGACCTCGCCGCGCGCGTCGCGCAGGGCCTTGCCGTTCTCCAGCGAGATCAGCATGGCAAGCGTCTCCGACCGCTCGACCATCAGCTCGAAACAGCGCCTGAGAATCTCCGAGCGCTTGCGCGGCGCTGTCTCGCGCCACCCCTTGGCGGCCTTGGCCGCTGCCTCGACCGCGGCGGCGGCATCCTCCACGGTCGCATCGGGGACTGCCGCGATCACCGCGCCGGAGGATGGATCGGTGACCTCGATGAGCCCGCCGTCGGACGACGGCAGCCATTGTCCGCCAATATAGAGCCGGTGCGGAAAGCCACGAACGTCGTATGGATCCTGATCGAGGGGGAAGGCATTGTAGGGAAGGTTCATCGTCTTGTTCCTGACGTTCACATGGCGCAGGCGGTGAGATCGCCGTCATAGGCCGCCTGGACAAGGCGGCGCATGGCGGCAAGGTCGAATGGGCGCGGGTTGTTCTTGATCAGGCGATCGATGCCGAGCGCCTGCTCGGCGGTCCAGTCGAGCTTGTCGGCCGGGAGCCCCAAACCGGCCAGCGTCGGGGTGATGCCGATCGCCGCAAACAAGCGCCTGATCTCCTCGATGGTCGCGTCCGCCATTTCGTCGATACCACGACCGTTCGGCTCGAGGCCAAGAGCAATCCCTATCTCGGCGATCTCAGCCGCGGCCACGCGGCTGTTGTAGCTCATGACGTAAGGCATCATTGTCGCCACTCCCAGCCCATGCGGCGTATGTGTGAGCGCGCCGGCCGGGTATTGCACCGCGTGCGCCGCCGCCGTGCCGGCGGTGCCGAACGCGCAACCCGCAGCCAGCGCTCCCATCATCACGTCGGAGCGCGCCTCGGCGTCGCCGCCGTCAATGCACGCCTTCTCCAGGCTGCGGCCGAGAAGTTTGACGGCCAGCAGCGCGAAATGGTCGGTCAGTGGCGTCTTGCCGATGAACACGTGGCGCTGCGGCAGGCTGAAGTCCCCGTCCCGGCGCATGGCCGTAAAGGCCTCGATCGCATGCGTGAGCGCGTCGGCACCGGCAACCGCGGTCAGGCCCGGCGGACAAGTCATTGTCAGTTCGGGGTCGCAGACGGCAACGGCAGCGATAAGATAGGGGCTCGATATGCCGACTTTGAGCGTCCGTTCCGGATCCGATATCACGGCGACGGGCGTCACCTCCGATCCTGTGCCAGCCGTGGTCGGCACGGCGATCAGCGGCAGCATCGGCCCCGGGACCTTGAACTCGCCGTAGTAGTCCCGCAGCTCGCCGCCGTGGCTGATCAGCAAGGCGGCACATTTGGCGAAATCGAGACAGCTGCCGCCGCCGATGCCGATCACCATATCTGGCCGGAAGCCCCTCGCTTCCTCGACGCAGACCGCCACCGAATCGCGCGGCACGTCCGGGAGGACACCGTCGTGAACCAGCACGTCGATTGATGCCGACCGCAGGGATTCCATCATTTCGGCGAACACGCCGGTGCCGGCGAAACGCTCGTCGGTGCAGACCAGGGCGCGGCGGCCATGGCGGCCGGCCACGGCTGGCAGCGCATGACGTTGTCCCTTTCCGAATAGAATTTCGCGTGGGAGCCGGAGGGCTGTGAGAAGGCTCATGACAGGCTGCATCCTTGGGGAGTTTCGGAGAAACGCATTGCAAAAATCCGCACCGAAAATCCTCAATTGAGCGGCGCCGATAAAATCGTATAGGATATAGTATTGCATCGGTCAAACCCTCGTGTTAGCAGTCTCCCCAGTCGAGAGGCGAAAAATGCAATCTGCCAGTTTGAGCAATAATGGTGAAGCGCCCACGGGAGCGGGCCGCATTCAGCGGGCCGGCAGCCTGGCCGAGGACGTCTACGAGGCCATCTTCGCCCAGCTGATGTCGCTGAAGATCGCGCCCGGTTCGCGCATCACCGTCGACAATCTGGTCAAGGAATTCGACGTTTCCCATACGCCGATCCGCGAGGCGCTGGGGCGTCTCGAAGGCGAAGGACTGGTTCTGAAGACGCACCTGATCGGATATCGCGCCGCGCCGCAGATCACGCGGCGCCGTTTCGACGAATTGTACGAAATGCGTCTCCTGCTCGAACCGCACGGCGCGGCGAAAGCCGCTGCCACGATGGACGAGGCCAAGCTCGGCACGCTGCTGGAGGCCGCAGGCGTGATGTCGCGCCGCGAGGGCAAGGACGAGCGCCTGCGCTATTCGAACTTCGCCAGGCAGGACGCGATCTTCCACGACAGGATCATGGAATACGCCGAAAACGAGCTCATCCGCGAGACGCTGGGTTTTCAACACACCCACTTCCACATTTTCCGCCTGATGTACCATTCCCGCGTGACCGAGGAGGCGCTGGACGAGCATGAGGCGATCCTCGCCGCGTTCGGCTCTGCCGATCCGGATGCCGCCGCGAAAGCAATGCGCGCCCACATCGAGCACTCGCGCGATCGCCTGCTGCCGGCCTTCGATTGAGGCCTGAACGAATGTCCGTTACCGCCAATATTGCCGGAGAGGGAGGAAGTGCGCTGCCCGGCGGCAGTGCGCCTGGGGCCGTGGAGCCGGTGCTGCGCGCTCAGGGTCTCTCGAAGCAATATGGGCCGGTGACCGTGCTCTCCGACGTCACGCTCGACATCCTGCCGGGCGAAATCCACGCCATCATCGGCGAGAACGGTGCCGGAAAATCCACTTTGATGCGGCTGCTGTCCGGCTATGCCGAGCCAACCCGCGGCACCTTGTCCATGGCCGGTCGGCCGGTGACGTTCGCCAAGCCCGACCAGGCCCAGAAAGCCGGCATCGCCCTCGTGCACCAGGAGATCCTCCTCGCCGAAGCGCTTACGGTGACGGACAACCTATTTCTCGGCCGCGAGCTTTCGCGCCGCCATGTGATGGACGACCGCGCCATGCGGCGCCTTGCAGCCGAGAAGCTGGCACGGATCGGCTGCGCGGTCTCGCCGACCGCGCTGGTGCGCGACATCTCGCTGGCCGACCGCCAGCTGGTCCAGATCGCCCGCGCGCTGCTCGACGACTACAAGGTCGTGATCTTCGACGAACCGACCGCCGTGCTGACCGGCGAGGAAGTGGATCGGCTCCTCGAAATCGTCCGGCAGCTAAAAGGTCATGGCACGGCCGTCCTCTATATCAGCCATCGGCTGGATGAGGTGCAGCAGCTTGCCGACAAGGTGACCGTGCTGCGCGACGGCAGGATGGTCGGCACCTATCCGGGCACGGCCTTGACGCAGATGGACATGGCACGCCTGATGGTCGGCCGCGAGCTTGCAACGCTTTACCCGCAGAAGAGCGCACCGTCCAATGAGCCGATGCTGAGCGTGAAAAACGCCACCGTCCCGGGCTACGCCGAAGACGTCTCTTTCACCGTCCACAGGGGCGAAATTCTTGGCTTTGCCGGCATGATCGGCGCGGGCCGCACGGAACTGTTCGAAGGGCTGGTGGGCCTGCGTCCGGCCCACGCCGTGATCGAACTCGAGGGACGGCCCGTCCGGATCCGCTCGCAACGCGAAGCGATCGACGCAGGCATCGGTTACCTGACCGAGGACCGAAAGAGCAAGGGCCTGCTCCTCGAGGAACGGCTGGCGCCCAACCTCACGCTTTCCGCACTTGAACGGTTCCATCCCGCACTGGCTCTCAGCAGACGCCGCGAGTCGGCCGCGCTGACAGAGGCCGTCCGGAGCTACGATATCCGGCTCAAGAGCCCTGGCGTGAAGGCGGGACAGCTTTCCGGCGGCAATCAGCAGAAGCTGCTGCTCGCCAAGGTGCTGCTCACCAACCCCTCTGTGGTCGTCATCGATGAACCGACCCGTGGCATCGACATCGCCAACAAGGCTCAGATCTACGCCTTCATCCACGCCATCGTCGGCAGCGGCAAAGCCTGCATCGTCATCTCGTCGGAAATGCAGGAGCTGATCGGCATCTGCGACCGCATCCTCGTCATGCGGGAAGGCCGCCTGACGGGCGAGGTCCAAGGCGCCGAGATGACCGAAAGCAATGTGGCGCTGCTGGCGACAAGCGGCCCGAAACCGAGGCCGAAGGCCGAGGGAGGAACAGAATGGCTGTCATGACCGGATCCCCATCCACACATCGCGTCGGTGATTTGAACATCACCTGGACCGACGTGGGTCCCTTCCTGGCATTGGCCGCCCTGCTGGTGGTCGGCTTCCTCATCAATCCAGACTTCCTCTCCGCGACCAACCTTGCCAACGTCATCACCCGCAGCGCCTTCATCGCCATCATCGCTGTCGGCGCGACGTTCGTTATCTCGTCGGGAGGGCTCGATCTTTCCGTCGGCTCGATGGCCGCCTTCGTCACCGGCATCACCATCATGTTCATGAACGCGGTGGCGCCGCACGCCGGCCTGTGGGCGATACCGGCTGGAATGCTCGTGGCGACCCTGGTCGGTCTTATGTGTGGCCTCGCCAACGGCCTAATCGTCACCATAGGCCGGATCGAACCGTTCATTGCGACGCTCGGCACAATGGGCATTTTCCGCGCGTTGATCACCTATCTGACCGACGGCGGCACGATACCAATAGACCGGTCGCTGCGCGAAGCGTATCGGCCGGTCTATTTCGGCACCGTCGGCGGTGTCCCGATCCCGATCCTGATATCCGTCGCCGTCGCCGCGGTCGCATCGTTCGTCCTCTACAAGATGAAGTATGGGCGCAAATGTGCGGCGGTGGGCGCAAACGAGGACGTCGCGCGCTATTCCGGCATCTCCGTCATCAAGACGCGCACCATTGCTTACATCGTCCAAGGCGTTTGCGTAGCCATCGCCGCGATCTGCTACGTACCGCGACTAGGTGCCGCAACGCCGACCACCGGGCAGCTCTGGGAACTGCAGGTGATCACCGCCGTGGTGATCGGCGGCACGGCGCTGCGTGGCGGCAAGGGTCATGTCTGGGGAACCGTCGCCGGCGCCGTCATTCTGGAGCTGATCGCCAATCTCATGGTGCTGTCGGACTTCGTCTCCGAGTACCTGGTTGCCGCGGTTCAGGGCGTCATCATCATCATCGCGATGCTCATTCAGAGGTTCTCGAATTCGAAATAGCCCCGTGTCCGGACCACACGGGTGCGTCTTTGCAGGTCCAATCTGGGAGAAGAAAATGTTTAGTAAAAGATGGATGGCTGCGGCCGCGCTCGGCTCGCTGCTGCTGACTGGCCATGCCATGGCCGAGGACAAGAAAGTCATCGCCGTTTCGATACCGGCCGCCGACCACGGCTGGACCGCCGGCGTCGTCTATCACGCGCAGACGGCGGCCAAGGAAATCAACGCGGCTTTCCCCGGCGTCGAGGTCATCGTAAAGACGTCGCCGTCGGCGGCCGATCAGGTGTCGGCGATCGAGGATCTCTCCGCCTCACGCAAGATCGATGCGCTGGTGATCCTGCCTTACTCCTCGGAAGAATTGACCGAACCGGTCAAGGCCATCAAGGAGAAGGGCACCTTCATCACCGTCGTCGACCGTGGCCTGACCGACCCGACCATCCAGGGCCTCTACGTCGCCGGCGACAACATCGCCGTCGGGCGCAACACCGCGAAATACATGATCGACAAGCTTGGCGGCAGGGGCGACCTGGTTGTCCTGCGCGGCATCCCAACGGTGATCGACGATGAGCGCATCAAGGGCTTTCAGGACGCCATCGCCGGGACCGGCCTCAAGGTTCTCGACATTCAGTACGCTCATTGGAACAGCGACGAAGCCTTCAAGCTGATGCAGGACTACCTCGCCAAATATCCGCATATCGACGCGGTGTGGGCGAACGACGACGACATGCTGCTGGGGGTGCTCGAGGCGGTCAAGCAGTCGGGCCGCACCGATATCAAGCTGGCGCTTGGCGGCAATGGCATGAAGGACATCGTCAAGAAGGTCATCGACGGCGACACCATGACCCCCGTCGAGACTCCCTACCCGCCGTCCATGATCAAGACGGCCATCTACATGACCATGGCCAATTTGGCTGGCCAGGCCCCGGTTCGCGGCGCCGTCAAGCTGGACGCGCCGCTGATCACCAAGGACAACGCCAAGGAATACTTCTTCCCCGACTCTCCGTTCTGAAGAACGCAATCAATGCGGGGCGCAGCATGACTCGCCCCGCCCCTTTCACACGACAGAGGACATGATCATGTCAGGCAAGAAAATATTGATGCTCACCGGCGAGTTCACCGAGGAGTACGAGATCTTCGTCTACCAGCAAGCAATGGAAGCCGTCGGTCACACGGTCCACGTGGTCTGCCCGGACAAGAAGGCAGGAGACCTCATCAAGACCTCCCTGCACGACTTCGAGGGCGACCAGACCTACACCGAAAAGCTCGGCCATTTTCAGGTGATCAACAAGACGTTTGCCGAGGCGGAAAAGCAGCTCGATCAATACCACGCCGTATATTGCGCCGGCGGCCGCGGCCCGGAATACATCCGCACCGACAAACGGGTGCAAGCCATGGTGCGCCACTTCCACGATACCCAGAAGCCGATCTTCACGATCTGCCATGGGGTCCAGATTCTGATTGCCGTGGACGGTGTCGTGCGCGGCAAGAAGGTCGGCGCGCTCGCCGCTTGCGAACCGGAAGTGACGCTGGCCGGCGGCACCTACATCGACCTGTCGCCGACCGAGGCGTATGTCGACGGAACCATGGTGTCGGCCAAGGGATGGACAGCCCTCGCTGCCTTCATCCGCGAATGCCTGAAGGTGCTCGGGACCGAGATTCGCCATAATTAAGCAAGGTCGGCGCGCGTCAACAATGCGCCGGCTTCTGTTGTGATGGGATGTGCATCCACGTGTCTTTGAAGCGGGCCCTCGGTCGGTGAGATCGAGGGCCACCGTCGCCGGTCAATCGAAGAATCCGGCATCCTCCGCCAGCAAATACTTCCTGGCGCTTTCGGCGTCGATATCGAGGCCTAGCCCCGGTGCTTCCAGCAGATCCACCATGCTGTCCCTCACGATCTGCTTGGGCAGGCCGATGACGATGTCGTTCCACCAGGGGTCCGAGGCACTGGGGTATTCGAACGCCACGTAATTGGCGGGCAAGGTGGCGCAGACGTTGATCAGCGCGCCGAGGCCCAGCAGGCCATTCGCCGTGCCATGCGGCGCCATCAGGATCGAGTGCATATAGGCGTGCTCGGCGACCCATTTGAGCTCGGCAATGCCGCCGATGTCGGCAGGATCGGGGCCGATGACGCGCACCGCCTGTGTCTCGATCAGCTCCTTGAAATTGTGCCTGAGGTAAATCTGCTCGCCGGTATGGATCGGCGTCGAGGTGGAGGTGGTCAGTTCCCGGTAGGCCTGCGGATTGACCCACGGCACATAGTCGCCGGTCAGCATGTCCTCCAGCCACATCAAATTGTACCTCTCGACCGCGCGGGCAAACTTGATCGCATCGGGCAGCATCCAGCCCGGGCCGCAGTCGAGTGCCAGGCTGACCTTGTCGCCCAGCACTTCCTTCATCGCGATCACGCAGTCGAGCATGTGGTTGAAACCGCGTTCGCTGATCACGCCCTGATCCATCGCGCCGTGATAGCCGGCCTTCTTCTGCGTCACGCCGTAATGGAAGTCCTCGATGGTGTCCTTCATGTTGGAATGGAACGAGATTCCTTGCTTAACCATGAAGAAGTTCTGCGGCTGCTCCATCATCCATTTGACGTCTGCGGCATAGTCCTCCGGCCGGTCGCCTGTGCGCTTCTGGCGGATCGAGCCGTTATAGACGCGTACCTTGTCGCGCACCTTGCCGCCGAGCAGCTTATAGGCCGGCACGCCCGCGGCCTTGCCGGCAATGTCCCAAAGCGCATGTTCGATAGCGCTGACCGCCGCGCCGTAGGGCTTGAAAGAACCGCGTTGGCGGATCTTCAACATGACCCGCTCGACATCGGTCGGATCCTCGCCGATCAGCGCCTCGCGGAAATGCAGCACAAAGGGCTTGAGGTAGGTCTTGGTGAACTCGACTTCTCCCAGTCCATAGAGGCCCTCGTCGGTCACGACGCGAACGATGGGGTGCTTGCCGATAACGGCACAGCGAAGGTCGGTGATCTTCATCGTGCGGTCCTATCTCACGGACGAGAAAGCTGTCGGCGTGAGCAGCTGGCTGCTGATATTGGCAACGATCTGCCCGTCGCGCTCGGACTCGTCCCGGGCCCTGTGCCATGCCGGATCGGTGACGAAAGCCGTCCATTTCGCCTCACGCTCGGCCAGTGATTCCCAGGCTAGGAAATAGGTGAGGCGGTTGCTGTTTTCGCCGATTGCCGTGGTGAAAAACCCGGCTTGGCGGATGCCATGCCTCTCCCAGATGGCCAGCGTTTGGTCGGAAAAGCGCTTGAGCAAAGCCGGCAGCCTGCCCGGCAGGCAGTCATAGATGCGCAGTTCGTAGATCATGGTTTCGTCCGTTTCCTTCTTCGCCTCTCCCTTGGGAGAGGTCGACACGAATGGTCAGTCGTCGGCCCTGTGAGCCAAGGAGAGTGAGGGCAGGAGTCTGGGCTAACTCCAGGTCCGGTCCCAGCTATATTCATTGTCCCAATGCTCGGTGGATTGCCATATCCCGGTGACACCGGGCTGCAGGTGCTGGCTGATCACCTCGTCGACCACATCGTCTATGCCCAACCCCGGCTTGTCGGGCACGGTGATGAAGCCGTCCTTGACGAGCGGCTTGGGAAGGCCTGTGACGATATCGTCCCACCAGTCGACATCGGCAGAGTGGTATTCGAGCGCCATGAAATTTTCGGTAGCGGTCGCGACATGCGCGGCGGCCATCGCGGCGATCGGGCTTTCGGCCATATGGATGGCCATGGCGACACCGTGATCCTGCGCCATGTCGCCGATCTTCTTGGTCTCGAGAATACCCCCACTGGTGAGCAGGTCCGGGTGGATGACGGAGAGGCCGCCGCTCTTGAGCAGCGGCTCGAAGCCTTCCTTGAGGTAGATGTCTTCGCCGGTGCACATCGGCACCGTGGTGGCCCCCTGCAATTGTCGGTACTGCTCGGTGTGTTGCCAGGGGATCACATCCTCCAGCCAGGCCGGGGCGTATTTCTCGATGCGACGCGACAGGCGTATGCCGTCCTGCAGCGAGATGTGGCCGACATGGTCGATGGCGAGCGGGATCTCGTATCCGATCACCTCGCGAACCTCGTGGATGTACTGCTCGAGCAGGTCGATCCCCTTCTCGGTGAAATGCAGGCCGGTGAACGGGTGCTGCACGTTCTGCGCGTCGTAGGCAAGATTGCGGGCCTTGCGCTCCTCAAGCGTGCCGCCACGGCCGCGCGGATTGGCATGAAACCCTTCGAGCGCGCCGGCGGGCGCGGATACGGCGCCCGGGACATGGGCGATCTGCATCAAGCCCAGGTCCATCTTGAGGAAGGTGAAACCACGGTCCATGCGCTGCTTGAGGCGCTTTCCGGTTTCGGTGCCGCTTGGTTTCTCGGCATCGGTATCGCAATAGACGCGCACCTGATCGCGGAACTTGCCGCCGAGCATCTGGTAGATGGGAACGCCATAGGCCTTGCCGGCGAGATCCCAGAGCGCGATCTCGACCGCCGAGACGCCGCCGCCCTGCCGACCGTGCCCGCCGAATTGCTTGATGCGGCGAAACAGGCGATCGATGTCGCAGGGGTTCTCGCCAAGCAGCCGGCTCTTCAGCATCAGTGCGTAGGTGGCGCTGGCGCCGTCGCGCACCTCGCCAAGCCCGACGATGCCTTGATTGGTATAGATCTTGAGCAGCGCCGAGGTGAACGGTGCACCGACGATCTCGGCCACCCGCATGTCGGTGATGCGAAGCTCGGACGGCTTCGAGTTGGTGTTGACCCGGTTGAGGGCCTCGTCGGCTCCATCCGTCTTTGGCATGACTTATCCCCGTTCTGATTTGCGGGTTGTCGCCCGCATGCTGCCGATTGCGTTGCTAGCCCAGTTCGATCTCATGGGCTTGCAGGTAATCGCGGTTCATCTCGATGCCGAGACCCGGCCTCAACGAGAGCTTGAGGCTACCGTTCGAAACATCGAGCGGCTCGTCGATAAGATGATCGTACTTGCCCAAATTCCACTCCGACGTTTCGAGCTTGTAGAAGTTCGGAACGGTCATCATCACCTGCGCTCCCGCAACCACGTTGATCGGTCCCGCGGCGTCATGCGGCGAGACTGGGATGTAGTAGGCTTCGCACAGGGCGGAAATCTTCTTGAGTTCGGTAATTCCGCCGGTCCAGGTGACGTCAGGCATGATGTAGTCGGCGAGCTTGTTCTCGAGAACCGGCACGAAATCCCACTTTGTGTGGCCACGCTCGCCCCAAGAGATAGCGGCACTGACCTTCTCGCGAACCTGCTTGAGGGCGTTAAGGCTCTCGGGCGGGCATGGCTCCTCGAACCAGTCGATCTGGCCGGCCTCCTCGAGGCTGCGACAGAGGCGAATGGCGGTCGGAACATCGAAGCGGCCGTGCGCATCGATGAGGATGTCGATGTCGGGGCCTGCCGTTTCTCGGATCAGAGCCGTGAGTTCGGCAGCCTCGCGCTCGTCCTTGCGGGTCATGCCGCCGTCGAGATAGCCGTCCCGCTGTTCGCGCGACACACCGTCGGCATCGCGACCCTGGTGGGGGAAGGGGTCGAACTTTAGAGCAGTATGTCCGGACTCGACGATGTCCAGGATTTCGCGCACCACAGCGTCCTTGCTGGTGAATTTGGCCTGGTTGGGATGGGTGTAGAGCGCGATCTCATCGCGGACCGGCCCGCCCAACAGCTCGTAGATCGGCTTGCCGAGGACTTTGCCCCTGATGTCCCAGAGGGCTATGTCGATCGCGCTCACGCATTCGACCGCGGCGCCACGGCTACCCATATAGGTGAAGCCGCGGAAGATCTTGTGCCAGAGGCATTCGATACGCGCCGGATCTTCGCCTGTCACGGCGGCTCCGATCTGTCGAAGGATCGTGCAGAGGGCGCGGTTGGCGAGCTTCGTGGTGGTGGTGATCTCTCCCCAGCCGCTCACTCCCTCGTCTGTCGTTACCTCGACGAACAGGAATTCCCCCCAATAGGAAGCACCAGACTTGATCAGCCACGGCCGAACGCTCGTGATTTTCATTTCAACTGCCTTTTCACTAGTGGTCAACCACGCTGTTCCAGACCTGACCCCTCGTCCTATCCGGCCCGAGCGGCGTTGCGTGCACGCATCTGTTCGAGAACATGCCGGCCGGAACCCTCGACGTGGCGGGAGATGAGTTCGGCTGCCTTGTCGGCCTCCCCGGTCTTGATGAGCGCAATGAGTTCGCGATGCTCACGAATGATCGCGGCACGCCGCGCGAGCGTGAAATTGAAACGCCGGCTCACCGCTCGCAGCACTTCGCGATGCTTCCACCAGAGCTCGGCGGCATGGCGGTTATAGTGCCGCTGGTACATCACCGTGTGAAATGCGGTATCCAGTTCACTGTGCCTGAACGTGTCGGCGAAATTGTTCTCTTCGATCAGGCCTTGGATGCGTTCGAGTTCGGCGATGTCCTCGCCGGTGGCCATACCTACAAACCATCGCGTCAGGGCTGGCTCGATCAGAACTCCGATCTCGTAGATATCGCGGACGAAATCCTGATCGATGGGCCTTACACGCGCCCCGCGGTTGGGAGAAAAGATGACGAACCCCTCGCCCCGCAACAGTTGCAGGGCCTCGCGCACGGGATTGGTCGACGTGCCGTGGCGGCGGGCGAGATCGGTCACAACAAGCCGTTCGTTGGCGGCGAGCCGTCCCTCGATGATGTCTTCCCTGATCAGTTCGTAAAGCGAGGCACCCTCGCTGGAGGCTCCGGTGGCGTCGATCCCCGGGGGTGGCTTTGCTTTGAAATCGTCTGTTTCGGCCAAGGGCCGGCTCCCCAAATTAATACACAGTCTGTCCGATATCACGCACGGTTCCCATAAACAATGTACGATCTCGTGCGTTGACAGGCAATCCATGTTCTGAAAACGTACCAAGTGGTCGAGAGGATACACCGTACTGCAATAGCCATCCTCGCGATCGCAGGGCGGAGAACCAGGGAGGATACCTATGACGAGGATCATGCTCGGCAGTGCGGTCCTGCGCGGCACTGTCGTCGGTATTTTGACGGCATCACTTATGTCCACATCGGCGTTGGGTGCGCCACCGGTCGACCTCAGCAAATGGTCGCCCGAATATGTGCGCTCCATCGCGGGAACACAGGATTTCGACACGGCCGGCGATTGCGCCAAGGTCACGCCGCTGGATTACAAGGGGCGACTGACTTTCTGGTATCAGGGCGTGTTCGAGGGCGATCCCGACCTGCTGCGCCAGTACTACAAGGATTTCTTCGAGACTTTCCGCAAGACCTATCCGAACATCAAGCTCGAGGAACAGGCCCTCACCTATAACGACCTTCTCGACAAGTTCCGCACCGCGCTCCTGGGCAATGCCGCGCCGATGGCGGTGCGCCTGCAAATCCTGGGCGGTACCGAATTCGCCTCGAAAGGCTATCTGCAGCCGCTCAAGCCGGAGGATGTGGGCTATTCGACCGAGGATTTCTGGCCCGGCGCCATGAAGGCCGTGACCTGGGATGGGGTCACATACGGCGTTCCAACGAACAACGAGACGATGGCGTTCATCTGGAATGCCGACATCTTCAAGCGTGCGGGTCTCGATCCGGACAAGGCTCCCGCAACCTGGGACGACGTCGTCAAATATTCCAAGCAGATCCACGACAAGCTCGGCATTGCCGGTTACGGCCTCGTGGCTCGCAAGAATGCCGGCAATACGCCCTATCGCTTCATGCCACAGCTGTGGGCCTATGGCGGCGGCGTCTTCGACGAAGCCACCGCGAACCCGACTTACAAGGAGGTGGAACTCGACAGCCCGCAGAGCAAGGCGGCGCTGCAAGCCTCATACGACATGTATGTCCGCGACAAGTCGGTTCCGGTTTCGGCGCTCACCAACCAGCAGGCCGACAACCAGCCTCTGTTCGTCGCCGGCCAGTTGGGCATGATGGTTTCCCACCCGTCCGACTACAATGTCATGCTCGACCTGCAGGCCAAGGCGACCGGGACCGACAAGGACAAGGCGCAGACCGTCATCGACAATATGCGTTACGGCCTGATCCCGACCGGTCCTGACGGCAAGCGCGCCGTCGTGTTCGGCGGCTCGAACATTCACATCCTGAAGCCCGAGTATGTAGAGGGTGGCAAGGTGGACGAGCCGGCCGCGAAAGCGATGATCTGCATGTGGGCGAGCCCCGAATGGTCGCTGAAGATGGCCTATGCCGGCTCGAACCCGGGCAATCTTAACGGCTTCAAGACCAAATGGATGAAGGAACGTCTGGACCATATCAAGTTCCTCGATGTCACGACTTCGATGCTGCCCTATGGCATCCCCTTCCCGGCGCTGCCGGAATCCCCCGAGATCATGAACATCATCGTCCCGGACATGCTGCAGAATGCGCTGACCGGCGCGATGACCGTCGACCAGGCAGCGGACGATGCGGCCAAGAAGGTGAAAGACCTAATGGGCGGGCTCTAGTCCCAACCTGACCTGCGAACCGGCTGCGCCAAGAGCGCAGCCGGTTCTTTCCGAAAAACAAGGGCACGCCACAGTGACGATCGTGACCGGCAAGGCCGAGGCTCGCCGAAAATCGCAACCCGGCGGGTCAGGCGCATTGCGGAACATCTGGGCCCATCGCGCCGACTACGCATACGTGCTCCCGGCGATCGCCGTGATGCTCGTCGTCATCGCCTATCCGATCTACTACACGATCGAGCTGTCGTTCTATAAGACGCCGCCCGGTCTGCAGCTCCGCGACAAGACCTTCATCGGCTTCGACAATTACACCACCATCCTCACCAGCGATGTGTTCTGGAAAGTAACCTGGAACACCCTGATCTGGACATTCGGATCCACTTTCATCTCCTTTGTCCTGGGGTTTGCCACGGCGCTGGCGCTGCACCGAGACTTTGTCGGCCGCGGCGTCCTGCGCGCCATCCTGATCATTCCCTGGGTGATCAGCGCCGTTGCCGCCTCCTATATCTGGAAGTGGATCTACCATTCGGATTTCGGCATCATCGGCGCGGTGCTGGTCGGCCTCGGATTGACTGACCGGCCACCCAATTTCATCGACAACGTCAGCACGGTGCTGCCCTCCCTGATCGTCGTCAATATCTGGCGCGAGTTTCCGTTTGCCATGATCATGATGATGGCCGGCCTGCAGACAGTCCCCGAGCAATTGTTGCGGGCCGCCAAGGTCGACGGGGCCAATGCATGGCAGCGCTTCTGGCACGTCACTTTCCCGCACTTGCGCAACGTCTCGGTGGTGACGATCCTGCTGCTCGCGGTGGCCAACTTCAATTCCTTCATCATCCCCTGGATCATGACCGCAGGCGGGCCGTCGAACGCATCGCATATCTGGATAACCCACATCTATGAGCTCGCCTTCGGCCGCCAGCGCTGGGGCGTGGCATCGGCTTATTCGGTGCTCCTGTTCCTCATCCTGATGACGCTGGGCTATTTCTACGTCCGGGCGCTAAGCGGCAATGAGCGGAAAGAGGGGAGCACATGAGCACGCTTGCAGAGACAGCCTCCCGAGGCCGGCCCCATCGCCGCATGCGCGTCGACGGATGGCGCTGGGCCGGGCGCATCTTCCTCTTGTTCATGCTGATTTACACCGCGGTGCCGATGATCTGGATGCTGATCACCTCGATCAAGTCCGGCTTCGCGGCGACGCAATTCCCGCCGCAATGGTGGCCAAACGAGCCTACGCTTGCCAGCTACAAGAAGCTGCTCGATCCGCAGAACAGCGTCGGCCAGGACTTCCTGCGCTTCTTCTGGAACAGCCTGTTCGTGTCGACCGTCACGACAATCCTTTCGGTGATCGTTGCCGTCCCCGCGGCCTACGCGTTTTCGCGCTTCACCTTCCCCGGCCGGAACTTCCTGTTCTTCGCCGTGCTGCTGCGCAACATGTTCCCAGCGGTGATCTTTCTCGTGCCGCTCTTCATCCTGATGCGTGCGATCGGGCTGGTGAACACGCATGGCTCGCTGATCCTGACCTATCTCACCTTCGGCCTGCCCCTGGCGATCTGGCTGCTCAAGGGTTTTTACGACAACATCCCGGTGCAGCTCGAGCAGGCGGCGCGTATCGATGGGGCAACACGGTTCCAGGCCTTCATCATGATCGTGGTGCCGCTCTCGACGCCGGGGATCATCGCCACCGCGATCTATTCCTTCATCGGCGCGTGGAACGAGTACATCTACGCCTACACGTTCCTCTCCAAAAATGAACAGTTGACCCTGCCTGTCGGCATCCAGCGCTTCTTCTCGGAAAACACGACGGACTTTCCGGGACTGATGGCGGCGAGCTTCATGATGAGCGTGCCTGTCGTGGTGCTGTTCCTCGTCCTGCAGCGATACTTCGTACGCGCCCTGACAGAAGGCGCGGTCAAGCATTAGGGAGTTGCCGATGGCCCACGTGGTCCTCAAAGATCTCGTCAAGACCTATGGCGGCTTCAAGGCCGTCAACGACGTTTCACTGACGGTCAACGACGGCGAGTTCGTTGCGCTTGTCGGCCCTTCAGGCTGCGGAAAGACGACCACGCTCAATCTCGTTGCCGGGCTGACCCCGATCACATCGGGCGACATCCTCATTGGCGACCAGGTGGTCAACGATCTCGACCCCAAGGACCGGGACATCGCAATGGTGTTCCAGAACTACGCGCTCTATCCGCAAAAGTCGGTCTACATGAACCTCGCGTTCCCGCTACAGATGCGCAAACTGCCCAGGGACGAGATCGACAAGAAGGTTAAGGAAGCGGCGCGCGTGCTCGACATGACGCACCTGCTCGAGCGCAAGCCGCGCGAACTTTCGGGCGGGCAGCAGCAGCGTGTGGCGCTGGGCCGTGCTCTCGTGCGCGATCCCGCGGTGTTTCTCATGGACGAGCCGCTCTCCAACCTCGACGCGAAACTGCGCGTACAGATGCGGTCGGAGATCAAGCGCTTCCACCAGGACCTCAAGGCGACGATCATCTATGTGACGCACGACCAGCTCGAAGCCGTCACCATGGCCGACAAGATGGCGGTGATGAACGGCGGCTTCCTGCAGCAATACGATTCACCGGCGCAGGTCTTTGCCCATCCGGTGAACATGTTCGTCGCCAGCTTCATCGGCAGCCCGGCAATGAGCCTCATTCCGCTGGAGACATTGACGGCGAACGGCAACACCGTGCTGACCAGCGCGGAGGGCTGGAGCCTCGGGCTCTCGCCGCGCAACGTCCAGAAGGTCACGGGGGCAACGACCAGGAAAATCGTGCTCGGCGCACGCCACTCGACGATCAAGCTGCACAAGAGCGCGGTGCAAGGCGGCATCCCGGCCAAGGTCTACACGGTGGAACCAACCGGAGACGTCACCTTCGTGCAGGCCTTCCTGTCCGGTGCCATCGTCAACGTCAGCGTGCCGCCCAACATTGCCGTCGCGCCCGACGAGCGGATCTGGCTCGAGTTCGACCAGGAGCGGATGCATCTGTTCGACGGTGAGACCGAGATGGCTCTCGAGGTCGACTGAGACAGGGCGGATGCGTGTGGGACGCGGGCGTGGATGACTACGAAACTTAAGATCACGGCGATCAAACCCTATCCGGCATGGGTGGGAACGCGCAATCAGATGCTGGTCAAGGTCGAGACCGACCAGGGCATCTTCGGCTGGGGCGAGAGCGGCCTGAGCGGCCGCGAGAAGGCCGTGGCCGGCGCGGTCGAGCACTATCGCGAGTTTCTCATCGGCCGCGATCCCATGCAGATCGGGCGGATCTGGCAGGAGGTTTATCGCAGCCAGTATTTCGAAGGCGGTCGGGTTCTGCAGGCAGCTATTTCGGCCATCGATATCGCCCTTCACGATATCAAGGGCAAGGCGCTGGGGGTGCCGGTCTACGAATTGCTGGGCGGCAAGCAGCGCGACCGGATCCCCACCTTCGCCTCGACCGGAGACGAGGCCGAGGGCGATGTTGCCATCGAGCGGGCCCGCGAACTGCGCGCACAAGGCTGGCAGGCGATCCGCTTCTTTCCCGTCGGGCAAAACAGCAGGGATGTTTTCGAGCCACGCGAGTCGATCGGCGCTACCGCGACCATGCTGAACAAGGCGCGCCGGGCGCTGGGTAACGATGTCGTCCTCGGCATCGACTATCATCATCGGCTGTCGGTGGCGGAGGCGGCGAGCTTCTGCAACAAGCTCGACCGCAGCGTGCTCGATTTTCTCGAGGAGCCGATACGCGACGAGACGCCGGAAGCCTACGAATCCCTGCGCACGATGACCGACATCCCCTTCGCCATTGGCGAGGAATTTGCCAGCAAGTGGCAGTTCCTGCCCTACATCGAGCGCGGTATCCACCAGTTCAACCGGCTCGATATCTGCAATGTCGGCGGGTTCACCGAGGCAATGAAAATCGCTGGCTGGAGCGAGGCGCACTATGTGGACCTGATGCCGCACAATCCGCTTGGTCCAGTGTGCACGGCCGCGACCGTGCATCTGGCCGCCGCGGTCCCCAACTTCGCGTGGCTCGAGACCAGGGCGCCCGAAGCAAGGCTTGGCTTCGACAATTCCGAATTTTTCCCGGTGCAACCACGGCTCGACGGCCCCGACTACCCCGTCGGCAATCTGCCGGGGCTCGGCGTCGAGGTCAACGAAGAGGCCGTCCAGGCGCAGAGCTTCCGTTTCTGGGAAGCGCCCCACCTCAAGCGCCGCGATGGTTCTGTCACGAACTGGTAGTTCCCTTTCAATCGGAGTCCACAATGACGCATAGTTCCGACATCACGCGGCCGCCGAAGGATCTGATCGACGCGCTAAAGGAGATCGGCGCCGCGACGGTTGCCGGCACGCTTGGCCATATGGGCTTCCGCAATCCGCATATGGTCGGCCCGGTGGCGCAGAACCACGGGAGATCGATCGTCGGACCGGCGCTGACGCTGCAGTTCCTGCCGCAGCGGCCCGATCTTTTCAACGAGGGAGAATATGCCGATCCGGAAACACAGCTGCACCGGCATGTGCTGTACCACGCACAGGAAGGGGATGTGGTCGTGGTCGATGCGCGCGGCGACATGAGTTCGGGCGTCTTCGGCGATATGATGTCGACGTATTTCAAGGGCAGAGGCGGCGCGGGCATCGTCATCGACGGCTGCATGCGCGACCGGCCCAATGTCGAAAAGCTCGATCTGGCCCTATGGCTGCGCGGCTGGACGCCCAACTACCATGTGCAAACCAGCATTTATCCCAATGCCGTCAACGTTCCGATTGCCTGCGGCGGTGTCACCGTGATCCCCGGCGACATCATCGTCGCCGACGATGATGGGGTGGTGGTGCTACCCCTTGCGATGGCCGCGAAGGTGATCGAAGAATCCCAGAAACATCACGACTGGGAGGAGTTCTCACGCATGAAGCTCATGGAGGGCGGGTCGTTGCAACGCTATTATCCGCTGCACCCAAGTGCGACCGAAGAGTACGAGGCTTGGCGGGCAACCAACCCAAAATTTTGATGGACGATCGAGATCCCGAAATGTCTCATGAAGGGCAGGCGAACCGCCAAGTCCCAGACGGGCGTTAGTCACGCGTTACGGACAGTCCTGCGACAAGCGGAGCGTACGCGGCGAGCCTGCGGGATACGAACTCCGTGAAAAGCCGAACGCGCTTCGTCTTGCGTGTCTCCCCCTGCGTGAGAATCCAGAGTGTCCCATGCATGGGCGGGTTGGTGCCCGGCACCCTCACGAGCAGGGGGTCGGCATCTCCGACAAAGCACGGCAGTTTCGTCATCCCGATCCCTTGCTGCGCCGCGATGATCTGCGTCTCGGCATCCGGAGTCCTGAACGGAGCTCCCGTGATGTGAACTTCTCCCTCGCGCGCCCAGTCCGGAATTCCATGATTGTCTATTGCGATCCACCGGAGGGGATCAGGCGTGCCCGCACGCAACGCGGGTAGTCGATCGCGAGACATGTAGACGCCGCTGAACACCTCCGGTCCCTTCAGGCCGTGAAGATTGAGCGGCAGGGTCTTGCGGTCGGCGACAATGCGGATCGCGACGTCGGCCTCTCGGCTAGTCAGATTCGCCACCTCGCCAGTGGTCAAGATTTCCATCTCGATGTCCGGATGCATACGCGCGAAGTCGGCGAGATCCGGCATGAGCAGGTGTGTGGCGAGGAACGGTGGAACTGTCACCCGCAAAAGCCCGCGCGCGCTCTGGTCGCGACCGAAGACACGCGTCTCCAGCTGGTGCGACGACGCTTCCATCTGGTTCGCGAGCTCGAGGACCTCCTCGCCCGCAGCCGTCAGGCGGTAGCCCGAAGGCAGCTTTTCGAACATCTGCGCCCCGAGGCGTTCCTCAAGTTGAGCGATGCGTCGCAGCACGGTCGAGTGATACACGCCGAGGCGCTCGGCGGCAGCCCGCACCGAGCCGCCGCGCGCGGCGGCAAGAAAGTAGCGAACGTCATCCCAGTCAATCATGGTGCATTCCCGCGCCGCCAGCTGCGCCTTCCGAAGCCCATTCTAGCACGCCGAGCTGTAATGTGCGCGACTGTTGCGGCGTTCAATCGTCTGACTGGATCGTTTTCGCACCACCGATGTGCACGATTCCGCACTCACCGCCCGACTTCGGCGATCCCATGTTCAGGCTCTCGGGTTGACCCACCGTACAGCCAAAGACCCGAGATGGCGAAACGAAGGACGCACGACATGAACAGACTGAATGGAAAGACCGCCGTGATCACCGGCGGCGCTACCGGCATCGGCCGCGCCGCTGCAAAACGCTTCATCGAGGAAGGCGCCTTCGTCTTCATCTTCGGCCGCCGGCAGCAAGCGCTCGACGCCGCTGTGGCGGACCTCGGGCCCAATGCCCGCGCGGTGAAAGGCTCGGTCTCGGATGAGGCCGACCTCGACCGGCTCTACGCAGCGGTTAAGGCCGAACGCGGAAGCCTCGACATCGTCTTCGCCAATGCCGGGGCTGGAGGCCCGCTTCCGCTCGGCCAGATCACCGCCGAGCACATTGACGAAGCCTTCGACACCAATGTGAAGGGTACGATCTTCACGGTCCAGAAAGCGCTGCCGCTGATGGGTCCGGGGGGTTCAATCATCGTGACCGGATCGAGCGCCGGCACAACGGGCGCCCCGGGGTTCACTGCCTACAGCGCGAGCAAGGCGGCAGTCCGCAACCTCGCGCGGACCTGGGCGGAGGACCTGAAGGGCACCGGCATCCGCGTAAACGTGCTGTCGCCCGGGGCGACCGCGACCGACCTCGCGAAGGAAGCGCTGGGCGAGGAAGGACAGAAGGTCTTCGCCTCGATGACTCCGCTCCAGCGCATGGCCGATCCGGCGGAAATCGGGGCGGTGGCTGCCTTTCTCGCGTCGTCGGACAGCAGCTTCATGACTGCCAGCGAGGTCGCCGTCGACGGCGGCCTGGCACAACTCTGACGCCGGCGCGTTCCCGCGCCTGGCCCACACAACGAAGGATAGAAGATCATGAAAAAGTTAGAAAATAAGGTCGCTGTCATCACCGGCGGAAGCAGCGGGATCGGCTTGGCGACAGCCAAGCGCTTCGTTGAAGAAGGCGCGCATGTCGTGATCACCGGGCGACGAGAGAAAGAGCTGAAGGAGGCCGCGGCCTTCATCGAGAGAAACGTTACGACGGTCGCAGGCGACGTGTCGCGCTTGGAGGATCTGGACCGGGTCTATGCCGTCGTGAAAGAGAAACACGGCCACATCGACATTCTCTTCGCGAACGCAGGCGCGGGGACAATCGCACCTCTCGCGGCAGCGACTGAGGCCCATTTTGACCAAACCTTCGATGTGAATGTGAAGGGGTTGTTTTTCACGGTACAGAAGGCGCTTCCACTATTCAGTGACGGCGGTTCGATCATCCTGACCTCTTCGGTCTCCAACGTGTTGGGGCTGCCAGGGTTCAGCGCCTACGCTGCGAGCAAAGCGGCGGTGCGAAACTTCGCGCGCGCTTGGACACTGGAGCTGAAAGATCGGAAAATTCGCGTGAATTCAATGAGTCCCGGACCAATCGAGACCCCGGCATTGGCGACAACGACGGGCCTTACCCCCGAGCAAGCCGAGCAAGCGGCCGCCCAGTTTGCTTCACAGATCCCAATGGGTCGCAGGGGCAAGCCAGAGGAAATCGCGGCTGCCGTCACGTTCCTTGCTTCTGACGAAAGCTCTTACATCACCGGCGTAGATTTCGCCGTTGATGGAGGCATGGCCCAGGTCTGACCTCAGCATCACACAAGATCGGAGAAACATCATGAGCTACGCAATTATCGGCTTCGGCAATATCGGCCGAGCCCTCGCCAAGGCATTTGCTCGCAAGGGCATCGAGGTATCCGTCGCAACCACGCGCGACCCGGAAAGCTTTGCCGCGGACGCGGCCGCGATCGGGCCTACGATCATCCCCAAAAAGCTGGCGGACGCGCTCAGGGCGGACATCATCTTTTTGGCAGTCCGCTTCGAGTCGCATCCCGATGTCGCGAAGGCGCTGTCCACCTGGAAGGGGAAGACCATCGTCGATGTGACCAATGCCTACGGCGTGCCTCCTGAGGATCTGGGAGGACAACCTTCTTCCAAGTTCATCGCGCAGGCTTTCCCCGGTGGACGACTGGTCAAGGGTTTCAACCATTTGGGCGCTGCCACCCTTGACCAAGATCCAGCAGTGCATGGTGGCAAGAGAGTCGTGTTCCTGGCGAGCGACGATGACGCTGCCGCAGCGGAGATTGGTACGCTCGCGGAAAATCTCGGCTTCTCGCCGATCAAACTTGGCGGGCTTTCGGAAGGTGGGCGGCTGGTCCAGGCGCGCGGAAATAGCTGGGGTCATCTGATCTTTAAGGACCTGGTCAAGTTCGACTGATGAACACGACGTGCCCACCGGCAGGGTCACGATGCACGGATCGGACCGAGCGTGATCCGGTCCGTGCGAAATAGGAAATTCCCATGACTGTCGAGAAGACCATCCAGACCGTGAGGGACTTCTTCGCCGCGATCGGCCGGGTTTTGGTCGTCGGCTCCGGGAGGGGAAGAATCAAAGCCACGAACAAGACGTTCGAGGACGACTGGATCTTCGCCATCACGGTCCGGGACGGCAGATTGACCAACATCCGGGAATACGTCGACACACAAGCACTGGCACGCGCCTCGCAGATGGACGCGTCCGGATCGGCGTAGCGCTTGCCGTCTGCGGCCATCGAATGGGGTAGACGGCGGATCAGCCGTGGATCGCCCCCTCGCACGCTGGCGCTCGTCGAATGCTCAATCGAAAGGAGATCTCGATGTACGACCAATCCAAGCTATCCGAGTTGATCCGGTTCGCACGCGCAGATGCGGGCTTCACCGTCATCGACGTCTACCCGGGCAACGGCGACTGGACCCGCGTCTTCTCAGACATCGTGGGACCCCAAGGACGTGTCTACAGCTTCGTGCCGGCCGAAGTGGCCCACTTCAAGGACGATCCGGTCGGCCGCATGCGGACGCTCGCGAAGGAGCCGGGCCGAGAGAACATCGAAGCCGTCTCGGCGGACCTTGTGGCGATGCCGGAGGTCACGCAGCCAGCGGATGTTATATGGCTGCATCTGTTCTACCACGATCTCCACACCGCTTTGATTCAGGCCAGGGGCGCGACGGCAGCCGACTTCAATCGAGCCGTCTATGAGCGGCTGAAGCCCGGTGGTTCCTACGTTATCGTGGACCACGCCGCCGCCGTTGGGGCCGGCACGAGCGAGGCACAGTCGCTACATCGGATCGAGCCTGCATCCGTTCGCGAGGAGGTGGAGGCGGCCGGTTTCATCCTGGACGCGGAAAGCACCATGCTGGCGAACAAGGACGATCCGCACTCGAGCAAGGTGTTCGATCCTTCGATCAAGGGCAAGACCGATCGCTTCGCCTTTCGCTTCCTGAGGCCCTGACAGTGAGTCATCCGCCCCACAGTGGCTCAGCTCCCGCAAGCGTGAAAGCGTTGCCGTTTCCACACGGAGGGGCCTTGGCTGTCCGTTCTCTTGAGCAAAGGTGCTGGTGTAACGCAGCCCTCTTGAACAGGAGAAAATTAGTGTCAACGCGGATCGGAGAAGATTGTGAGCTATGCGATTGCAGGATTCGGTAAGGCAGGCCAGGCCTCGCGGCAGATCTGCGGGTCGCCTAGTCTAGAGTCTATCGGCGCTATCGGCGACCTAGGATCCCTCACTCCCACTCGATTGTTTCTAACTCAAGTAGGTCATTGATCTATCTCGGTTTTTCTTATTTGTGACGCGCTACGCCGACCTATAGGCCGCCAAAATGTTACGCTTTTGATTTTAAAGCGAAAATCGCCGCAAAAAATATTTGAGGTTGCACCAACTATCGGGACCAATCGGGCGATTTTTTGCTCCTGGCGGAGTCCGAGGGCGGCACCATAGAGTTTCGAAAGTACCGTCACCACTCCAACAAAGGTATTTTCGTTGGAAATCAATGATCCCGGGCACGCTTATAGACGCGGCTATTCTATTGATTTTATTGCTTTTTTATGGACAATAATCAGAAACTTTCCCGCTGGCCGGATGCGCGACAGCGGTAGGCTTCGGCTGCGGTAGGGGCGCTTCAGTTCGAGTTGGTGTCGAATTCGACCTTGCATCGCTGGCCGGCGGGCAAACGGTTGCCGGCATTGGGCAGCATGATGCGCACGCCGAACGTCCTGCTGGCAGCGTCCAGCACCCTGTCGATCACCTGAACCGTGCCGACCTGGACTTCATCGCGCGGCTCGCTGACGGTCACCTTGACGGCGAGGCCGACGCTGAACTTACTGTATTCGCTGTCGGCGACGAAAGCTTCTACGCTCAACGGGTCGAGCTGTGCGATCGTGGCCAGTTTCCCGTTCTGGTCGAGGTATTCCCCGGCATATAGCTTGCGCTCCATCACAATACCGTCGATCGGGCTGAAGATAACCTTCTGGCCCAGCACCGTTTTTGCTCGAGCGAGTTCGAGTTCCAGAATGCGCTTGCGCGTTTCGGCGAGGGCCACTTCGCGCTTGGAAACCTCCATTTGCGCGACCGCTTCCTCGACGGCATCCTTCGAGGCGACGTTCAGACTGGCCAACCGCTTGGAGCGGTCCATGCGGCTTAAGGCCAGTTGATAGCGTGCCTGCTGAGCCTCGATTTCCGACGTGTTGGCCGCCTGTTCGGACATCAAGTCAACCGTTGACAGCTCGGTGCTGGCATTCATCCGGGCCAGGATTTGACCCTTCTTGACGATGTCGCCACGATCGATCAGTACCTCCTCCAGAAGGCCAGGTACAGGGCTGCCTACACCCACCACGATCGAAGGGTTGACGACGCAATCGAACGCCGCTGCATGAGTTGCGCCAGCCAGAAACACGGTGCCTATGGAGAAGATAGCTCGCAGCATTTAACGTGGCTCCCTGCCCGCTGCGGCCTCTCCAGCCGCCAGCCCAAGTCTATTCGGATTTGCCGGAGAAGGCGAGCAGCACACCCAGCCGCCGGTCCTGATCGAGAAGGTCCTTGCGCTCCGATGCGTGCGCGCGTTCGGCGCGCATCTGCGCCACCCGAAACAGCGCAAGCGCGGCGCGGCGCCTGAACCAGCCTTGACGCCGGCTGGCCCACTCGACAAGGCGTGGCGGCGCGAGATCGAGGATCGGATCCTCCAGCGAAAGAATGGCCCGCGTTGACCCCCGGTCTCCCTTGCGCGCCGTCCGCCCCTCCATCTGCCGGTCGATCCGACGGGCATCATGGCGCTCGCTCAGCACGACATGAAGCCCACCCATTGCCAGCGCCTCTGGATCGACCTTGATGTCCACGCCGCGCCCGGCCATGTTGGTCGCGACCGTCACCGTTCCGACACGACCCGCGCCCGCAATGACATTCGCCTCGTCCGCGCTCTGTTCGGCATTCAGCACGGCATGCTCGATGCGGGCGCGGTCGAGACACGCGCTGAGTTCCTGCGACGCCGAGACCGAACGCGTGCCGATCAGTACCGGCCGTCCGAGGGTCCGCATCGTCTCAACCTCCTGCACGATGCGGTTCCATTTCTCCTCGCGCGTCGCACATACAATTGGCGCGAGCTTCGCGCGCCGGGGCGGCACATGGGTCGGCACGGCGAGAACCGACAGCCCGTAGACGGCGCCCAGTTCGCCTTTGACCTCGTAGGCTGTGCCGGACATGCCGGCGAGGCGCAGATAGCGACGAAAGAAGCGCTGATAGGTGATCCGCGCGGCGGTGCGTTTGCGCGGCGTCACCTTGCAGCCCTCCTTGAATTCGATCAACTGATGAAGGCCATCGCTCCAGGTGCGGTCGGCCATGATGCGTCCGGTGAATTCGTCGACGATCTGGACTGTCTCGTCGGCGACCAGATAGTGTTCGCCGCGTCGGAAAAGCAGCAAGGCGGAGAGTGCTTGCCTGGCCGATTCCTCGCGTCGGATGCGGTTGCGCCAGAATCCGTCGGCCGCCTCAGCGCGCGTCCAGAGCCTGTCCTTGCCTGCTTCCGTCAATTCGATACGGCGCCGGTCCGGCAACAGCGAATAGTCGACATCCTGCTGAAGGTCCTCGACCAGACGAAACGTCTTTTCCGCCCAGTCGCGTTCGTCGACGGAGTTGCTTTCCTGGGAGATGATCAGTGGCGTACGCGCCTCGTCGACCAGCGCGCTGTCGGCTTCGTCGACGATTGCCAGGTGCAGACCGCGCATGACCGTTTGCGAATTCTCATTGCCGACCTGGCCGAAGCCGCTGAGCTTGCGGTGCAGCAGCCCGGTTCTTTGGCCAAGCGCCATGCGATCGCGCAGGTAGTCGAACGTAACCTCTTTGTTGCTCGCATAGACAATGTCCGACGCATAGATTCGTGGCCGCCCTGCCCTGTCGCCACTCTGGATCAGGCCCGTGGTCAGGCCGAGAAAGTCATAGACGGGCTTGAGCGTCGCAAGGTCGCGTTCCGCCAGATAGTCGTTCACGGTTATGACGTGAACCGGCGTGCCAGCCAGCGCCGCTGCCGATGCGGCGAGACCGGCGGTGATCGTCTTTCCTTCGCCAGTCGCCATTTCCGCCACCCGTCCGTCAAGCATTGCGAGGCCGCCCAGAATTTGAACGTTGTGGTGGCGCAGTCCGAGCTTGCGCCAGGATATCTCGCGCACGATCGCGAAGCATCGTTCGATGTTCGCCTGGGTGAGGCCGCCGCGACGCATCACCCCGCGGAACGCCGCGACCCGCTCGAGAAGCTCAACTTCGGTTATGGCCGCATAGTCACGCCCCAGGACCTCGATGCGAGGCAGTGCGCGATACATCCGCCTGAGCCTCGCTCGCTCCCGTAGCGGCGAGGTCACGCCGACCAGCCACTGATCCAGCCAGTCGAGGAATTTCGGCGCCGGGTCTTCCCGCTCGGCGCCGAGATCGAGGGCGGGAAGCAAGACGCCGGCCGGTTGCCCGGCCGCAGTCAAGCTCCTACTCCACTACGCTCGAGTGATATCCCGGTCGTCACCTGGTCAAGCCTGCTGCCCACTATCCTCGGCCTCGGCCTGCAGCCCGGCATCCGCGCTTCGTCCACCGCCTTTGTGCGCCGGCGATTTGCCGTTTTCCCGTTTCGCTTTGGCGGCCTCTGGTGCCGGTTCCGGTTTGTCCTCCACATCCAGGGCCGGGGCAGGCATCCGCTCCAGCATGTTGGCGAAGTGCCGCAAGGAGTGGAGGTGAAGATAGGTGCACTCCAATTCGTCATTTCCGAACAAGGCTTGCAGGTCGGCGACATCGATCGCCTTCAGCTTCTCCCGGTCGACCGTCATGAAGCCGGCCAGAGAATGACGCTCGCCGCTGTTCAAATTGAACTGCGCCTGCATCGGCTGCAGCAACCCGAGCGACTTCAGACGATCGCAATATTGCTTGGTGCGCTGAAAGCGCGATTGATAATCCTGAAGGAAGCCAAGCACCTCTTTCAGGTAGCGCGTCTGCTGTCCGTCGCTGTCGAACAGGCGCTCGCCGCGGCCCTCCCGGTTGATGCCTTCAAAGCTCTCGTCGATGTTGAGGATGAACGTTCGGCCGCCGGCATCGGAAGAGAAAACAAACGGATAGCGCCGAACGAACGCCGGAATATACTTGCCGCTCCAGTTGCCGGCATCGTCGACATAAAGGTTTTCGGTCTGCTTCACGCCGAGAATGACCGCCGGCATGATCGAGTGTTCGGTGCCCGCGAAAACGATCGGGTACTCCGCCGCTGCCTGCGCGAATTCGACAGCCGTCACCGGTACCGAATTCACGTTTCGGGCGAAGCTGTAGGAGTGACCCGCCTTGATTGAAACATCTCTGTGGCGGTCTGAGGTCACCGGCTTTGCGTCTTGGTAGAAAAGAAGTTGAACAGTCATGAGAACTCTCCTCGAGGTTAAAAAGGGCCAATCGTCGTTTTAACAGTATATATCGGCACTGAATCCGAAGTATTGTCTCTCATTTATTTGTATAAGTAAATAATTTATCGAATTTTTGGCGCACTCATTAGGCGTTCTAGTTAACTTAATCCAAATATTAACTCCTCCGGTAGCGCAGGTCATACCTTGTAGACCCGCAGAAAAACCTGTCTGATCCAGCGATAGGTCCGTTCGTAAAGCGGGACATTGCCGTGAAAAAAACGGACATAGATTCGCCCGCCGATGCGGTCGATCTTGCTTGGATTGGCCAGCGCCAGTTCCAGATGCATCAAATTGGCAAGCACCCGCTTCTGCGCATGATCGGTCGGATCGAGTGAGAACTGGCCACCGCCCACCGTGCTCAATGCGGCGTTCGGCAAAGTCGCGGTCAACGACGGCACTTCGCGTATGATCTTGGCGGAATGGGAAACCGACAGGTCTTCGACGAAGCGTACGTCGACGAACTCCGTATGGTTGCGAACCAGGTCGGCGTCGCCCTCCGGGATCACGGCGCGTAATGTCGGCTGGTCGAACCGCGTCACATAGGCCAGCGTCTCGCCACGGCGCACAAACTTGCCTTCGAGATCATTTGAAGAGGGAACGATCAGCGTTCCACTTGCCTGAGCCCGGACTGTCAGCGCCTCGGCACGGTCGCGGGCCAGGACCAGGTCGGCGCGCGCCAGCCTGAGTTCTTCGGCCACCACTTTGGCGTTGACCTTGTCCAAGACGTCGAGCTTTTCGAGGCGGCGCTCAAGCTCCCCGACCCTCAAATCCAGCAGGACGGTCCGCGCCTCCAGCAGAGGGTCTTCCAGCCGCAAGATCGGGGCGCCTCGCTCAATCCGGGCACCGGGCGTCGCGACAATTTCCGCCACAACGCCATCGACACCGGCATTGACGACGCCGTCGCCCGGCAGCCAGACGACTCCCTGCGCGGCGGTCGCGTAGGGTAGCGGGATGACAAAGAACGGCAAGGCTACCAGTGCGAGGCTGGCTGCAACGACGGCGAAGGCCCTCCCCCTCGTTTTTCTCAGGGATGGGCTCGTGAACAGGAACCACAATTGGCGCGCCAGCGGCACGCCAACCATCAGCACCAGCGCCCACCCAGCCATCATCATGCCGACGACAAAGTAACGCTGGCTGACCAACGTGACGATCGCCACCATGACGCCGATCCGGTAGAAGAATGACGTGACGCCGTAGCTGAACAGCCAGAACTCTTCGCCCTGTGCGGTTGCCGGCGTTTCGGCGCTTTCGATACCGAACAGATAGTGCTGAACCAGATAGCCGAGATATTTGGTCGCGCGCTGACCAAGGTTCGGTATCTCGAGAATGTCGCTCAGGACGTAATAGCCGTCGAAGCGCAGCAGTGGATTGCCATTGAACAGCAAGGTCGAGACGCCGCCGATGAGCATCACGTTGAATGCGAAGGCGCGCACCAATCCGGCCTCGGCGTTCAGCCAGACGATCAGCGCCAGACAGGCCAACAACCCCTCGACGACAATGCCTGCCGCACCCACCAGGGCGCGCTGCCACTTGTCCCGGAATGCCAGGCTTTCCGACGCGTCGACGTAGGGCACCGGCATGAATACGAGCAGCATCACGCCGATCTCGTGCACTTCGCCGCCCCAACGTTTGACGGCGTAGGCATGCCCCAGTTCATGCAAGGTCTTGATAAAGGGGTAGGCGATCAGGATCAGGACAATATTCTCGGCCGAGAGAACCCTGTCAGTCACGTCGCCGGTCAGCGCCTGCCAATCCATCGCAGCAAGGAAAATCGAATAGCCAACCAGCGCGAGGAAAGCGATGCCGCCCAACCAGGATAGGAACGGCCGCACCAGCGGATAGGTCGCGTTCAGGAACTCGTTCGGATCGAACAGCCCGACGCGAATAGCCAGCGGATTTGCGAATTTCGACAGAAGTTTACGGTTGTGCTGTTTGCTGGCGCGGTCGGCGATTTCCTCAATGTCGGGTGGAATGTCGCCAAACAGCACATCCGAGGCGTGAAGCTGCCCCAAAAGGCGGATCACCGCGTCTTGTGTTATGATCTTTTCGTGGAGGCGTTCGCAGGCGCTGTCCCACACTTCTTGCATGGTCCGCCGGCCGGTCATCAGGCTGATGATAAAATAGGCCTCCGGCGTGAAGCGATGGAAGCGGCCTGAGGTCCGATCCTGCATTACATACCAGACCTGGTTACGGAAGATCGTGCGGTGGATGCTCACTTGGCTCCGCAGCCGCGGCTTCAATTGCGCGACGCGATACCAAGACGAACTGAAATAGCTCCCGTCCATGGTCAGCCCGCCCAGCGCCAGAGGGTCAGGCGCAGCCAGTCGATCATCTGCTGGGTGTAGACGAAGAACAGCAGCCGTTCATCCACATGGGTCTTGCTGACGCCCTCCATGCCGGGGCGCAGCCGCTCGAGGGATCCGGCGAGCGAAGCTTCGACCATGAACGAGTTGCGGCCGTTGCCCTGTCGCGAGACAGACGTAATCTGTTCGATCTTGTATGGCAGCGGTTCCCTCGGCAACGCGCTGACCCGCAACTGGCCGGTTTGGCCGATCTTGATGTCGTCGATGTCGCTTTCGTCGACTTCCAGGACAACGCGGTAAGAATCGAGCGGCGCGATGTGAAACAATTCCTGGCCACGCTCGACCGCCGCGCCGACCGACTGCGACAGATCGCCGGAGACAATGAATCCATCAAACGGCGCCACCAGCCGGGTGCGCCGTAGCTGTTCGTCAATCAGCGACAGCTGCGCGTCCGCCTGCTTGATCTGAGCCTCGATGATCTGGCTTTCGGCACGCTCGCCACGCGCCAGCGCGCGGTCAAATTCCGTTTCCTTCTGAGCCTTGGTGGTGACCAGCCGCAGCCGCTCGAAATTCAGATCCTGATCGTCAAGCTGCGCCAGCACCTGATCCTTGCGCACCGTTTCGCCTGCCTTGGCGAATTCCGACAGGACATAGCCGCTGAATGGGGCAACGATGGTTCGCTGCACCGAACCTCGAATGACAGCAGGCGCAGTTACCGCATAGGGCGAAGTGGCGACGCTCAGATAGGCCGCTATCGCCACCGCGGCCAGCGTCGCAATCTTGCGCCCGATAAAGCGCGGGCCAAGCAGCCTCTTGATCTGGATCCAGCCCGCTTCGATCGCCTTGGTGAAGATCGTCCGGTCGTTACGGCGTTTTTCCTCGAGCACCGGTCCGACCACGGCCGCGACTGCATCGCAAAGATAGATCGTCTCCTGGTCAAAGCTTGCATCGGCGGGCCGCAGGAAGGTGAGCGCGCCCGTCATCGTGCCGTTGCTCTGCAGCGGCACGGTCAGGGCAGCGCCGTTCTTGTACTGGCGTGTCAAGGCTTCGTGCGCGATGCTGACCCGATATTCCTGACCCTGGCGCGGTGGCGCGACGACCACGGCGCGCTGGTCGATTGCCTCGTCCATCGCCGCCGCGATGTCGCGCATGAAGCTGACCTTGCCGTCGAATGCCGCCGAATGCGACACCGCCGCAACGCGCGTCCAGCGCCGGCGCATCACGCCGACGGCGACCGGGTCGCAGTTCAGCCGCATGGCAAGTTCGGTGACGAGGGCGGTGCAAGCGCCCTTGTACCGCTTCTTCTCGATCACCGCCGCCAACATATCGAACGCAAAGCGGCTGCGCTGCGCGGCCTGTTCGCTCTGATCGCTCATGCCACGGCGCAGATGCACCTCCACCCAGCCGCAAGCCCACTGGATCTTGCGCATGATGTCGGTGAAGGCAGCGTCGTTTCGCTTCACGGCAACGGCACAGGCTCCGAACAGATGCCCGTCGATGAGGATGGGTGACGCGATGATCTGTGTGTTGTCCGCCGGACCCGATACACTGACGCCCTGACGCTTTCCCGTGGCCATCTCGGCGGCGGCGAGAAGTCCACTGACCGGCGACTGTGAGTTCGGCCATGCAGCGGCCAGCACATAAGGCCCGGTATCGGCTTCCCCGAGCACCAGGGCTGCTGCCGAGGCATCGGCAATCTGGCGGCACAGAAGGCCCAGCCATGCACCGATGAACTCATCCGACGTTCCGGCCGCACGGAAGCGTGTCCACAGCGCCTGGTCCAGAACACTGTAGCTGACGATGCCGGCATCATCCAGCATCCTGTGGGTATCACCTTCAAGGATGCTATCGGCCATGGACACCCGTTTCGAAGCGGCGCGCGCAGTTCGCGAAATGTGTGAACTGCGCCGCCATCATTGTCTCATCGCACTCCAAACAGACTGGACAGGCGCGACAGCAAACCCTTGCGGTTGCTCCATTCGGCGAGACCATTGAGGTCGTCCGAAGTTGCGTCGCCATCGTCCTGATCCGCGTCGGGCGCTGCATCGTGCGGACGGTCCTGCTGCCGACCTTGTGCGGCAACAAAGGTTCCGCTGGCCTCGTCAAACACCCAGTTGAGCGGGCCGCTTGGCTGCAGGCCGGAAGGAGCCCCGGTCAGCACGATATCGTCGGTCTTGGCACTTGCATCGGCGTCAGACCTGGAATGCGCCACCGCCGCACTGCGGGAAGGTCTTGCGCTCGGTATCGTCGAGACCTCACCAACCGCTTCGGCCGGCGCGATACCAGCGCTCTGGAGTAATCCATGCTCCTGCGCGCCGACAAAGACGCCCAGGCCATCATGGAAGAGCTGCGTGTCAGTCAGCTGACCGGCAGATCCGGCCTCCGGCAGTCGGCGCTCGCCGGCGGCCAACTCAGCCGACATCACGCCCGCCTCGCCCTCATCGTGATCCAAGCCCGCCTGATGACCGATTTCGTGGATCAGCACCGACAGAAGGTCCATCCGTCCATCGGCGGCGCCGCCCGGCAACGCCGTGAGGTGCCCGGAGGCATCGAGCTGGAATTCGCTGCTGTCGAGAGGCGACAGGTCGACGAACCAGCCCTGTCCGGCCGCGTTGCGGTCGATCAGCACGGCGCCGAACACCGATTGTGCCAGCGCCGAGCCAGGCAGATCGGTGATCTGGACATCCAGGTTCGACAGCTTGGCAAGTTGTGCCGCGTCGAGTTGACCGCTGCCCGACCAGATCGCCACCGCCTGCGCCAGCATCGTCTTGGCCTGATCGATGCCGACCGCCGTTGCCGTGTCCGCGGCCTGGCCGAGCGAAGCGAGCGCCAGCTGATTGGAGCTGGTGCTGAACGCCGACGCGTTGGTGCGAATCTGCAGCCGGTCGAAAGACGCCCCTGCATTGCCTGTCACCAGACCGAACTCGCCATCGGCAACGGCTGCATTGAAGCCATAACTGCCGACGAATGCGCCGTTGACGGCGATCGAAAGGGCAGCACCCCGTATGGTCAACTGGACGTCATAGTCCGTCGTTGAACTCAGCGTGCGCGCGAAGCTCTGATCGATCACCGTGCCGCCCTTCGACGTCACGTGTCCGACCAAAACCTTCTGGCCGACCACATCCAGGGTGACGAACTTGTAGTTGTTGGCGCCGTAGTAGTCGAAGACGATGCCACCGGTTCCGGCGGTCTTCAACCTCGCCGTCAGTTCCAGATAGGCGTCCGCCCCGATCGCCGGGCCGACATCCAGCAGATTGGTGCCGGCGCCGGCTGCCGCATTGAGCCTGCCGCCCGAGAGCGTCCAGCCTTGAGCTGCGGTCTTCGACATCGGATAGGTCGGCGGCCCGTTGAACTCGGCTGCGTAATCGAGCGTGATCTGCGGCGGCAAGACCTGGACACGGAAGTTGTCCACCGTACCCTTCGAGCCGCTGTTGCCGACACCGATGAGGCCCTTGTTTAGCGCCACCGGCTGGCCATCGACGATGCGCGGCGCGAAGGTGTAGCTGAACCAATTCACGCCGGCCACGGTCAAACTCACGTTCGTGCCGTTGACTGCGAGCAGGACATCGTAAGCCTGGTTCGCTTTGAGTTGCACCGGCTTGTTGGACTTGACCAACTGATGCCAGCCGCTGGCGTCGCGGTAACCCATCTCGATCTGATCGTTCGAGATGTTGATGCCGGCATATTTGAAATCCGTCGGCGAATAATAGTCGAAGATGATGTAGGAGTTGGCCTTCCAGCCGCCGGTCGGCTTGTCGGCCGTCAAGGTCGCCGCGATCTCGTAGTAGATCGGCGTATAGGCGTCGAGATAGAGAACCGCGGCTGCCTGATCCCAGGTGCTTGCCGACTGAACGGTGAGCTTGCCGCTGGTGATGGCGAAATTGCCCTCGTCGACTGCCACGACCTTAGCATTGCCATCATTGAAGTCAGCCGTGCGCAGCACGTCTCGCTTGCCGCCCGGGATGTTGCCGGCCTGGGGATCCGTCGGACCGCCGGTCTGATCCTGCCAGAAGCCATGATCCTTCTGGGTGATCAGGCCGATTTCACCTTCCACGCCGCCCATGAACATATGGACGTGGCTGTACTTGTCGTCTCCGTTGATGCTGCCAGTGTCAGCGGTGCGGGTGATGTCGACGCCGTCGCTGAATGCCTGCGCATAGAGGAAGTCGAACAGTTGCGGCGGCACCTGGCGGCTTACCGTCGCGATACCGAACGGTGCGAACGGCACCAGGTAGCTGTTGTACTCCCCGACCCAATCGATCAGGCGATCGCCACCGGTGTTGCCAATCAGGATGTCGAGCCCGGCCCCACCGAAAACGCGGTCCTCATACATTGGGTGCGTCTCCGGCTGGTCGTTCAGCCAGTTGTTGGTCGAGAGTACATCGTCGGCGTTCATGAGGTCGTTGCCCCAGCCGCCATAGATATGGTCGCGGCCGGTGCCACCAACGATCCAGTCATTGCCCAGGTCACCGAAGACCGCATCGTTGCCATCGGTATTGCGTTGCGCAAACGCCGTCGGTGTGCCGTTCGGCGCAAAAGCGATCGCACCGTTGACCAGCGGTCCTTCATTGTCGACGAGGTTGAGGAAATACTGGCGCGTGGTAGGTGCCGGGCCGGCCTTCCATACCGAACCATCGGCGTTGAACATGATTGTCCGGCGCGGATCGTACTCGTCATAGAGGAAGAACTCGCCGAGCCGGCTCTGCACAGGCTTCGGTGCGTTCCACGGATCGCTGTCGGGACCGAACCGCAGCACGTCGCCAGGGTTCCATGGCCGCGAGAAGTCGGTGCGCACGATGCCGACGACATTGCCCGCCGCATCGAAGCGCTGCGTGTAGGAATCTGGCAGAGCTTCGCCGCCGCCGACCGCATCGTCGCCGGAACCGCCATGGATGAAGTCGTCACCCAGGCCGCCGAAAATGATGTCGTCGACGACATTGGCGTCGAACAGCGGATTGTCGCCGCCCTGCGCGTTCGGCGTCAGATTGTAAGGGGTCAGGTCGACCGCCTTCTTCATCTTGCCGCCGACATTGATCGTCTCCGTCTGCACCTGTCCGGGCGTGTAGATGAACTCGTTGAGCACATCGCCCTGGCTGGTGCGCGTATCCGGATCGGTCGCCAGCAATGGCAGCACGCCGAACAGGCTTTCGCCGTAGGTCGCGCTGTTGCGGCTGGTGAAGATGCGACCGTCGTCACCCAGGATGCCGTCCTCACCGGTACCACCTGAGATCCAGTCATTGCCCCAGCCGCCGATCAGATCGTCGTTCTCGGCATCGCCGAAGATCCGGTCATGGCCGCCGCCGCCATAGGCGGTGTCGTCCCCGGTCTCGCCATGGAACTCGTCATGGCCACCGATGTCCTGCTTGGCCCATAGGCCGAACTCGTTGCGATAGGCAGGATTGTTCGGGTTGGTTTTGGAGAACAGGTCTGGACGGAAGTCCGGGCCGCCCGGCGTGTAGTCGAGCAGATGGATGCCACGCACGACGAGGCGTTCGCCACCGGCACGCGCCGGGTCGTTCACGTCGTAATTGTACTGGACATAAAGCTGCTGCCCAACCGTGCCGTTCGGATTGATGTCGGTGTGATTGACGCCGACGATCCGCACGATGTTGCCGTTGTCACCGATCATGGAGTCGGCATCGCGAGCAAAGCGCGAATTGGCGAGCGTGCCGTCATTTGGCAAATTGTCGTCATTGCGGTCGATCTCGATGCCGGCGCCGCCGAAAATGTAATCGTCTCCGTCAGGCCGCGTATTCGGATCCGTGAGGCTGAAGAAGGACGAGGAACCGCCGATCAGATCATCCTGGCCGAGGCCGCCGAATATCTGGTCGTCGCCGCCACCGCCTTCGATATAATCTTGGCCGTCTGTCGCCGCCGCGAAGGAGGCGATCACCGTGAGCGGACCGATCGGATCGGTGACGCCGCCGGATGTGCGCGATGCGCCGACATGCGAGGTGCCGGCAAAGGCAAGCTCGATGCCGCCATCGCCCTGCACGACGTCATGGCCGAGCTGACCGAACAGTTCGTCATGGCCTTCGCTGCCGGCGATGTAGTCGTTGCCGAAGCTGCCGACGCCGGCCGTACCCTCGTCGAAGGCGAAAGTGTGCAGCGCCGCGTAATCGACCGAGTACTCGCTCCACCACGGAGCACCGTCCGGATCGCGATACCGCCGCGCGATGCCGTCGACCAGCAGCAGGCCGCTGTTGTCGGCATTGACCGTGCCGAGGCCGGCCGGCATCGGCCGGTCTGTACGGCTGTACATCAACGTTCCGGCCAGCGTCTGGAAGCGCAGGCTGAACGTGTCATCAAGCAGATTGCCGTCAGCGCCGCCCTGGCGCGACAGGTAGACGTTGTCGCCAAAGACGCGGTCGTCCTGCTGGTCGCCATCGAGCAGATCATGCCCGGCGCCGCCGACGATGACGTCGCGGTCGAGGCCGCCGAACACAACGTCGTCGCCGCCATTCTGCAGTTCGGCCGATTTGATGCCGGTGACCAACACCAGCTCGGTCGTCTGGATGCGCTGCTTCAAGGTCGACGGCAGATTCGGATCGTCGACGAACATTTCTATCACACCATGATCGGCGAAGATGATGTCGTCGAAGTCGCCGAGCACGCCGGCAGCCGCGACCGAACTCGGCCCATAGCCGAGATGTGAGGCGCCATCGCCGAAGATCACGTCGTCGCCTGCATTCATCAGGTCACGAACCGACGACTTGACCGGCTTGATCGTCGTGCCGTTGGTGTCGGCATTCGGATTGGCCGAAGGCAACGGACTGTTGTCGATCGTGTCGATGAACAGCTGGCGCGTGAAGATGTTCACGTTGACGCCGCTATCGCCATAGATGTGATCCACGCCGCGATTGCCGATGATCAGGTCATCGCCGGAACCGCCGGCGAGGTGATCGCCAGCCTGGCTGCCGTAGATCGTATCGTTGCCCGCACCGCCATAGATCGTCAGGCCGACGCTCGGCAGGTTTGCCGACGGCGTGCCGGCGAACAAGGCGCTGGCGTCGATGATGTCGTTGCCGGCGAGCTTGTAGGGATTGGCGAGCGGGAACACCCACTCGTCATCCTCGTTCTCGCCGTCCTGCAGTTGCGGGAACGGATCGAACGGCTTCTCGCCGAATTCCATACCCAAGACATTGTGCGCCTGGCCGGAATACCAGATTCCGTCCTGGCTGGTGTCGCCATAGATGACCAGTGGCGAGTTCGGCCCGGCGCCGCCGGTGACGATAATATGGTCGCCACCGACACGCGTGCCACCGTCCAGCGTTATGTCGACACCGGAGACGGTCATCGCAACACCGGCTTTCGGCGTCAGCGCAACACTCTGCAGTGTTATCACGCTCGCAGTGAGCGCCTGGATGGTGAACGTGCCGGCAAATCCGCTCAGTCGCACTTTCTGGCCCACATAGAAGCCATCCGCCAGCCAGCTGCCGGCACTGCGTGTCAGGCTGTTGGTGGCGATGTTGACGGTCGCCGTGCCGGTGATGGCGCGCGGCTCCGCGACGTGCAGTGAACGCTCGGCATAGCTGTTGAACGCGTTGGGCGCGAGCACCGTGCCGGCTGGCTGGCCGGTGCGTGTGTTCGGTGCGCTGAGCACCAGCCTGCTGCCGTCACCCCATGTCAGCGCGGAGTTGCTCGGCGCCGGTAGCGTTGCATCGGAGATCGCCAGAATGGTGCGCGTATAGGTTTCGCCCGAAAGCTGGATCACCTGGCCAACCTGATAGCGGTCCTCCGACCAGTCGCGGCCGTCCTGACGGGTGACGATGATCTGTCCACCGGTTCCGGCGGCGATGTTCATCGGGCCGGTGCTTTCCAGATACATGTTGCCGCCGCCATGAACGAGCGTCAGCCCGCCATGCTGGCCTTGCACGTAGAAGCTCTTCACCGCGCCGTTTTGCGTCGCGAGCGGCGCGCCTTCGAGCGTAAGCGAGAAGCCGTCTTCCGATATCTCGATGATGCGGAAGTCACGCTTGCCGTTGGCATCGACCATCGTCACCAGATGTCCGGCGAGGTAGCCTTCAGCGGCCCATTTGACGTTGTCGTGGCGCGTGACGATGCCGCCGGTATAGGTCGGCTCGACATCGACTTCGGCCACCACGGTCTGCAGCACCGCATTGGTCACCGGGTTGATGCGATTGATGGTGCGCGGTGCTTCCGAGACCGGCGCGAGTTGTCCGCCTATGACGCGCATGACAGCGCCCGCGATCGCCACGATCTGATACTCGCCCTTCGCGAAGTCCTGGTTGATCGAGATGAAGTCTCCGACCGCAAAGCCGGCCCAGTTGCCGCCGTCGGTCCGCGTGATGATCCCGCCCGCTGTCGTCGTGGCCACATCCACCGGCTTGTTAAGCGTGATCACATCCTTGTCGAGGGCCGTGACGGTGTGCGCCCCATCCGCCACGCTGGCGAGGCTCGGTCCGCTCAGAACCAGGATCGAGTTATCGTTGGGATCCGCGCCTTCGGCCGGATTGGCCGGATTGATCAGCGCGTCATTGATAGCGACGATCGTCCAGATGCCCGGCAGGTTATCGATCTTCACCGTCTGGCCGACGAGGAAGCCCATCGCTTTCCAATCGAACCCGGTGCGCACGATGGTGCCGCCATTGACGCCGGATGGCGTTATGTCGAACGTGCTCGTCACCTGCACCGGCGGTGCGGGATTGAGCGTGCCCGAGATGACGAGCTTGTCGTTACCTTCCCCGAGCATCAGGTTGACCACCTCGATGGTGCTCTTGGTGCTGTCGGTGCCGAAATCGCCGTTCTGGTCGACGCTGATGCGTCCGAAGCTGATGCCACCCGGGAAGAAGCCGGATTCACCGAAAGTCGGATCGCCGGTCACACCGAGCCCCAGGCTTAGATTGTCGGCCATGTTGAAGCCGGTGAGCGTCGTCGCCGTCATCACGCCGCCGACATCTTCCTTGCTGGTGTCGTTGAAGATGTTCAGCACGTCGATCTGTTGCGATTCCGGCGGCTGCTGGCCGATCGCGATCAGGAAGTCGTCGGCTTCGCCAGGCAGCTTGAGGCCGTTCTCGAGTGAACGGTCGGCGCCGGTGACGCCGCCCTCGACAGCCAAGGGTCCGCGCAGCTTGGACAGGTAATGGCCGGAAACCGGGAAGACCTTGACGCCTTCGCGGGTGATCGGCACTTCATATTCGGTGTCGGCGCGCAGCTCGACCGTCTGCTGCTGGTAATAGTTGGCCGGCGTGAACACGGCCACGGCCGCAGTGCGAACCACGCGCACATCGTTCAGCGTGTTGCCGAGATGCGGCAGGATCTGCGCGACATTGGTGCCGGTGATCTGGATCGTGGTGTCCTTGGTGTCGTTGTCACCGCGGATGATCGCGATCTTGAAGTCGCCGATCAAATTGTCGGCCGTATCGAACAGGCGGATCCACTGCCCTTCGAGGAAACCGAATGACAGCCAGCCATCATCCTTTTCGCCTAGTCCGGCGATGGTGATCCGGTAGGTCGGGAGACCTTCCTCCATGACCATCTCAAAGCGGATGTTGCCGGTGTACTCACCGTCCCGCGCCAGATCGGACAGGATAACGTCGTCCTTCGCGCCTGTCGCTGCCAACAGCCTGTCGACCTTGAAGAACTTTCCATCCGCATCGATCGAGGTGATGAAATAGTCGCCGCTGCCGGCGCCGGCATTGCCGATGCGTATCTGCTGGCCGACGAAGAAGCCTTCATCGACGAAGCTGCCGAGATCGGCACCGGTGCCACGCGTGATCTTGCCCAAGCCACCTTCGTTGGAGAAGACAAGATTGCCGTCGAATATCTGCGTAGGCCTGAGGCCGCCAATGATGCCGTATCCGGAGCCGGGCGTGACCGCGACGCCATTGACACTAACGACATCCGCCAGACCGTCCGTCAGGACCGCGACGCTGACGTTGGTCGACGGCGCCTTGGTCAGCCGGATCGTATAGTCGTCGGTGTCCGATCCATCGCCGTTGAGCAGCGTATTGCCTTCACTCTCCAGCACAACCGCGCCGGCGCTGTCATTGTCGATCACGTCGATGTCGACATAGCCCGGGCCTGAGCGCAGGTTCGGGAACACGTAGTTGTGGTTGGCGTCGACTGTCAGCGCCTGGTCGAGCTGGAAGAAGATCGCCGCTGTGTGCGGGTCCTCACGCGGGATGTCGTCGCGCGCTTCGATGCCGACGCGCACCGCATCGTCCCAGTTGCCGCTGTCGAAAGTGATGCGCCAGTAGCCGTCGGCACCCTTGAACATGCGATTGTCGAGACCGTTCGGATCGTCGACATCGTAGATCATGATGTTTTCGTCGCTGAACTCGTTGACGTACAGCTTGACGACGATCGTGTCGCCCGCGTCGGGCGCCTTGGCGAGTTGCACCAGGAGTTCGTCATTCAGTTTGGTCGTGGCATTGCCTTCGATGACCAGCGAGCGGCCATCCTCGGTGTTCGTGCCGGGCGTCACTTCGGTGACATAGATTCCGGGCGTGTCGTTGTCACGCAGGTCGACCTCGACGTTGCGTACGTCCGCCGCGTCGAAGGGATCGCCGTTCGGATAGGCCGCGGCCAGCAGTGCCGGCGCGACACCGCTGGTGTCGGAGATGACGCTGTGCTGTACGACGACCACCCGGTCGCCCTCGGCGCGCAAATCGTCGGGCGCATAAAGGTACACGTTCTGGGCCGTGTTCCAGTTGGTGCTGTCGAAGGCCAGCACGATCGAGCGATCGTTGATGATCGTCGCAACGCCGTTGATGGTGATGACATGCTGGAATTCGCCGTCGGTTCCGACGAGGCCGGGATCCAGCTTCGAAAGCCAGATCGTGTCACCGATGCCATTCGGCAACGGTGCCGGATTGATCAGCGTGCCGTCTTCTTCCTGTTGCGGCGAACGTGCCGCCGAGATCGTCACATAGACGATCTGGCCGGCCAGCGGCGCCACCGCCAGCCTGACGGTGTAGCTGTCGACATTGCGCGGTCCGCCTTCCCGAACAGCGGTGAAGCCATCCGTTTCGTCGATGCGGACGATGCCCTCCTGCGGACCCGCCACGTGATAGTCGAAGCCGTCGACCAGCACGCCATCGTATAGTGGATCGCCCGAGGTGACGAGGTGGTCAACAGCGCCGGAGGCGCCTTCGAGTTCGCGCGTGATGATGTCTTCCGTGACATCGCCCGTGACATTGATCGTATCGGAACCCAGACCGCCGACAACACGATAGGCTACGCCGAAAGCCGTCGATTGAACGAAGAATTCGTCATCGCCTTCAAGTCCGTCGACCTCGACCACTTCGATCGTGGTGTAGCGAACATTGACGCCGGCGCCGAAGATGCCCCTTTCGGTGATGGCGAAATCGTCGGCGAATTCCGTGCCGAGGATAACCAGCTTGTCGAAGCCGGTGCCGCCGTCGACCGAGACCGGCGCGTTGACGTTGTATTGCACTTCGTCCTCGCCGCCGCCGGCGCGGATGTCCGGGGCGCGCGCGACAGAGAAGCCGAGCCCGATGATCGGCTTGGCAACGCCAAAATCGTCGAGCACGATGACGTCGTCGGTATAGTCGTGAGGCGTCGAGTCAGCGTCGGCGAAGTTGATCACGCCATCGCCGTTGGTGTCGAGCGTAACCGCCGGCAGGTCGTCCTGGTCGATCGTGCCGTCACCGTTCCAGTCCTGATTGGCGACCGCCGCGATGGCGAACGCGCGGACGATGAACAGGTCGTTGTTGTCGTCGCCTTCGAGCCGCAGTTCGGCCTGGTTGGCATAGACCCGGAATTCGTCGTTGCCCGTGCCGCCCTGCGCCACCATCGGCGCACTTATGCCGGGGCTCAGCCAGCCGCGTGTGGTGGCCACCATGTCGGGGAACACGTCCTGGTCGAGCAAGCCGCCGCCGAAGAACGGCGTGACGCCGTTTTCCGCATCGCCGGTGCGCTTGGTGCCGAATATCTGGCCGATGTTGAAGGAATCGTCGCCGGCGCCGCCCTGCAGCGAAACAATCGCCGTGGTGTCGTCGGAGTAGAAATTGTCGTTGCCGCCCTGCCCCTCGATGGTGATCCGGCCATTCAGCGCGGTGTCGTAATTGATGCGCGCGACCTCGTTCGAGGGCTCGTTGTCCTCGATCGTGTCGGCATAGGTCTTTGGCTGTCCGTAGACCATGGCGACGTAGGCCGGACGGTCGGCGGCTTCGTGCGGCAGATAGTTGGCGCCGCGCAGCAGGAAGATGTCGTCGATCGGCTTGTTGCCGCCGACCAGACCGTTCTGCGACGAATCGTAGCCGAAGATGGTCAGTTCATCGACACCGTCGATGGAGCGCCCGCTGTCCAGGATGTTGATGACGTAATTGCGCTGGAAGTCGGTGCCTGCGGTGCCCTGCCCCGGATTGTTGGAGCCAAGCGTGTAGATCTCATAGAGATCGGAGCCCGACACGCCGTCAAGCGTGAGCGTATGCTCGGCCGCCGTCTGCATGTTCGGAGAGGTTTGCGTCGCGGTATCCTGGAGGTAGTAGACGCGGAAACGGTCTTCGCCATCGACGTTGTTCACATTGAGGTTCTGACTGCCATAGGCGCGCGTCTTCGAGCCGAGGAAGACATAGCCGGCGCTGCCCTGCGTGTTGGTGCCGCCGGCACCCGAGGTGTCGCCGAAGTTGATCGTGTCGACATCCGTGTTGCCGAAGATTCGGGTCAGCACGGTCGGTCCGGTGACCGAGTTCGCCGTCAATGTCGGCGTTGCCGAGCCAACCGGCGCGCCGATCGTCTTGTTGCCAGGCACCACGGTTGCGTTGGCGATGATGCGGCCACGCAGCACCATCACGGTGCCGAAGGCGACATCCAGATTGACGAGCGCATGGATGACGTCGTTGGTCGCCGACACGTCGCCATAGATGTCGATGCTCTTGGCCGCCAGCGTCTCGCTGTTGGAATCGAGCGTCACGTTATCGCCGACGCGCAGCAGCACGGAACCCTTTTCGGCGAAGATCTGGCCGTGTGCGATCGCACGCGGCGCATCGGGCTGGAAGGTCGGGAAGGTCGCGCCGTCTTCGGCAAAGCGGGCGCTGCCACTGTGCAGCAGGTCGAGGTTCTCGCCCTGAACCGAGGTCTCGCGCACAGTGATGCGGATATCGCCATCGTAGGCGTGAGCCAACACCAGCCGCAGATTGCCGGCGGTGCCGCCGGGAGCCTCCGGCGCTTCGGTTAGGTAAATGTGGGTGCCGGCTTCAAGTGCGACGTCGTCATCGCTGGAACCGCGTGATGAATCGATCTCGAGGTCGTTGGCAAAAGCGCCGATGGAGCCATTGCCGTTGGCGTCCAGGTCGATGGTCTGACCCATCACGTTGGCAAAGTCGTCGCCCGCGCCGTTGTTGCGTGAATCCAGGATCGAGCCTGCGACGGTCCTTAGCGACACATCGCGAATCGTGTGCACGGTATGAACATGCATGTCACCGACGACTTCGTCGAGGAAGATGCCTAACGTCGAATCCGCGCTGGTATCGAAGGCGCGCAGCACACCAAGTCCGCCGACGCCATTGCGGTTGTCAACGTTGATCTCGAGGAAATTGCTCGGTTCACCAATGCCGCCCAAGGGGGAATTGATGTCAAGCAGTGTGGGGCTGAGCACCTGGGCGGCCACTTGGAAATGGGTCGGATTAAACAGCCCCACGCCAGAGGCCATGGTGATGTTGCGACCGGAGACATCGGCCTCGACCAAGGCCGGGTTGCCGTTGTCATCGCGCGCATCGAGGATGCGCCGCGGCGAATACAAAAGCACATCCGAGGCATTGGAGCGAATGCGCTCGATGCGCATGTCACCGGTCTTTTCCGTCAGCGCGATATAGCCATTGGTCAGCACGTCGATGTCGCCATTGCCGGCGATCTCGGTGATGCCAAGTACGTTGACGGTGGTCGCCGTGGGCGCCGGATTGGCTGCCGCGACGATGATGTCACCGCCCGCAACGACCGAGCCCGCCTGCACCCCGGCCAGCGTGCGCAGGCCGGTTACCGGGTCGAGGCCTCGGAAATCATAGGTCGACGCAATCTCCGTGTTGCCGGTGGCGAAGACGCCGCGGCTCAGCGACGGAATTGCGCCTGCATCCGGCCGGAAGAAATTGTAGTAGGTCTGTCCGCCGGCGGGCAACGCCGGCGCCTTGACCAGCAGGCCGCCTGACAGACCGTCGCCGAACTGTTCAAGGCTAGCTTGCAGCAGCACATCCGCCGTATTGCCGGCGTTGATCCGGTCGATCTCGACGATGTAGAAGCCGCCGGCCGGCGCCTCGCGCAACAGCGCCTTGAGGTCGAGGCTGATGTTGCCGAGCGCGTCGGCGGTGAAGGTTTCAGCCGAAATCAGGCTGTGCAGATCGGTCAGCGCGCCTGCCGGCGCCAGATCGATGGCCGTACCGGCCAGAGCGTTTGCCAGCGTGGTCGCCAACTTGACGCTCTGCCCATCGGGCGAAGCGATGACGTAGTAGTAGCCGCCGTCGACGAGCCCGCCGATGGTCGTGGTCACGGCATCGTAGCGCACCAGCTGGCCGGTGTAGAAACGGTTCTCGACTCCAAGGAATATCTGGTTAGTCAAGCCAGCGACACGGCCGGTGTCGAAGCCTATGCCGAGCGGCAGGCCGGAGCTGTCGACGATGTCGATATTCACCCGTGCACCGGTCGCGCCGATGTTTTCGTCGGCGCGAATGTTCAGGATGTGCGTACGGATCAGCGACTGGCGGCCATCACTGCCCGGGACACCGCGATCGTTGGTGGCGAACACCGATCCGTCAGTATTGACGATCGACGTCGTGCCGATCGGGTTGTCGATCGTGCCGTTGATGTAGATGTCTGAATGGCCACCGGTGTCGGTGATTTCAATCAGCGTCGGCGCGACTTCGCGCACCACGTTGAAGGTCAGTGTCACACTCTGCGACGGATTGAGCCATGCCAGTGGCTGCTCGTCGGTGACGACATCGATATTGTTGATAATGATGTCCTTGTCGGACTCGTTGCGGATCGACACGCGCTGCAACGTATCACGGAACGTCCAGGTACCGCCGGCGCCGATCATCGAGTTCGAGTCGAACACGACGTCGCCGGGACCCGGATTAACGATGTTGTTGACGACAATGTCGTCGCTCTGGATCGTGTTGCCTTGGCCTTCGGTCGCACTGCCGCCGCCTGCGGTGTCGTTGACCGACACTTCGACCGCGACATCGATCTGGCCGTCGAGGCCGATGTTCAGTTGCTTGACGACCAGTTCGGGTGAACGGCCGGAAAGGATCAGCACGTCGGAATTGAAATTGATCGATTGCGGCCTGTCATCCGGGCTGCTGCCGCTCGACCCGCCGGCGGCGAGCGAGCGCTTGCTGTCATCGGCGTCATCTGTCTGCGAGATCGAGCCGTTCACGGTCGAGGCAAACAAGGCCAGATGCTCGGCCGAGCTTCCAGGTTCCTGCGGATAATCCGGATGTCCAAGCACGGCATCGCCGTTGTCGCGCGGACCGGCTGTCACCAACGCGCCTGCCGCACCGAAAATTTCGGACGAGACGTCGGTATCGTTATGCGCGTCGGAATCGACGAAGCCGAACAGGCCCGTCGATCGGGCATAGGATTTCGCATCCGTGTCGACATTGTCGTAGCGGGTGATGAGGTCAACGCCTTCCCAACCCGTCAGGTCGGCGCCTGCATTGACTCGCACCTGCGCATTAGGCCGTGCCGTGATCGTGCTTTCGGCCTCGCCTTCGCCATAGAATCCGGCGCCGCGCCCGTCGCTGCCGGAGAAGACATGGAAGTTGTCGACCCGCGCCGCGAGCGAGGTCCGCCGCGCGCTGAGCACCGCATTGGCCGCCAGCGAGACGATCGCGTCGGCCTGATCGGCGTCCGGATCGGCGTCCGGGGAGCCAATGTTGACATGCGTGACGGCGTCGCCGTCACCGCCGAAGCCGACGCCGGAGGCGGTCGATTTCGCCGTCACATCGACGGATGCATTCGCCGTGGCCTTGGCCAACTGACCGGCAAGAACGATGGCGTTCGAGCCGATTGTCGAAACCGTATTGTATTCGATGCGAACATCGGTGGTCGGGTCGGCGAGGCCGACCGCGCCGCCGGCGCTCGACTGCGACGAGGCACTGGTAATGGCATTGCTTGCCGAAGCAAGCGTGAAGTTCTTGCCCGCTACAATACGCGTCCCATCGCTGATCGTGGCCGCACTCGTGATGTCTTGATAGCTGCGTGCGTCGGCATCGCCGATGGCAACGAAACCGCCGGTGCCGTTGACCGCATAGGTCGACGTATTGGTCGTCGCCGATGTGCTGACGGTGACGTCGCCCACGGTCGTGATCTGCGTCGCGGAGATCGTCGCCGAGACGTTCGGATTGCTGATGATGTCGGCGTCGTTGATCTGCACGCCGACAAAGCCGCCGCCTGACCCCTTGGCATAGGCCGAAGAGACTCCGTCGCCCGATTGCGGGGCGATCTCGCTGAGCGGAACTTCGCCCGGGCCAAACAGGAATTGTCCTGGCGACGCCGATGTGGCGCTGTCATTGATGTCGATGCGCAATTGCTGCTCGCTGTCGGCGGCTGCCGAGATGTCGACCGCAAGAGCTGCGAGGCTATGATTGCCGTAGGGCCCGCCAATTGCGGTCGGCGTCAGGACGATCTGACTGCCGCCACTCGGCGCATTCCAAAGTTCGAACGTGTTGTCGCCGACGCCACTGACGCCGCGCACATAATAGGTCTTGCCGTCTTCCAGCCCGCCGATCGGCAGATTCTTGGCATTGACCAGCGAATGCGTATCGCTGGCGCCGACATTGAGCGCCGGATTGGCGCTGAGGCCCTTGTTCGGGGCCAGCGCGATGATCGGTTGATCGAAGGTCTTCGTCAGCGTGTTTTCGGTGACGCTGTTCACGACGGTAAGGATCAGCGTGCTGCCGGAAACACTGGCTATCGTGAACGTGCCGGAGTTGGCGCCGCCACCGCCGATAAACAGCGTGCCGGCTGCAAAGCCGTTATCGGCCCAGTTGAGGCCGTCCGTGCGGATGATACGGTCGCCAGCGGCATTGCGAACGAACTGCACCTCTTCGGTGATCGCGTCGTTGCGCTTGAGCTGAACCGTCGAGGAGTTGACGACATGCACGCGATAGGTCTGGCCGTCGACCAGGCCGCCGATCGCCAGTCCTGTTCCTCCGCTCGCGTTCTTGACGTCATAGACAACGTGCTCGCCCTCGACGAAGCCGTGCGCCAGCGCGTTTCCGTCATCGTCGAAGAAGCGGATATTGTCGGCGTTGGCATCGGCGATTGGCGAGCCGTCGGGATTGAGACTGCTCGAATTGACGTCCACCTGGCGACTGACGAAGGTGCGCGCGTCCGGCGCCTCATAGGTCACCGCCGTGCCGTTGACGAAGCCGTGCCCGGCGATGGTTATGCTGTTGCCGGCGACATCGTCCGGCTGGAAATTCTTGAGGTAGTTCTGTGGGTTGACCGCCTTGTCGAAGGTGTTCACCAGCTTGATGTGTGACCCGTCGATGACCAGCACATAATAGAGGTTGCCCTCGGTCAGGCCGAAACCGCCGACAGACTCGCCTGGAGCTTTGAAGTAGCGGACGGCATCGCCGCTGAGGAAATTATGGCCACCCGCGAACTCGATGATCTCGGTGTTTGGATCGATGTCGGCGGCGTTGAAGACGGAGCCGAAATAGAGCGTGTTCGGATCTGTCACGCCTGCATTGACGACATTGATCACGCCGTACTGACGGTTCACGGCCGTATCATCCGGATCTGGCCAGTTGAGGCCGGGAATGACGGCGCCGCCGCTTCCGGCATCATATTCGACCGTATCGCCGGTCACCAGTCCATGCCCATTCACGGTGATCGTGTTGGAGGTGCCGTCGACATCGAGGATCTCATAAGTCGGTTGCTCGCCGGGGATCGGCGACGCGGAGGCTTCGACCAGGATATCGCCGGTTGCATTGATCACCACGCCGGCGCCGATCGAGCTTGCAACCGTCGGGCTGACATGGGTCGTCGCATCCGAAGCGCCTGCCCCGAAAATGCCACCTATAGAAATGCCGATAACCTTGGCGTCGCCCTCGGTTTGCGCCTGTGCCTTCAGCCGAACGTTGCGCGCCGACTGGATGGAGGTGTTATTGCCTATCGAGGCGCTGACCGATGATGGGCTGGCTGTTGCGACCGCACTGTTGATGGTCAGTGAGCCGAGAACGCCGCCACCGGCGGCTTCAGCCACGGCGAGCGCGCCATTGACAGCGAGGGCTTCGATCATGATGTCCGTGACCGAGACGATGTTTGCGTTCATCGCGGCGTTGCTCTGGCCATTGGCCTCGGCTTCAGCCACGGAAGCACCGACCGCCGCCGCGCCGAACGAATTGGCCTCGGCATTGGCGACGGCATAGTTGCGAATGCGCGACTTGATGTTGATGTCACCGGTGATGGTGAATGCGCCGCCGGCGCCGATCGTGGTGTTGGCAACCGCATTGGACCTTGCGGTCGGCACCGAGCCCTGGCCGCTGAACAAGCCACCGCCGGAGGCTTCCGCAAAGGCCTTCGCCCCGCGGTCGGTCGCCGTCTCGCCATCGTAATTGTGCGACGACAGCATGACGATGCCGCCAGCGTGAATCGTCGAATTGCCCCCGATCAATGCGGCCACCGTCGGGACGACATTGACTGTCGCCAGGCTGGTGCCGGCCGCCAGTGCGCCGACCGAAAGTGCGAATATGTCGCCGGTCGCATCGTGCAGCGTCCACGCCTCGACCGTGAGGAGGCCCGTTGCCTTGATGTTGGCGCCGCCGCCAACCGATGCCTCTACGTTCGGCTGAACATCGACGAAAGCGAAATTGAAGGTCAGCGCGCCGAGCCCGGCAGCCAGCGCAAAGGTGTCGGAATCCACGTTGATCGTCGAGTCCGCATGGACCGTGATGGCCCCGACAGCGTCGATCTGCCCAATCTGACTGCCCGCGCCGATCGTAGCCAGGACTTCCTTGGTGTTGTCGTCGTCATCGCCGATGGTGACGTCGCTGTAGGACGCACCGACGGCCACCGCGCCGGCTTGTATGCCGGTCGTCAGCACGTCAAACGTCTGGTTGCTGCTCGCCGAGACCGTAAGGCTGGCCGCGCCGTTGACCACTGCGTTGTCGAGCAAGCCGGCCTGAACGCGGCTGGTATCGTTGACCACCGCGACCGATGCACCGAGGCCGACGAAACCGGCCTGCAAGGCGACGGTCGTGACATCGATATTCTGGCCGAAATGGCTTTCAACGCGGATGGCATTGCCAGCCTTGAGGTTTCCGCCGGCCTTCGCTCTCACCTGGCCCGAGACATTGACGACGGAAATCGATGCGCCCAGGCCGACAAGACCGGCGCCCAGGCTGCCGACCAGGATGTTGGCTTTCATCTGTTCACGCGCGTTCACGACGATGTCGTGACCAGCCTCGACCGTCGCACCGCCTTCGACGGAGGCGGTGGTGCCGCGCTCGTCGGTGACGGCGGCGGTCAGCTTGTTGGTCAGGGCGCCTGAGGTCAGTGCGTTGGCGCCGACCTTGTCGCGGGCGCCTTCAACACCGGCCTTGACCCGTGAGTCGGCCGTGTTGCTGTTGGCGCCGCTGCCGAAGCGGCCCAATTCCCCAGTGATGCCTGCGACGCCACCGTCGGCCTGTTCGCCGGCCTCGTCATTGGCGGTCTTGGAGCTTCCGTCGTCCTTCGTCGCGTTGCCGCTGCCACCCTGGTTGTCCTCGTAGGAGTCGGTGAACGCCTCGCCGATCGACCAGACCGATATGGACGCGCCGAGCCCGGCGACGCCGACGCCGCCGCTGAAGGCGAACCCACGCAGAACCTTGATTGCGACCGCATTGACCGAGACGTCACCGCGCGCCCGCACCATGGCGTTGGCGTTGATCGCGGCAACCGTATCGTTCTTGATGCTGCCGAAGTCGATGCCGCCGGCCAGACCGACGAAACCGGCGCCGAGAGCGCCCGCGAAGGACGTGACCCGGACCTCGTTGGCCGCGTTGACATAGACGCCTTGTGCACCCGACACCGTGCCTGGGTGGGCGAGGTAATCTGCAGCGCCCTGATTGATGTCGGCGCCGACGCCGATCAGCGCCTTGGTGTCGGAATTGAGCAGCGTCACGGTGACGGAGCCGGCCAGACCGACGTAAAGGCCGGCGGCACCGGCGACTGTAACGTTGGTGACCTCTTCCGAGGATTCCGCCTGAACGATGACGCCATGCGCCTCGGCCGTGCCGAAGCCGCTCGGATTGCTGCCGCCGACGATCGTGCCGGTCAGCACGCCGCCGATGCCGGTGCCGTTGCCGGACGCGTCGATACTGGCATTGTCGCCGATCGTCGCTTCGGTGAGCTTGTCGACATTGACGACCGCGACCGATCCGGCGGCACCGCCGCCCGACAGGCCGATGGCGACCGCACCGGCGACCACCACCACCTCGGAATCGTCCTTGGCCATGACGGCGACGTCGCCGCCGGCGACAATCGTCGCGTTGGCGCCGACGCGGGCATAGGTCTCGGTGTCGAACGACAGCACCGAGACACCGCCCGCCAGGCTGACCGTGCCGCTGAAGGCAAGGCCGGCGGAGACGACGATGACTTTTTCCTTGGACGTGGCGATCACCGCAACGTCATTGTTCGCCTTCACATCCGCGCCGTCATTGATCGTCGCGAACGTGTCAACCTTGATCACCGACACGTCGACGCCGGGCGCGCCCGCGCCCGCGCCGCCGAAGGCCGCACCGGCCCCGACACCGACATGGCTGAAGTCGCTCGCCGCCGCAACCAGGACGGATTGTCCTGCATTTCCGGAGCCGGCCATGTCCTGGTTGATCTGGGCATCGGCCCCGATAAACGCCTTCGTCTTGGTATCGACGACGTTGACCGCCGCACCGACAGCCACGCCGACCGAACCGCCGCCGCCGACGGAAATTGCAAAAGTCTCGACATCATCCTTCGCCGAGGCCGAGACAGCCACGCCACGGAAACCGGTGTCGACCGACGCGGTCGCAACCCGGTTCTGGGTCAAGCCCGGATCCTGCTGGACGTCGTCGCCACCCTCCTGGTCGAGGTTCTTGAACTGGGTGAGGCCCGACGGCGTACCAGCCTCCAGGCTGCTGGCGGTCGGCTTGTTGCCGCCCTGCGGGTCGAAGCTCGACATAGCCTGGCTGCCCGCATAGTCGACGGTGTAGCGGCCGGTTCTCGCCGCGACAGTGCCGTGGCCCTCGCCGGTGACGCGTGCGCCTGCGCCGATGAAGGCATCAGTCACCTTGTCGACAACCGCAACGCCGGCCGCGACGCCGACACCGGCGCTGCCGCCGATCGCCACGCCGCCAACGATCAGGTCCATCTCGGTCTCGTCGATTGCCTGGACGAGTACGCTGCCGCGTGCCCGCACATCCGTCAGGCCGACGATCGGCGCCAGCGGATCCGATCCGATGAAGGCGCGGGTCTTCAGGTTCAGCACGAAGACATCGGCCGTCAGTGTGACGCCCGCGCCGCTGGACGCGCCCGCGGCCACGGAGAACGAACCTATGTCCTCGTTGCCGGTTGCCTCGACCGTCACATTGCCGTCGACGTCGATGTCGGCGCCCGCTTCGATCGATGCAGTCGTCGTCTTTGTCAGCGTCGACACATTGACGCCGGCGCCAACGCCAGCACTGCCGGCGGAAACCGCGAGCGAACCCGCGATTGTCAGGATATCGGTTTCGTCATTTGCAAAGACCGAGACGCCGGGATCGTTGGCGAGCGTCTGGCCGGAAACCTTGCTGTTTGCGCCGATGCGAGCCGTCGTTGTCTCGGTCAGCACTGTCACGGCGACCGAACCGGCGACCGCCGCCTGCGCGGAAGCCGCGCCGGCGGCGGCGATGATCAGCACCCCATCGGTCGAATTCGCCGATACGGAGAGGCCGTTTGCGCCACCGGTGACCACGTCGGCGTCGCCATAGAGCTCCGCCTTCACATCGTCGAGATGGACAAACACCGTTCCGGAAATGCCGATGCCGGCGCTTTGGCCGAACGCCGCCGCGCCAGCAAGCAGGAACACGTCCGCGTCGCCGGTCGCCGTCACGGAGACATCTCCGCCGGCGCCCAGATGCGATTTGTTCAGCGTGCTGCCGGCCTCGACGAAGGCTTGGGTCGATGTGTCGAGGTAAAGCACGCCGACAGACGCAGCGACGCCGGCTGAGCCGCCGGCGCTGCCGCCGAACGTCGCCGCGATCGAAGTGATGTCGTCGAAGGAGTCGGCATTGATGACGATGTTGCCGGCAGTCGTATCCAGATCCGCCCCACCACCCATCCAGGCGCTCGTGTTGCGCGTGATCACCTGCACGTCCAGGCCGATGCCGACGCCGGCATTGCCGTTCAGCGTGAGGCCGATGCCACCCGCCCCGCTGACCACGGTCAGCAGGTCCGTTGCCTCGATCTTGATGCCGGTTCCGGCCTCGAGGTCGGAGTTGTCGTTCACCGAGGCGTGCGTCTCCATGAAGATCACGTTGACGCTGGACGAACCGCCGACGGCAAAGCCGCCGGACGCACCGGCGATGCCGGCGGCGAAGCTGGTGACGGCCAACGAGCCGATGACCGGCAGGTCTTCCGAGATCGGCAGCAGTTCGGCATGCGAGGTGACGTTGATCGCGCCCTGCGCTTCGGCGTCGAGATTGATGCCGGTCTGAGCCTTGGTGTTGAGATCGTTGACGATGTTGACGGTGACCGCGATCCCCACGCCGCCGCCGCCGCTGCCGGTGCTCAAAGCCGCACCGCCGGCCAGGTTCTGCATTTCATTGAGACTGACGGCGCCGATCTCGATATTGCCGGTGTTGGCGTCGAGATCGACATTGTCGCCGACCCATGCCAGCGTGTTGACATCGAGATAGTTGACGCCAACCGAGCCGCCGATCGCAGTGTTCTTCGACACCGCGCCGGAGAGGGCGCGCGCCTGGAACGTGTTTTTCTCTCCATTGCCGGTCGCGGCGCGGACCTCGATCGATCCGGCGGTCAGATCGGCGTTTGAACCGATCATCGCATTGTTGTCCAGCAGCACGATGTTGAGGCCGATCGCGGCGGCAACGCCGGTGTTGGAACTGGTGTTCGTGGACGTCGCGGTGGCCAATGCCCGCGCGTCGGTCGTGCTGATCGCCTCGACCTTCATCGCGCCTGTACCGGCGATCGTCACATTGCTGGCGATCTGCGCCTGGTTGTCCGCATCGAGGAAGTTGACGGCGATCGTCGCGGCCACATTGGTGCCACCGGAGCCGTTGCCGCCCTGCGTACCCTTGCCGGTCTGCCCACTGCTGTTGCCATCGGCCTGGCCAAGGCTGCTGCCGCCGCTCTGCGAGGGCGTCTTGGTGCCGCCGCTCTGGTTCTTGGCCATCTCGGTCTGGTTGGTCGTCTCCTGATCGGAGCTGGCACTGTCCGTTGTGCCATCGGACTTCTTGGTGGATTGGCCCTTCGAGCTCGCCTTGGACTCTGCCTTGGTGTCGAGTGTCGAGGTCGCGGTGATCGTCACCGTGCCAACGTTCTGGAAATTGCGGCCGAGGAAAGCGTCGTTGGTGACTTCGCCGATATTCAGTGCAATCGACGCGCCGACGCCAACGCTGCTGCCGGCGGCTTCGCCATCGGCAAGCGTGTGAACCGTACCGGTGTGCGAGGCTTGCGCGGCCAAATTGCCCGTCAGCGTGATCGTTGCGCCGCCGCCGGTGCCGATGTGCGCATCCGTATCGTTATCGACATAGGCAACAGCGATCGCGCCGCCGATGCCGGTAGCGCCTTCGGCGCCAGCCTTGGCCGTCGTCGTCAGCGTATCATTGGATGTCGCGGTGACGGTGAAATTGCCTGTCGTCCCGCCAACCATCTCGCCGTTCTCGATGCCGGCAAACGTGGTGTTCAAGCCGATGCCGAGCGCGATCGACGCGCCGACGCCGACGCTGCCCGAGCCGCTTCCGGCCCCGGAGGAGGTCGCCGTCGTTGTGGTTACGGTCGTGTTGATCGCCGTGAGCAGAACATTGCCGCCGGTCAATGTAACCGTCGCGGCGCCGCTTGCTGGCTGATCGGCATGGTCGAGACCAATCACGCCAAGCGTGTCGGTATCGGCGAAGCTCAGCGCGAACGAACCGGCCACGCCAATATCGCCGCCGCTGGCACCGGAGGTCGACTCGGCGCCGAAACGATGCGTCACGTCACCGCCGACGTTCTTCATCTTGGCTTCGGCTTTCACCCCGTCGGCCGTAATGATGCTGCCAGCCCCAATCGACGCTTCGTTGCGCATCGTCGCGATATTGATCGCCACTGCGACACCGACAGCGGTGCCGCTGTCGCTCGTCTTTGCGGTGCCATCGGCTTTCGCCGTCGCATCCATATTGTTGGACGACTGCAAATTGAGTTCGCCGACGCCAGCGCCCTCACCGGCAACAACCGTGCGCCCGTCATTGATCGACGCCACCGCCAGTGACGACGAGACATTGAGGGCAAGGGCTGCCGCGACGCTGACATCGCCGCCGCCGCTCCCACCTGAACTGTTGGCCGACTTGCTGACGCTGTCGCCATCATTCGACTTGCTGTTGGCCAGACCGACTTCCTTGTCCCGTTGCTCGTCGGCCTTGGTGTTGCCGTCCTCGTCTTTCTCGGCGCCAGCGGCACTCGCAATCGACTCCGCCTTGCTGGAACCGTCATTGGCGGCCGACAGACTGATCGATCCGTTCGAACGAAGATTGCGGTTCGATGTCGAGAACGCACGGTTGTCCACGAAGGCAAGCGCGATCGCCGCGCCGATCGCCGTCGAGCCGATGGCATCGCCATCGGCCAGCGTCGTGCTCACGCCATGATTGCTGGCGCTGGCCGACAAATTGCCGGTGATGTCGAGTTCGCTGCCGGAACCGATGGACGATTCCGTATTGTTGTCGATGACGTCGATCGCCACCGCACCGCCGATGCCAACATCGCCGCCTTCCGCGCCCGCTTCCGCCGTGGTCGAAGCTGTATGGTCGCCGGTCGCAGTCATGGTGACAGCGTCGGCGGCAACGATGGTCGCGTTGTCGCGGATCGATGCCGAGGTGGAATTGTCGACGATGGTCAGGGCGACCGAACCACCGATGCCGAGTTCGCCTGCGGCGCCGCTCGCGTCGTCGGGAACCGCATCGGTCACGACGTTGGTGGTGGAATGGGCGGTGAGCGACAGATCCGCGCCATTCAGATTGATCGAGGCGTTTGCCGCGACGTCGGCGGAAGCCTCGGTGATGACGATATTGATGGCCAGCGAACCCGCGACCTGCGTCTTGGAGCCTTCGCCGGCGCCGGAGGTCGCCTGGGCGATGAAGCTGTCGCCGGCCGCAATCGTGGCGCTCAATGACACCGCACTCGCCGACAGCGACGAGGCGCCGCCGAGATAGCTGCGCGTCGTGACGTCGGCAATGCTCAGCGCCACTGCAACGCCGATGCCGGTTGCGCCATTGGAGGAGGAATTCGTGTTGGTGCCGTCCGCCGTCGCCGTCACCTTGTCCGTCGATTGCGCGGTCAGCGTGATCGTGCCACCGGATGTGAGGGTGGAGGCCTGAACGAATGCTTCGGTGGTCGGCCGATAATCCGACACCGTCACCGCGCCAGCAAAGGTGATATCGCCGCTGCTGGTCGTCGCCTTGTCAGACGTGATGCCGTCCTTATTGGGGTCCTTCAGGCGCTGCTCGGATTCGTTGTCACCGCTTGCACTTTGGTCCGATCCGCCTGCCGTCGACTTGGCGATCGTCGTGATATTGCTGGTCAGCGTTGCGCCGAGCGCGATCGAATTGGGCGTATCGCCGGCATTCGCGCCAATCGTCGAACCGCCCGAGACATTGGCGCGGGTCGTCGCATTGACTTCTGAAACCGCAACGCTTGCGCCCTTGCCGCCGCTACCGCCATCGGCCTCGGTGGTCATCGTCAAATTGCTGGTCGCAGTCAGCGACACCGCGCCCGAGACGCTGAGCACGCTGCCCGCGAGCACTTCGGTGATCGCGTCGCTGATCAGAACGGTGACGGAAACCGCCGCATCCTTCTTTTCATCGTTGTCGGAACCTGCATCGGACTCGTCCTTCGCGGTCAGCGTGACGGTTACGGTGCTCGACGCCGACAGGCTGGCTGCGGTCACATTGGTGCTGCTGAACTTGACCCGCGCTTCGGGCATGATCGTTGCGATGACACCCGCGAGCGGCCCACCTTCGAAAGTCTCAGCCTCGACATTGGCGGTCGCGGTTGCGGTGAATTGAGCCGCGCCCGTCACGATGATCGTGGCGCCGCTCAGGTCGATGATTGCCTCCGGGGTCGCGAGATACGCGCCACCCATGATTTTTCCATCGTCCGCCGCCGCTGCTGTCAGGGTCACCGAACTGGCATTTATGGTGCTGGAAACGCTGATCTTCTCGGCATTGACGGTAACTGCGCCGGCAGTCAGCGTCCCGGAGATCGTCACCTCGTCCTTGCCGTCCTGGCCGTTAATGATGAGTGCGGTTGAACCGAGGTTCACCGCATTGTTGATGGTCAGGGTATCCTTTGAAAAAATAGGAAAGCCAGAATCATCGCCGAGATTGATGGTCAGGCTGGAGCTGGGCTTGTTGAAAGTGATCGACTCGAATGAACCTAGGAGGCCTGACGACAGCGTCAGTGTCGCGCCATTGTCGATCAGAGTCGCTCCATCGTCGGCATTGCTGGTCGTGATGACACGGTCCGCAACGACACTGTTGTCGGTGATCGGTTCGAGCCCGTCATAGCGGAGCACGACACCGTCACGCGTGATCGTGCCCGACGTCGGCCCAGTGGCTACATACTTCACCGAGGCGAAGGTGCCGCCGTCGAGAACCATGCTGTCGAAGCCGGCATCGCCGCCGGCCATGACGCCACTCAATTTTCCAGCAGCACCAACAAAAAAGGTGTCCTCGTTGCCAGCGGAACCGATCAGGTTCTCGACCGTAACGAAGGACACCCCAGCAACATCACCCGAACCGTCGCCGGTGAGATGCCAGTCGGTGTCCTGCGGAGGCCCGACCACAGCGTCGCTGCCGGCGCCGCCACTCAACACAACCCTGCCAGCCAGAGCGGGGTCGATCTCGCGCAGCACAAAGCTGTCGTCGCCCGCGCCCGCGTCAACGGTCAACGAGACCGTCGGAGTTGTGAATTTGTAGGTGATCAGATTGTTAAATGCTCCAGCGTCAAGCACCGACAGACCGTCACTGGAATCATCTGAACTGCCGATGCGGATCACCCGCGCTTGCCCGGAAGTGTCGGCATAAATGCGCTGGCTGGCCGTCGTATTGTCCTCGACCGCGCCGACGTTTGCCAGGCCAATGCTATGGGTCAACGCCCCGGCTTGCGCGGCAATGCTGCCTGACAGGCCGGTGTCGGTCGCCAGCCGCACGGCGTCGAAGCTGCCGCCGGTCATGGCAAGCGTGTCGTTGCCGGCACCACCGTCGAAACGCACGTCGAGCGCCGCCAGGAAGTCTTCGCCGAAGTCTATGGTGAGCTTGTCGTCGGCAGCGGTGCCGTGCACCACGATATAGTCGATCTGTTGCGCGTTGCGCTGGTCGACCAGCGTACCCGTCTTGTTGTCATAGATCTGGATCGCCTGGATCAGATTGTCATAGCGCAGCGAATAGTCGGCGCCGGCCAAGTCGTTCATGTCGACCGCGAAAGGCAAGATGTCGGCCGACAGCAGATAACGCGGCTCAAGCGCTTCAAGCGCCAGGTTCGGCAGATCTGATGTCTTGCTGGGCCGTCGGGCTCGCCCCGGCGAGCGCCGCAGCAGCGAACTCGCCAACCACCGACCAAATACGCCAGGGATTGGCGTCTCTGCTTTGCTGGCTAATCTCTTCTGAAATGCCTCAAAAAAAGCCGACCTCGACAAAATGTTCATTTTGTCCCCCTGATATATCAGTTTAGGCTAATTTACCGAAATCAAACGTACATCCGAAAATTCTTGAGTGCAAGGCGATCACGAAACCGCGACGAGTCTATGTTTATGTAAAATTTGCGACAATATGAACCATACGCATATATCTCGACAAGACACGTGATTATCTATGTATATATTTCCGTCGCCATTAGCATAGCTCTCAGTCATCTAACATGTATATCTCATAATATTTTTTTTAAACATATTTTAAGGTGATATTGTAGAAGACACAATTCTCCCACTTGAAGCATTCTAGGCCATGGCCTTGAAATTTCAGCACATGGTTTCCGCGACGGAAGGCAAGAAACCTGGAGAAGGGGCGGGGCACGAATGTCGCACCAAGCCATCATAGCCGCGGCGGGAAGGTCTGATGCACCAGAAGCGACTTGTCGCACTTGCCGGATACGCGGTTCTGTATCTCGGTTGCGCGACTGCGGCACATGGACAAACGGGCCGATAGTCTTTATGCGCAAGGCGTCAAGGCCCGGCAGGAACAGTATTTCGAAGAAGCCGCCGGGTCGCTGAAGCGTGTCCTTGCTCTTCAGCCTGCAAATACCGACGCGCTGGTTCAGCTGGGTTTCACCGAACTGGGTCTCAATGACCGCCGGCCGCGCGGAGCGCCTTTTCGCAAGCGCTGTCCATAGCGCCTGCTTACACCGACGCAACGTTTGGACAGGCCCAGGTCGTAAGCACATGAGTTGTCCGGATTAGGTAGCACATGAGTTGTCCGGTTTTATCGCCAGCGAATGGAGGCTGGGGGTGAAGCGGGCGGCATGGCTACAGGACCTGAGAATGCAGAAGTTTCGAGACGTATTGAGCCGCTGGAATGGCGGCGATCTATCGATGATGGAGGCGGGCGAGTTGCTGGGCATGTCGGAGCGGCAGTTTCGCCGCTACCGCGACCGTTACGAAGAGGCCGGTGAGGCTGGGTTGCTGGATCGGCGTTTGGGCAAGCTTTCCACGCGCCGGGTGCCTGCGGAAGCGATCGAGGAGATGCTGGAGCTTTATCGCCATCGCTACCTCGGGTGGAATGTGAAGCATTTCCACGAGCACTTGCTGCGCGATCACCATTTCAGCTGGGGCTACACCTCTATCAAGACGCAGCTTCATGCGGCAGGCCTGGTGGAGCGGGCCAAGCGGCGCGGCGCTCACCGGCGCAAGCGCGAGCGGAAGCCGTGCGAGGGGATGATGCTGCATCAGGATGGCAGCCGCCATCGATGGCTCGCGGGTGAGCCGATGCTGGATCTGATCGTGACGATGGACGATGCCACGAGCACGATCTATTCGGCCTTCCTGATCGAGGAGGAAGGCACGGCATCGAGCTTTCAGGGCCTTCTGGAGACGTTCGTCGCCAAGGGATTGCCGTCGAGCCTCTACACCGATCGCGGCAGCCACTATTTCGTGACGCTCAAGGCCGGCGAGGCGGTCGACAAGAGCCGGCTGACCCAGGTCGGGCGAGCGCTGCGGCAGTTGGGCATCGAGCATATCCCGGCCTACTCCCCTGAAGCCAGGGGGCGCTCCGAGCGGATGTTCTCCACCTTGCAGGATCGGCTGCGGAGGGAGCTGGCGCTGGCGGGAATTGCCGATATCGAGGCCGCCAACCGCTTCATCGCACAGACTTACCTGCCGGCTCACAATGCCCGCTTCGCCAGGCCGCCCGCGATCGAGGACAGCGCCTTTGTCGTCGCCGACCCACGGCAACTGGCCCAGATCCTGTGCATCGAGGAGGAGCGCGTCGTTGCCGCGACAACACGGTCGCCTTCGCGCGGCTGCGATTACAGCTGCCGCACAGCCCGATCCGGCATCACCTCGTCAAAGCCACGGTCAGGATCAGGCAGTACCCGGATGGCACCCTCGCAATCTTCCACGGGCCGCGACGCATTGCTCGATACAGCTCTGACGGCGCCGCAATCGAAGAAACTTGCCCCATTAGGCAAGCCGCGTGAACCGCTTCGACGCAAAAACAGAAGCGGACAAATGATCTCCGGCGCCAGCCGGTTACGCGAAGTCTATCAAGGACCGCTCCTTCGCCCGCTTTGAGGTCTCGTTGCCCGCGAGGTAGACTGCTCGCATGACCTTCAGGCTTATCTTCCTCGGGACCTCGGCCAGCGTGCCCTCGGCCGGGCGCAATCACCCGGCGCTGTTCGTTGAAGCCGGCAGTCAACGGGTGCTGGTCGATTGCGGGGAAGGCACCCAGCGTCAGCTTCTGCGCAGCGGCGCCGGATTCAGGCGACTTGATCGCCTGCTCCTCACGCACGCGCACTTCGACCACGTGCTCGGGATTCCAGGCTTGTTCTCGACGCTTCGGCTCCGGCAGAGCAAGGACCATGTGACCATTCATGGCAGCGCAGACACTCTTGACGTCGTCGCCCGCATGCTCGCTGGCCTTTGGGGTAAGGGACGCGCGCCGATCCCGCTGCAACTCGTGCCGCTTGCCCCCGGACGCGTGTTCGAGGTGGATGAGTTCACCGTCGATTGCTTTCAAGTTCGCCATCGCGACACCGACAGCTATGGCTTCGTCTTCGAGACGCCGGCGCGTCGTCACCTCCGTTCGGACCGCTTGGTAGCTCTCGGTGTGCCAGACGGTCCGATCCGGAAAGATTTGGCCGAAGGCCGCTCAATTTCTCTTCCCGACGGCCGAACGATTGCTCCCGAAGCAGTCCTCGGACCACCCGAGGCTGGCAAGAAGCTGGTCATTGTAGGCGACACCGAAACCACTGATGGATTGGCCGACAAGGTGAGCGGCGCCGACCTGCTTGTCATCGAAGCCACATTCCTGCAACGAGATGCAGCGATGGCGCGCGAATACGGACATCTGACAGCCGCGGAGGCAGCATCGCTGGCAGCGACCAGCGATGTAAAGCAGCTCGTTCTTACGCACATCTCCGGCCGCTATTACGACGAAGAAATTCTCGCGGAAGCCGTTCAGGTGTTTGCGAACAGCCTTATCGCAACGGATTTCACCACCCTCACCGTCTAGTGGCAGGGCCATGACATTCAGAATTGGCGTCATCTCGGACACGCACGGCTTGCTGAGGCCGGAGGCGGCGCGTTGCCTGGCAGGGGTCGACCACATCATTCATGGAGGAGACATCGGTCGCCCTGAGATCATCACGGCGCTTCGCTGTATCGCGCCGGTTACCGCGATCAGAGGAAACGTAGACACCGGTGGCTGGGCGCTGCCATACGCGGAAACCGAGCTCGTACGCCTCGCCGGGCGAGCAATTTACGTGCTTCATGATCTCAAGACGCTGCAGATCGACCCGGTTGCCCAAGGCATCGATTTGATCGTGTCCGGTCACTCGCATGTGCCGAGGATGGAGACAGTGGATGGCGTGCTTTATTTAAATCCGGGCAGCGCTGGCCCACGACGGTTTAAGCTGCCTGTCACCCTTGCGACGGTCGACATCACTCGAGACAGCATAGAGCCTTCTATATTGGGCTTCGCAAGCGGCTGAACCAATTCAGCGCGCACATCACGCCCGCACCTATATCCGAGTGTCTCCTCGATTTTTCACAAGATGGCAGGCGCGCCGTAACGCGGAGACACGCATTCTTCGCGACTTGTTTAACGGGAGTTCTCGCCGCGTGCGGTGATGGACTGATCCGTCATTTCTGGCGAAACGCTGAGTGGAACGACACAACCAGCGGGCCTAGAATGTAGTCGAGCGCCGTGCGTTGCTCGGTAACGATCATGACTGACGCCGGCATGCCCGGATAAAGCGCAATCTGTGGGGCGGCCGCCAATTCCACGGGATCGACCGCTACGTCCGCGAGGTAATAGGGAAAGCCGGTCTTGGTATCGGTAATGCGATCCGCCGAAATGCGGGCGACGCGTCCATGAATTATGGGTATCGAACGCTGCTTGTATGATGTGAAACGAACTTCGGCGGCCATGTCGGGACGCAGGTTCGATATATCCTCGACGCGAACCTGTGCCTGGACGATCAGTGAATTCTCGGTCGGCACGATGTCAAGGATGGTCTGGCCCGGCGCCACGATCGCACCGATCGAGAAAACGCTGAGATCCATCACTTGGCCATCATAGGGTGCACGCACTTCGGCCCGGTCCATGGCGGCCTGGGCGGCGAACATCTTGGGTATGAGGTCGGACAGGTTCGATTGCGTATCGATCAGCATGGCCGACAATTTGGTCCGGCGCTCATTGGTCAATTGTGCGATCTGGCTCTCGAGCTCAGCTTTGCTCTGTTGGGTGCCGCCGATGGCGCCGAGATTATCATCGATCAAGCCCTGCAAATCCGAGGCCGACCTTTCCAGTTCCAGGACGCGTGGGCGGGTCGTCAAACCGGCCTTGAGCAGCTTCGACAGGCTGGCCTTCTCGCCGATCGTCGATTTGAGCTGGGCCCGGTAGGATTCGACCCGAGACTGCTTGCCCCGTATCTGCTCCTCGAGCTCGGCAATGCGCCGTTCGAGGATCTGCCTTGCGCCGGCCATCGAGGCGCGTTGGCTTTCCAGGTCGGCGATCTGGTTTGCCATTGCGTCCTTGAGGTAGTCCTGGTGCTCCTTGAGGATGTCCTTGGGAAAGGCAACCGCCTGGCTGCCGTCCAATTCGGCGCGGATCCTGGCATCGGTGGCGCGCAACAGTGCATATTGCTGGGCATAGAGATTGAACTCGGACCGAATCCTGGTGTCGTCCAGCTTCAGCATTATGTCGCCCTTCCTGACGACGTCGCCATCCTTAACGCGGATCTCCTTCACCGTACCGCCGTCGAAGTGCTGGACGCTCTTGCGATTGCCTTCCACCTTGACGATGGCATCGGCGAGCACGGCACCGTTCAGAGGGGCAAAAGCCGCCCAGCCGCCGAAAATGCCGAAAAAGGCCATTATGATCAGCAGGCCAATATAGGCCGGCACCCGGATGGAATCCGGAGCCAGGATGCCCGACTCGCCAGGCAGGCTATGGTAAGTGAGGGCACTGTCGCTCATCGATCTCTCCGACCACAGCTCATTGGGTCGCCACCGCCATTGGAGCCGCGCGCTGGTTGAGCAGCGCCACGATCTCGTTTCTCATGCCGAACGCCTCGACGGCGCCATCGCGCAACAGCAGGATCTTGTCGACATTCGCCAAGGTCGAGGGCCGGTGCGAGACGATGATAACAGTGCTGCCGCGGCGCTTGAGCTCGATCGCGCAGTCGCTCAGCGCACGATCGCCATCGGCGTCGAGATTGGAACTCGGCTCGTCGAGAATGATCAGTTTCGGCGTTCCAAACACCGCCCGGGCAAGAGCAATCCGTTGCCGATATCCTCCCGACAGCACGGCGCCGCCCTCCCCGATCTGCGTCTCGTAGCCCTGCGGCAGGCGGATAATCATCTCGTGTACGCCGGCGAGCCGCGCGGCCTCGATCACCTCCTGGTCGACATTGGCCTTGAAGCGCCCAATGTTGGCGGCGACGGTATCGGAGAAGAGTTCGATATCTTGCGGCAGGTAGCCGATGTGATCACCTAATGCGTCGTGCCCCCATTGCGACAGGTCGGCGCCATCCAGCCTGACTGTGCCGCGACTGGGTTGCATGACGCCGGCAAGGTGGCGCGCCAGGGTCGACTTGCCGGCACCGGAGGGGCCAACGATTCCGAGCGCCTCGCCTGCTTCCAACCGAAACGACACGTCGCGCAGAAGCACTTTCTGCTGGCTTTGAATTGCAAAGCTTACCTGCTCGACGGAAATCATGCCGCTGGGCTTCGGCAGGTTGAACGCTCTTTCGTTGCGCGCGCCCCCGTCGACCAGCCTCTCGACCCTTGCCAACGCTGCCCGCGCCAGGATCAGGCTGCGCCAGAGGCCGACGATCTGCTCGACAGGCTGCAACCCCCTGCCCAGCAGGAGGCTCGCCGCGAACATGGTGCCGCCGGTAATCTGCCGTTCGATGACCAGATAGGCGCCGAGGCCGAGGATCAGCGATTGCATGGTGAGCCGCAGGAACCGGATGAGGCCCGACATCAAGGCGGCACGGTCGCTTGCCTCCGCCTGGCGCCGCAGCGCGAGGTTGCGGTCGCGCCCCCAGCGGCGGATGAGACCGTCGATCATCCCCATGGCGCGAACGACTTCGGAGTTCCTGAGGCTCATCTCGGTGAAGTTATAGTTGTTCGTCGCCAGCTCGTTGGCCTGCTTCAGCGGCGAGCGCACGAGATACTCGTTGAGCACGGCCATGCCGATCAGGAGCAGCGAGCAGCCCAGTGCGAAGAAGCCGAGCCACGGATGCAGCAGGAAGATGATGCCGATGTAGATGGGCGACCATGGCAGATCGAACAAAGCGTGGATGCCGCTGCCGGTGATGACCTGCCTGAACGTATCGAAGTCGCGGATCGGCTGGCTCGGCGAGGAACCGGGCGATGGGGCCTCGACGGACGCGGCGAGGATCTTTGCCGAAAGCAGACGGTCGAGCCGGGCGCTGGCACGCGTCAGGATCCAGGCGCGGACCAGGTCGAGACCCGCCAGCGAAAGGAAGGCTGCCAGCAACACCAGGGTCAGCATCACCAGCGTGGTTTCGCTGCCGCTGGTGACAACCCGGTCGTAGATCTGCAGCATGTAGAGGGGGGAAGCGAGGTAGAGCAGGTTGATCGCCAGGCTGAACGCCGCCGCAAGCAGGAAATAGCGGCGGCATGCCCGAAGCGCATCCTTCACAATTCGAGACTTGCTATCCACTTCCAGAACCCCACTCGATACTCGTCAGGTCAGGGAGCCGCCGTAGCCGGCGGCCCTTTTCGCTCACACCACGAAGTCGCTTGAAATCGCTCCATTGCCGATGCCGGTCAGCGTGAATTCCGCCGGATTGTACGAAACGACAGTATGACCCTGGCCGTCATCGGCAAGCTTGAAGGCGTTCGCATCATAATTGCCGACCAGATGCAGCGCGGCGCCGTGGGTGCCGTCCGAAACGGTCAGCGTTCCGCCGCTGCCATCCTGGTTTGCCTGATAGACGGCCGTCGTTCCCGCACCGAACAGGATATCGCCGAGGTCCAGCCTGTCATCATTGGTGATGCCCCCGATCCGTCCGCTGTAGTCGAAGGAATCGTCGAGTTGCAGCGTGCCGGCAGCGTCGTGTCCGAAGGTGACGTCCGTTGACGAGGCGCCGCCGAATTCCAGCTTCGACAAATTGCCGATGGTGGCATCGCCGTCACCGGTAACCTGGCCGTGGATCACGATGTCGCCGCCATTGGCCCAGAGCATGCCTGAATTCGCCAGGCCGCCGGCGACCGTCAAGCCGCCAGAACCCGTTGCCTCGAGCGTTCCGGAGTTGGTGACGACGCTGCCACCGGTATCGATGACCAGCGCGTGCGAGCCGGTGGCGATGATGGTGCCCTGGTTGTCGAGGCTGAGCATGCCGCCGCCCAGCTGACCGGCGCCCGAGATCGTGTTGTCGACGTTGACCAGAGTGACGTCCGGCCCTGTGCCGGAAATCATGTTGGCGGCGCTGTCGGACAGCAGGATCTGCCCGCCCCCCTGCAAGGTCACGCCGTGCTGGATGACCTGCAGCAGTGTATCGCCGCCGGCCGAGTCGAGCGAGATGAGGCCGCTGTTGTTGATAATGCCGCTGAGCGGCAGCAACGCGCCGTCGCCGATCGTCATGGTGCCTGAATTGTTGACGATCGGCGTCTGGTCGAACACGAAATTACTGGCTGTGAGTGCGCCCGAATGCACGCCGTCCAGCGTGATCGACTGTCCGTCGCCGAGTGCGATCACCGCATTGCCGTTGGCATCGTCGGCGATATGCGTCTGGAGGTCGGCGAAGTCCGCCAATCCGTTATAGCCGATGAGATCGATCTGGTCGGCCGCGGCATCGAAATTGTGCACCGTGTCGGCGCCGATCGGTTGCGAGAAGACGAAGAGATCGTTGCCGTGCGAGCCGGTCAGCACGTCGTCGCCGGACCAGGCAAAGATCGGCGAACCCGGTGCGTAGGCCTCGACATTATCGGCGATCGATGCGGTGCCCGTGGTGCCGTCGGCATTGATCCAGGTCATCTCGACATCGAGCACGGCTGCCCCGGTGAAACTGGCCGGCGTGGTAACGGTCAGCCCGTGCAGGTCGTTGGTCTGGATCGTCCAGCTTCCGTCGGCGTTGTGGATCGCGCCGTCGATGGTCCAGCCCGAAGGCACATCCTTCACCGTGACGGTGATGAGCGCGCTTTCATGCGAGGGGTCGGTGAGAGCAAGGTTGATAGGCTCGCCGGACGTGCCGGCGGGAGCTGCATGCGTTATCGAGAACGTGTTCCCGGCTGGATCCGTAGCAGTTACGGTCAACGTGTGGTTTTGGAGCTGCGCCCCATTTGCGATATCTGTAAAGGTCCAAGTGGAACCGTTCTTGACTATCGAAGCCCAGGTGAGCGGTGTTCCGGCATCGGTGATGGTAAAGCTAGAGACCGCGTCGGAAACGCCTGTCACAACAATCCTTTTGCTCGATCCGCCGGACGTCTCGTAAGTCCAAGTCGTAAATGTAGGGTTCTCCCTGTCGATCGCAACCGTGTCGGAGCCGGCACTGCCGGCGTTGCCGGCGGTGTCGGTGTAGCTGCCGGCGGCCACGGACACCGAGCCAGTCGCGGAAACCCCGTCTGTTGCGGTGAAGGTGGCGTGGTAGGTGGTCGCGGTATCCTGCGTGAAGCCGGTGATCGTGCCGTTCGTCGGCGTGATGTCGCCCACGGTGAAGCTGGCGCCCGGCGCCTCGCTGAACGTGAAGGTCACGTTCGAGCTGGGGGTCCCGTCGCTGAGCGAAGCCGCCACGACGTCGACCACGACGGTCGGGTTGAGCCTGTCGATCGCAACGGTGTCGGAGCCAGCGCCGCCGAGGTTGAGGACGGCGTCGGTGTAGCTGCCGGCGGCCACGGACACCGAGCCGGTGCCGGTGAAGCCGTCGTCGGCGGTGAAGGTGGCGGTGAAGACCAGCGGGTCGCCCGTGGCGGCCAGGCCGGTGACGGTGCCGTGGGTTGCCGAAATGTCGGAGGCGTCGAAGCCAACCGGTGCCTCAGAGAAGGTGAAGGTGACAACCGAGCTGTTGTCGCCGTCGTTGAGGGCGCCGTCGACGATGTCGACGGTCAGGGTCGGATTCTGGGTGTCGACGGTGACGGTGTCGGAGCCAGCGCCGCCGAGGTTGAGGACGGCGTCGGTGTAGCTGCCGGCGGCCACGGACACCGAGCCGGTGCC